>NZ_CP084910.1:1672500-1972500 GCF_020535245.1 Asticcacaulis sp. AND118 | reverse complement strand
CCGCCGCCGTGCATCACGATGCCCTGAGCCTCAATTCCCAGACCGAGCCCCATTCCCAGACCTATCTCCATGCCGAAGAGGGGGGGGAGGCCGACGACGAATGGCTGGCCGAGGATGGCCGTATCGCCGTCTCGACCGAAGAGGCCGAGGCCAATGAGCGCAGCCTGTGGCAGATGATCGCCTCGACCCTGCAATGGATCTTCATTTCGGTGATCGGTCTGGCGGCGCTGGGGGGGGCGGCGGGCGCCTATCAGAAGGCCATCAATCTCGAAATGACCGAGCCGGGCAATGCCGATGTCTTCACCACCATGTCGATTACGCTGGCCGTGGTGGGCATTGTTTGCGTCTGCGTCTCGGTATGGCTGATCTTCCGCCGTCTGGGCGGTTTGAAGGACTAACCCCCCCCGCATCGACACAAATGAAAAGGCCCTGCCGGAACCGGCAGGGCCTTTATTTTTGCGCGATCGCTGTGTCTTACGACAGGCGGGTCGCCACCTGCGTGATGGCCTGATCGACCAGCGGATCGCTCTTCAGGCCGTCGGCGCGGCTGAGGAGTACGTTTTCCGCGATCTGGGTAGCCAGATCGGTCGCGGCGGCTTTGACCTCGGACGTCGCCTTGGCTTCGGCCTGCGCGATCTTGGCTTCAGCCTGAGCCTGACGACGCTTGATCGACTCGTCGAGCTTCGTCTTGGCCTCGGTGGTGAGGCGCTGGGCCTCTTCCTCGGCGAAGGCGATCAGTTCCTTGGCCTTCTGCTCGGCCGCAAGGCGCTCGGCCTTGATCTGGTTGAGCAGGGCCTGCGCTTCCTGACGGATGCGCACGGCTTCGTCCAGTTCGGCGCGCACGGCATTGCCGGTGTCGGCCAGCGAGGCCCACAGCTTCTGCGGCACCTTCATGACGATCAGCAGCAGGAAGAAGCAACCCAGACCGATGCGGACCCAGGTTTCGGGATTGGCCCAGAAGGACGGTTCAGCGTGTTCCATCGGGTGCTCCTCAGCTCTTCTTCAGGGCGGCGGTCAGCGCCGTCTTGGTCGGGGCCTTGCCCGTCAGCTTTTCGACCAGCGCCGACGCGGTGTCGGTGGCGATCTCGGTGACGTGGGCCAGGGCTTCGTCGCGCTTGGCGCGGATCGCGGCTTCGGCCTCGGCCAGAATGCCGTTCAGACGAGCGTCTTCCTTGGCCTGAGCCGCGGCCAGTTCGGCGGCAGCCTTGGCCTTGGCGTCGGCGGCCAGCTTGCGTGCGGCGGCCTGAGCCGCGGCGGTTTCGGCGGCGGCGTCCTTGGCCTGGGCTTCGGCCTCGTCGCGGATGGCGCGGGCATTGGCCAGATCCTCGGCGATCGTCGCGCCGCGCGTGTCGATGACCTTGCGCAGGCGAGGGGCGAAGATCTTGGCGATCAGGATGAACAGCACGGTGAAGATGACGACCAGCCACACCATCTGACCCGCCCAGTGTTCCGTCTGGAACTGCGGCAGGCCGCCGGAAGCGTGCGCTTCGCCGTGGCCGGTGGAGGTGGTGTGGGCGTCGCCGTGAGCCGCTTCGGCGGAAGCGGGGGCTTCGGCGAGGGGCTCAAGCGTGGCCACCGTGGTCACGGGCGTTTCGGCGCTCGTTTCACTGGCCGCGGGGCTAGCGGTTACGCTCATGATTTGATCCTTTTGATCCGCGGCCGGGCCACGGACTATGGGTCTGTCGGGTAGCGCATCGGGTGCGCCTGAAAAACGAACGGATCAGACTGTGACGCCAGCCTGATCCGTCGAAAAGTCCGGTCTTCGTCGGGCGAACGCCTGCGGCGAACCAGCCCGCGAAAGCGGGATTAGCCGTTCAGGATCATGATGGCGATAACGAACGCCAGAATGCCGAGGGCTTCGGTCAGGGCCATACCGATGAAGAGGTTGGTCTGTTGCGACTTGGCCGCCGAAGGGTTGCGCAGCGCGCCCTGGAAGAAGTTGCCGAACAGCAGACCGAGGCCGATACCGGCACCGATCATACCCAGCATGGCCAGACCCGCGCCGAGGAACTTGTAAGCAGAAGCGTCCATAGACTTTTAACTCCGTAGGAAGAAGAGGATAAACGTAAGCAATCAGGATGACTTAGTGGTGATCAAGGTTCACCACGTCATTGAGGTACACGCAGGCCAGCACCGCGAAGACGAAGGCTTGCAGATAGGCCACCAGGAATTCCAGCGCCGTCAGGGCCACGACCGCCGTCAGCGACACGAAGCCGCCGAGATAGCCGAGCGCACCCGCCGAGGCCAGAGCCACGATGAAGCCCGCGAACACCTTCATCACGATGTGACCGCCGACCATGTTGCCGAACAGACGCAGCGTCAGGGTGATGGGGCGCATCAGGAAGGAGATGATTTCGATGGGGACCAGGATCGGCAGGATCAGCAGCGGCACGCCCGACGGCATGAACAGCTTGAAGAAGCCGAAGCCGTTCTTGACGAAGCCGACGACGATGACCGTACCGATGGTCAGGATGGCGAGCATGGCGGTGACCGCCAGTTGCGAGGTCGCCGTGAAATAGGTGGTCATGCCGACCAGGTTACAGCTCAGGATGAACAGGAAGAGCGTGAACACGAACGGGAAGAAGGCGCGGCCGTCGTGGCCGATGATCGATTCGGCCAGGTCGTCGATCAGGGTGAAGACGCCTTCGGCCATCACCTGAAAACGGCCCGGAATGATCGAGGCGCGCGCCGTCGTCAGGGCGAAGAACAGGATCACGCAGCCGACGCCGATCAGCATGGCCAGCACGGAGTTGGTGATCGACAGGTCGACGGGGACACCAGCAACATCGACGGTCGGCAATTCGACGACCTTCTGAATCTGAAACTGGTGCAACGGATCGGCCATAAGCCCTACCTCATCAATTCAAATAGCTATTGGTCGAAACGACCGAAAAATCTCAACGACGTCCGCTGCGGGCGACGGCATAGACCCCGGCGACCAGACCCACGATCGCGCCGATAATGATCCCGAAGGGGCGCGTATGCAGATATTCGTCACTCAGCCAGCCAGCCCCCAATCCGATGAAAATGCCCCCGAGAAGTTCGCCCAGAGCCTGATAGCCCTTTCCGGCGCCCGCTTCGGTTTCGACGTGGTCGTTCTCTTTGCGGCGCTTCTTCTGCTCAATGGCATCAAGCCGCCGTTCGAGGTCGTCCAGCTTCGACGAAGTCTCATGATCGGGGTCGTTATTCATATTCGGACCTTTCGGAAGGACATTCGCACACAGACAAATATCCCCCTTCGGACGGCGCGGAACCTAATCGGACAGACCGCAAAGGTCAAGCAAGCCGATGACATAAAGTTGATCTAATTGCCCCGTGCAAACGCCACGCGGCATCACTATTTGCGAAAATTCGTTTCCCGCGCGGGGCCGGAGCCTCGGAAACCCTTACAGCAAACGTTTGCGGCGCGTTTTTCCCGACGCTGTAAGACTTTGGTCCCATCTCTGATCTTTGGGCATCAGGCGACCAGCGCTTCGGCGGCCTTGAGATCGACGCTGACCAGTTGCGACACGCCGCGCTCGGCCATGGTCACGCCGAACAGGCGGTCCATGCGCGCCATGGTCACCGGATTATGGGTGATGGCGATGAAACGGGTATTGGTGCGGGTCCGCATCTCGTCCAGCAGGCGGCAATAGCGGTCGACATTGGCGTCGTCCAGCGGCGCATCGACTTCGTCGAGCACGCAGACCGGGGCCGGATTGGCCAGAAACACGCCGAAAATCAGCGCCGTAGCCGTCAGGGCCTGCTCGCCGCCCGACATCAAACTCATGGCCGACAGGCGCTTGCCCGGCGGACAGGCGAAGATTTCCAGACCGGCCTCCAGCGGATCGTCCGATTCGACCAGCCGCAGTTCCGCCGACCCGCCGCCGAAGAGGGCGACAAACAGGGTCTTGAAGTGTGCGTTGATCACCTCGAACGCCGCCAGCAGCCGTTCGCGGCCTTCGGCATTCAGTTCGTCGATGCCGTCGCGCAACTTGCCGATGGCCGTCGTCAGGTCCAACCGTTCGCGGCTGATGCCTTCCAGCCGCTCCTGATACTCCGCAGCCTCTTCCTCGGCGCGCAGATTGACCGCGCCCAGTTGATCGCGCTCCTTTTCAAGGCCGGACAGCAGGGCCTCGGCCCCGGCGGCGTCCGATGGCGTGGCGATGGCTTCTTCTTTCAGGCGCAGGCCCAGCGCGTCGGGCGTGCCTTCCGTCTGGTCGAGGATCTGCGCTTCGATTTCGTCCTTGCGGGTCGTGGCGGCTTCCAGCCGGGCCAGCGCCCCGGCGCGCTTTTCGCGGGCCTGAGCGGCGGCCTGTTCGCGCGCTTTTTCCTCGGCGTCGGCCTCGCGTTTGGCGGTGTCGGCAAGGGTCAGGGCGTCGCGGGCCTCCGACAGGCGCTTTTCGGCGGCAGTGAGCGAATCGAGCAGGCTCCGGCGGCGGGTTTCAAACGTCGCGGGCGCGGCCTCGGCGATGGCCAGCGCCGCCATAGTCATTTCCTGTTCGCGCGTCAGCTTGTCGACGCGGTTGCCCGATTCGCCGTGACGGCGCGTCCAGTCGTTCAGGTCGCGGCTGAGGTTGCGTTCGCGCGATTCGCGCTGCTGACGGTTGCGGGCGTCCTCGTCCAGCGCCGACCGCGCGACCAAGACGGCCTGACGGCAGGTATTGGCGAGATTGCGTGCGTCGACCAGAGCGTCGTTCAACGCATCAAGCGCCTCCGGTGACGATTGCGCGTCGGCCAGATCCTCATAGGCGGTCTTGGCCTCGCCCAGATCGGCGCGCAGGCGCTTGATGCTGCCGTCCAACGCTTCCATGCGCGTTTCGTACTGGGTCTGGCGGCGGCTGAGGTCATCGGCCTGAGTCGTCTTCGTGCGCAGGTCACGCTCCAGTTCCGGCAGGCGGACACGCGCCTGACGCAGGCGATCCTCGAAGCTGCGCTGGGCGTCGGCAGCGGTTTTCAGCGCCGCCTGGGCCGCGTCGAGTTCCGGTTTGAGCGTGTCGATCTCGGCCTCAAGCTCGTCGAAGCGCGTGCGTTGCGCCAATCGGACGGCGGCGGGTTTGGGGGCCCTGGCGCGGACGATCAGCCCGTCCCAGCGCCACAGGTCGCCTTCTTTCGACACCAGCCGCGCGCCCATGGGCAGTTGCGTCTGAAGCCGGTCGCCCTCGGTCTGATCGACCACGCCGATGGCCGACAGGCGCAAGGCGAGGGCGGGCGGGGCCTTGACGAACTGCGCCAGCGGCGTGACGCCCAGTGCGGCCAGATCGCTGAACACCGCTTGCGAAGCGAAATCCTCGGCCCAGAAGGCCAGCGCATCGAGCGCGCCGCGCTTCGACAGGCTGAGATTGAGGTCGTCGCCCAAAGCGGCGGCCAGCGCCAGTTCATAGCCCTTGTGGGCGCGCACGGCGTCGAGTACGGGACTTTTAGCTTTACCCGCATTGGCGTTCAGGATTTGCGACAGGCCGCGCGATTCGGCGGTCAGCCGCCCCAGCCGGTCCTCGATATCGCGCGCGGTCTTGCGCGCCTGAGCCTCGGCATTGACTACGTCCACCCGCCCGCCTTCCAGCGCTTCGGCCTCGGCGCGGGCGGCGTCCAGCGCGCCTTGCGCGGCCTCGGCGGCGGTGCGGGCGGTTTCCAACGCGGCGTGATCGAAAACGCCCAACGCCTGCTTTTCGCGTTCGGCCTGATTGGTCTGGGCCAGCAGGCGCTCGAAGCGCGTCTGCGCCTCCTTCAGGCGCGTGGCCTCCAGCCGCTGACGCTCGGTCAGGGCGGCCAGTTCGGCGGCCAGTTCCTCGATGCGCTGATCGGCCTCGACGCGCTCGCCCTCGGCCATCAGCACGGCGGCCTTCAGTTCCGGCTCGCGCGACGGGGCCTCCTTGATCTCGGCGCGCACGCGGTCGAGCATTTCGCTCAGGCGTTCGATCTGCGACTGCCCGTCGCGGGCCAGTTCCAGTTCGCGGGCGTGGTCGGCCTGCTGACGGCGCAGATCGCCTTTCAGCCGCTCGATCTCGGCGTGCGCCTGCTGCGCTTCGAGGTCGAGGCGCTCCTTTTCAATGGTCAGGCGGTGATTGACGGTGGCGGCGACGGCCTCTTCCTCGCGCAGGGGCGGGATGGCCTCGGCGGTCTTGAGGGCGGCGGTCTGGGCGGCGGCCGCTTCGCGCGTCGTCTCCTCGACGGCCTGCGACAGGGCCTGCATTTCGCCGGTTGCCGTCTGGAACAGGGCGATGGCCTCCAGCCAGCGGGCGTGGAGAATGGCCTTTTGCAGGGCGCGGATTTCGGCGGAAATCTTCTTATATTTGTCGGCCTGACGCGCTTCGCGCTTCAACCGCGACAGGGCGGTGTCCAGTTCGCGCGAAATGTCGTCCAGCCGCGCCAGATTGCTTTCGGCGGCGCGCAGGCGCAGTTCGGCCTCGTGGCGGCGGGTGTGCAGGCCCGACACCCCGCCGGCTTCTTCGAGCACGCGGCGGCGGTTCTGCGGCTTAGCGGCGATCAGCTCGGAAATCTGCCCCTGACGCACGAGGGCCGGGGAGTTGGCCCCGGTCGAGGCGTCGGCGAACAGCAGTTGCACGTCGCGCGCACGCACCTCCCTGCCATTCACCTTATAGGTCGAGCCCTGACCGCGATCGATGCGCCGGGCGATATCGAGCACGGGCTGATCGGTGAAGGGCTGAGGCGCCAGACGCGCCGAATTGTCGATGGTCAGGGTGACTTCGGCCCAGTTGCGCGACGGGCGCTTGTCCGAACCGGCGAAGATGACGTCCTCCATGCCGGCGCCGCGCATGGCCTTGGCGGAGGTCGCGCCCATCACCCAGCGCAGAGCCTCCAGCAGGTTCGACTTGCCGCAACCGTTGGGGCCGACAATGCCCGTCAGTCCGGGTTCGATGCGGAATTCCGACGCATCGACGAAGGACTTGAAGCCGGAAAGTCTCAGACGTTGAAACTGCAAGAAGGAACCAAATTCTGTGGTGCGCGAATCAGAGGTGACCGAAAGATTAACGGGTTTTTGCCGTTTCACCTAGAGCGAGATGATTTAAAGTGGAAACATCATCTCGCTCTAAGTTTTTGAGGTCGCGCAATTTTTTCGAAAAGTGGTGCCCACTTTATCGGATTGCGCTCTAATTGGGGCACCTGATAGGGCGTGTTAAGGCGTCGCCGGACGCAAGGCAAGCCGTGGTCGAAGAGCGGGGATGAGCGAAATCGGGGAATATCGCGCAGACGCCGGAATTTCGGTCACAATTGTTCGTTAAATGCAAAGACATCCCGCGATCTGGTTGGTAATAAACTCAGGATAGTAGGAAATATACGATCCCGCCGGGCCTATCGCATTCGGGCCGAGCAGAGGGACATCAGGGTGGCGCGTCCGGACCGGCAGTGTTTTCTGCTTTCCAGGTGACCCATGGGTATTCATGTTCAGACCATTTCGTCTCAGGTCTATAAGGCGCTGCGCGACCAGTTGATCGCCGGGCATTTCCCGCCGGGTCAGCCGATCCGTCAGGATGCGGTGGCGGCCGGGTTCGGCGTGAGCAAGATTCCCATTCGCGAAGCCCTGTTCCGGCTGGAGCGCGAAGGGCTGATCTCATCTGAAGCCAACAAGGGTTTTTACGTCATCCCGCTGACGCAGGAAGAGGCGGTCGACGTCTATACGCTGCGTTTGCAGATGGAGCCGCAGGCCGTGGCCGAGGCGGCGCTTATGGCCAGCGAAGCGGACAAGGCCTTTGCGCGCGTGGCGTTCGATGAGTTGAACCGCGCGGCGCAATCGGACCGCCTGCGCGTGCCGCACGCCAACCGCATGTTCCACCTGTCGCTGATCCGTCCGCTGAAAAAGCCGGTGACGGTGCAGTTCATCGAGCGCCTGCACATTATTTCAGAGCGCAATCTCGGTGAGCACCTCGAACCCGCGGGCGGCGAGGATCAGGCGCATATGGAACACCGCACCATGCTGGAATACTGGCTGAACGGCGAGGCCGAGGCGGTCAAGGCGCTGGTCCATCAGCACATTCAGGCGACCTTCAGCGAACTGATGTCGCACTATAAATAGGAACGGCGGTCCGGTCTATCTGACCGCCTTGATGGCCGCTTCGATGGCGGCGTAGTTGCTGTCGACCCGTTTGCCGTTGACGAAGAAGGTCGGGGTCGATTCGACATCGTCCTTCTTCATATTGGCTTCCATGCGCCCCGATATGGCCTTGAACAGGTCCTCGTTCTTGAGGCAGGCGTCGGCTTCCCTCTGGTTCAGCCCGGCCTTGGCGGCCAGGGTGCGGAACACCGGTTCGGCTTCGCCGGTCTCATAGACCTTGGACTGGGCGGCGAAGAAGCCCTCGATCACGGTGAAATAGGCCTTGGTGCCGCCCTTCTGACCGATCCAGTTGGGCTTGGCCGCCGCGCAATGGCCCAGCATGTAGACGCCGAAAGCCATGGGGGCGGGGTTGGTCGCCACTTCGCGATAGACGTACTTCACCTTGCCGGTCTTGACGTAGTCGCGGTCGAACTTGGCCCAGTTGGTGTTGTACCAGGCGGCGCAATGGGTGCAGGTGACCGAGCCGTATTCGACCACGGTGACGCGGGCATTGGCCGCGCCCTTGGTCATTTCGTTGAGCGGCGCGATTTTGGCGCCCTTGCCCGTACTTTGCGCGTCGGCGGCGACGCTGAACAGGGCCGTGGCGAGCGCGGCGAGCATGAAGACCGCCAGCGCCTGCTGCCAGAAGGGCGCGCGGCGGGCGCGATCGTAGAAGCGGCGGGCAGTGGCGGTCATGTCGATACTCGCTTGTATGACTCTACTTCTTGGCCGGGGCGGCCTTGTCGAGGGCGGCGGTGAAGGCCTCGACGCTGGTGTAGTCGCCCTCGAATTTCTGACCGTTGATGATCAGGGTCGGGGTGCCGGTGATGTTGTCGGCCTTGCTGTACTTTTCCATATTGGCCTGAATGCGCTCCAGACCCTTCGGATCGTTGACGCACTTGGCAAAGGCTTCGTCGGACAGGCCGGCCGAATTGGCCACCCGCTTGAGGATGCCCTTGGCGTCGCCCGTGGTGAACAGTTCGCGCTGCGAGCGCATGATGGCGTCGATCACCTCGAAATACTTGTCCTTGCCGGCGCAGCGCGCGACCAGAACGCCCGCCGCCGACACATCGGCCGGAGGGGTGAGGAACTCACGATAGATATATTTCACCTTGCCGGTCTCGATGTACTTTTCCTTGACCGTCGGGAAAACCTTCTCGTTGAACTCGGCGCAGTGCGAGCAGGTGACCGAGGCGTA
Source organism: Asticcacaulis sp. AND118 (assembly GCF_020535245.1). Lineage (GTDB taxonomy): Bacteria > Pseudomonadota > Alphaproteobacteria > Caulobacterales > Caulobacteraceae > Asticcacaulis. The sequence continues at coordinate 1,963,270 of NZ_CP084910.1, read as the reverse complement.
TTCGACCAGGGTGATCGGTGCTTCGGCCTTGCCCATGACCATGTCATCGGCCCCGGCGTCGGTCTTGGCGCCGCCATCGCAAGCGGCGAGGGCGAGGGTGCCGAAGGCGGCTGCGGCCAGAAGCGCGCCGCGAACGACGGTTTGACGGGTCAGGTGCATGGATCGAGCCCTCATAGTAAGAATCCGGGTAAGAATCTGGGTTCAGCTTTGTTGCAAAAGCTTCTCCGGTCTTCCTACGGCGAGATTATGGCTTTTGGCAAGTTACTTCCGACGGTTGCGATCCTTCAGCAGCACCGAACGGCCCAGCCGCAGCAGTTCGCGCCGCAGCTTTTCATCGGCGACGGCCTGAACGCTGTCCTGCAGCGCCAGTTCTTCGGCGGCGCTGAGGGGTCTGGGAGGCGGCGGCGGGGCGGGGCGTGAGACCTTCTGCACCGGGCCCTGAATCAGGCGCAGGCGATCGACCGTACCGGCCCCCAGGAACAGGTTAACGCGGTCGATGATCACGCGGCTCTGATGCTGGATGACCGAGGCGAACGACCCTTCGACGCGCAGGTCCAGCGTGCCGCCGGCCTTGGCGCCGGGGCGGGCGCGAATGACCTTCACCGGTTCTGTGACACGCGCCACCGTATCGCCGACGATTTCCGGCCAGCGGTTCTTCAAGCGGCCTGCGCCGGTGTCATAGGCCTCAAATCGCGCATTGAGCGCCTTCATCATCGGCGCTATCTGTCGGTTTACAGGCGGTGAAGGCTGAGGCGCGCGGCGTGTCCGCGTGGTGCGCAGGATGCGCATAGCCTCTTCATAGGACGGCAGGTCACGTTTCATGGTGTTGAGTATAAAGCGCATCCCAAAAAGTGTGCAGCGGTTTTTGGAATCGGATGCGCGACAAAAAGAGCGTATGGACGAAGATGTCTCGTCTGCGCGTCGCAGATTGCTGGACTGGTACGATCTGCACGCGCGGGTTTTACCGTGGCGCGAAGGACCGGGTGCGGAACTGAAGGCCGATCCGTACCGCGTGTGGATGTCGGAAGTGATGCTTCAGCAGACGACCGTGCCGCACGCCGCCCCCTATTTCGAGAAGTTCACCGCCATCTGGCCGACGGTCGCCGATCTGGCCGCAGCACCCGATGAGCGGGTGATGGCCGAATGGGCGGGGCTTGGCTACTATTCGCGGGCGCGCAACCTGCTGAAATGCGCGCGGGCCGTGGTCAGCGAACACGGCGGGGCGTTTCCGGCGGATGAGGCAGCCTTGCTGAAACTGCCGGGTTTCGGGCCCTATACGGCGGCGGCTGTGATAGCCTTTGCCTTCGGTAAGGCCGCCAATGTGGTCGACGGCAATGTCGAGCGGGTGATGAGCCGGCTCTATGCGGTGAAGACGCCGGTGCCGCAGGCGCGGCCCTTGTTGCGCGAGCTGGCCGGGCGCTGGGTGCGTGAGGATCGGGCGCGCGACTGGCCGCAGGCGTTGATGGACCTGTCGGCCAGTGTGTGCCGTCCGAAGTCGCCGACCTGTTTACTGTGCCCGTTGCAGACGGACTGTGCGGCCTTCGCCGAAGGTCAGCCGGAGATATACCCGGTCAAGGCCGCCAGGCCGCCCAAACCGGTGCGGCACGGGGTGGCCTTCCTGATCGTGTCGGATGAGGGTGTGGTGGTCGAGCGCCGTCCGGACAAGGGCCTGCTGGGTGGAATGCTCGGCCTGCCGCATCTGGACTGGCGGAGCGAGGTTTGGGGAGAGGCTTTTCCCTCTCCTTGGGGGAGAGGGTGGCCCGAAGGGCCGTGTGAGGGGGCAGCGGCGCAGAAGACACCCCCCTCACCCGATGCTCCGCATCTCCCTCTCCCTCAGGGAGAGGGGAGTTGGCGATATATTGGTGCCTACGAACACGTTTTTACGCACTTTGCACTGAAGCAGCAGGTATGGCGGATCGATCTGACCGGTGATGAGATGGTGGTTTTTCTCCGTCAGCACAATGTCTATCAATTGTTGCCTCACGCGGAGACCAAAGCCCTGCCGACGGTTTTCGCCAAAGCCCTGGAATTGAAATAAAAAAGCCCCGCCGGTTAAGGCGGGGCAGGGGAGGGTTCACGAGGTACGCTTACTCCGCACGCGATGGACGATGTCGCATCCGCGGTACGTTCAGGGAAGGGGCCCCACGTAATCCAACCGGATTGCGCAAGCTAAACATTAAGCCCCTTCCTTGTTGCTGCCATTACCGGCGAGGGTGCACTTTTCAGGCACGCCGGGATTGGTGGCGGCGACATGACAGGGCACGGCGGGATTGAGGGCCGTGCGGGCCTTGTTAAGCACGGCGATATAGCCGCGCTTGTTGACACAGGCGATTTCAAGCACCACTTGGCCGTTGTTTTCAAACGCGTAGCGGGCCTCGCCGATCACGCAGTCGGCCTTGATCGACTTGTGGTTGGCGCTGAGGGTCTGCAGATGCGTCTTGAGCTGATCCTGCGAGACGAAGGCGCAATCGGTCTTCTGCACGGCGGCGGCGAAGCAGTCGAAGCTCTCCAGCTTGCCGTCCTTGCCAGCGTCGGGGATCAGGGCGATCAGACCGGTTTTGGCTTCGGCGCACTTGAATTCGGCCAGATCGCGATTGGTGGCGGTATCGCGGCCGATGCGCCGGAAATCCTCGATGGTGCAGGCCACGCCGGCGGCGGTCAGGGCCCTCGCATAGGCGTCCTTATATCTGGCTTTGGTCTCGTCCCGCTTGGCCTTGCCCGCAGCCGCGAGGGCCGCTGTATCGGTGAATTTGCAGCCGCCGATCGAGGCGGCCTTGTCGCAACCGACCGTACCCTTGAACTGCGTGTCGAGATCGGTGATCAGCACGAAACCGGGCTTACCCTCGCACCCGACCTCGTAATATTCGGCGTCCTTGGTGGCGCCGACGAAGCGGGCATTGCTGATCGTGCAGTCGGAGGCGTTCTTTTTCACCAGAGCGCTGAGGGTCTGCGGCGCCTGTTCCGGCGTGGTCAGTTCGCATTTCAGCGCGGTGTCGGCGGTTTTCAGGCAGTTGAGGAACCCGACCGTTTTCTCCGTGGTCTTGTGCGTCGGAACGATGAAGACGCCGCCGGCGGTATTCTTGCAGCTGATCTCATAGGTTTCGCTATGGGCCGTCGCGTCAGCGCGGATGAAGCGCGCACCGGCGATCTGGCAGGACGGGATTTTCGACTTGGCAGTATCGGTCAGCCAGTAGTGGGCGGCGCGATTGCTTTTGAGCTTGCACACCGGGCTGCCGGGCGCGGTCTTGGCGATGGCGGCGGCTTCGAGGCAGCCCATCGGGTCGCCGAACGGTGCGGTTTTTGTCTTGTAAAGAATGTAGCCGCGCTGGTCTTTACAGGCGACTTCAAAACCTTCGATGGCGGTTTTCTTGCCGTCCACGGTGGCTTCGGCGGCGGTGGGGGCCGAGGCTTCGGTCACTTCACACGGCAGACCGAACTGCGGCATGAGTTTGCTGACGTCCTTGATCCTGTCGGCGGCGGCTTCGGCGGCCAGCATTTCCTTGCGGCTTTGCTGCGCGGAAGCGGACGTGGCGGCGAGGCCTAACCCGGCGCATACGGCCAGAGCGACCGCCAAATGGCGGAATGTATTGGTGATCATCCTGTCGTTTCCGTGGTGACGGCTTGTGCCGCTCATTTGTCCGATGATTAGGCGCGCAGATAAGCGCAAAATCAAGCGAAAACGATCAATATTGCGACTTTAGTCGTAACAAAGGCCCGGCGTTTCCACCGGGCCTTCGATTTCAATAGACAATGAACGATGCCGCCTGCCGCGGTACGTTCCGGGTGCAGGGGCTGTGCCCCTGCTTGAGCGCTAGTGGCCTTGGCGGATGCGGGCGCGCAGATCGTCGATCGGCTTGAAGCCTGCATCGGTCTTGAAGCGCCAATAGGTCCAGCCGTTACAGGACGGGGCCTGTTCCAGCATGGCGCCCATCTTGTGGATCGAACCGGTCAGTTCGCCGTGGACCAGCGAGCCGTCGGCGCGGACGCGGGCAGTGCGCTGGCCCTTGGGGCAATATAGGGTGTCGCCGGGTTGCAGCAGGCCGGCTTCGACCAGAGCGCCGAAGGGCACGCGCGGTTCGGCCTTTTTGGAACCCATGACGGCCAGATCGGATTCGTTGGCGCGCTGCACGCGGGCGATGCGCTCACGGGCGTGCCCGGCGTAGGTTTCGTCGCGCTCGATGCCGATGAAGTGGCGGCCCAGACGCTTGGCGGCCGCGCCGGTGGTGCCGGTGCCGAAAAAGGGGTCGAGCACGACGTGGCCGGGCTTGGAGCAGGCCAGCAGCACGCGATAGAGGAGGCTTTCCGGCTTTTGCGTGGGGTGGACCTTGTTGCCGTTCTCGTCCTTGAGGCGCTCTTCGCCGGTGCACAGCGGGATGGCCCAATCCGAGCGCATCTGGGTGTCTTCGTTGAATGCCTTGAGCGCGTCGTAATTGAAGGTGTAGCGCTTCTGGCCCTTGGCCTTGGTGGCCCAGATCAGGGTTTCGTGGGCGTTGGTGAAGCGCGTGCCCTTGAAGTTGGGCATGGGGTTGGCCTTGCGCCAGATGACGTCGTTCATGACCCAGAAGCCGAGATCCTGAAGCGCAACGCCCAGACGGAAGACGTTGTGATAGGAGCCGATCACCCAGATAGCCCCGTCGTCCTTGAGCACGCGCTGGCATTCGCGCATCCACTCGCGCGTGAACTTGTCATAGGCTTCGAAGCTGGCGAACTGATCCCATTCGTCGTCGACGGCGTCGACCTTGGAATTGTCCGGGCGGTGCAGGTCGCCGCCGAGCTGGAGATTGTAGGGCGGGTCGGCGAAGACCAGATCGACCGACTTGTCCGGCAGGGATTTGAGAATGTCCACGCATTCGCCGACATGGATGGTGTCCAACTCCAGCGCGGTGCGCTGCAGGATGGCTTTTTGCGGCATGTGGCGTGTCATGACTAAACCCCGAAAAGATGGCGGCCCGCTTCTGAGGCCGATACGAAAGGACAGGTTAGAATCTTATGGGGTAAACAAAAGATTAAAACTTGACTCGCGGCGAATCGGGCGATTCAATTTTCTGGGGGTGAGTCTTTTTGGACTCAGATTTGGATTCGTTTTGTTCCCGCGCGCGACCGTGCTACCGGTGTCATATAACAACAGGAGGAACGGATGAAACTCACAGGTCTGATGGTTTTGGGTGCAGCGGTGGCTTTGGCCGGGTGCTCGGATTCCGATACGGTCGCGCCCTATGCGTCGGCGACGGCGTCTTCCGAGGCCGCGTCAGAAGCCGCCACGGTATCGGGCGATGTCATCACCGAACTGACGGCGGCGGAACTGCCCGAAGGCGTGACCAGGGTGGTGCGGGCGGCGGTGCCGGGCATGACTATTGCCGAGGCCCAGCGCAAGGAGCGCGACGGGCGCGTCTATTTTGACGTCGAAGGCAAGCGTTCGGACGGCTCGGAGGTCGAACTGGACGTGCTGGAAGAGGCGGGTGCCTTCAAGGTCGTGGAGATTCAGCGCGACATCGCGTGGAACACGGCACCGGCTCTGGTGCAGGCCGCAGCGGGCAAGGCCATCGTGCCGGTGCGCGTTATCGAAAGCGCCCAGCCGGACGGCACGATCATCTATGAACTGTTCGCCGAGGGCAAGCCGGCCAAGCCGTCGCTGGAAGTGAAGTGGAAGGACGGCAAGGCCGAGGTGCTGACCCAGGAATGGCCGCACTGATTATTCGGTTTATTCGGCGGCACCGGCCTCGACGGGCATGACCGCGCGGATCGTCGCCCAGCTCATGCGGTGTATGGGCGACGGACCGTGCCGGCGGATGGCCTCGATATGGGCTTCGGCCTGATAGCCCTTGTGCGATTTGAAGCCGTAGACCGGATAGACGGCGTCCATCTCGATCATAATGCGGTCGCGCGCCGTCTTGGCGAGAATGGAGGCGGCGGCGATCGACAGCGATTTGTCATCGCCCTTGATCACCGCCGTGGCCGGGAGGCTCAGCGGCGGACAGCGGTTGCCGTCGATCAGGGCGTGAACCGGTACGGGTGACAGGGCTTCGACGGCCTGCGTCATCCCCATCAGGGTCGCCCTGAGGATGTTGTGGCAGTCGATATCGGCGGCGGAAATCTCAATCACCGACCAGGCGATGGCCGCGGCCTTGATTTCAGGCTCCAGCGCGAAACGCTGCTTTTCAGTCAGTTTCTTGGAGTCGGCGATGCCCGGCGGGAGGCGTGCCGGATCGAGGATGACGGCGGCGACGCACAGGGGCCCCGCGCAGGGGCCGCGACCGGCTTCGTCCACACCGCACACCGGACCGCTAAATTGGGACTCGAAAGAAAAATCGGGCATGGATGGCTCCATACCCGATTCCGCTCCGGCTTAGAAGGTCGAGACGACGCTTTCGGTGACGCCGCGGCCCTTGGGGTCGGCGCCGAAACGGTTGGCGTTGGGCGTGCCGTCCTGAACATGGAACCACAGGGTGACGAGGCTGGCCAGCCAGGTCGGCAGCAGGACGTAGAGGGCGATCGGCGCCATGGCGCTGTAGACCGCCAGATTGGCCTGCGGGTCGCCGGATTCGAGGCTGGACGGATCGAGGTTCTGGAAGTTCTGGCCCATCTGCGCCACGGCGTCGCGGGCGAAGACGAGGGTCAGGATCAGCGAAACGATCATCACCGCCGGGTAGAAGAGCAGCCACAGGCCGGTGCGGTTGGTGTCGTGAAAGCGGCGCACACCGACGGCGATCGACGGGATGAGGATGCCCAGCGCGAAGATGAAGTTGATGCCGGCGACCAGACCGGCCACCAGTCCGCCGACTCCCTGCAACAGGCTCAGGCTCAGGCTGACCACCAACTGAAAGAGATAGAACAGCCAGTATTCGGAACGGCGCGAGCGGCCCTGAAAGTCGAAATAGCGCTTAAGCGGTTGAAACATCAGGTCGAAACTGAACATGGCCGTCCCCTCTGGTTACTACGTTCGAAGGGACGATAACCGCTGATCGCCGGGCTGGCAAATGAAACCGGCGTCAGGTTTCGACGGGCGCGAGGTGCGGAGCCAGCCAGTCGGGGACGGCGAGGGTGGCCGCTTCGCCGTTACAGTTGAGGGGGCCGTCGATGCGGTCGAGGCGCATCAGGGCCAGTGATTTACCGTTCTGCGAGGCGAGGATTTCGCCGGCGCGACGCTCGCCCTGCAGCACCTCCGCGCCGAAGTCGAACCGACCTGAGTGGGTGAGGGGGATCAGGCGGTTCTTGATCGTGCCGCGGCGCTTCATGCGCGAAGTGGTTTCCTGACCGACGAAACAGCCTTTTTTGAAGTCGATGGCCTCGATCAGGTCCATATTGATGTCGATGGGGTAGAGATAGTCCCTGGGGAAGTCGAGCCCCGGCTCGGCCAGCCCCTGCGTCAGGCGAAAATCGGTGTAGGTGTCGATATTACCGGTTGCTTCCAGCACCCCATAGGCGCGAAACAGCCCCGGCGCGCGCGGGTCCGGTAAACCTTCGGAGAGAGCGGCATAGACCTGCGCCTCGGGTTTGGACAGGGTGACCTTCGCGCGCAGCTTGAACAGGTTGAGTTTGGTGAAGAGTTCGTCCCTCAGCCCGGCATCGACATCGATCCACACCGTGTCGGAATCCCGTGGACAGATGAAGACATCGCCGCTCAGCTTGCCTTGCGGGGTGAGAAACGCGCCATAATATAAGGGCTTGTGCGCGCCGTTTGCGACGGCGTCGAAGATTTTTTCCGCGTCGATCGTTGTCTGACCGTTGAGAAATTTTCCCCAGTCGGGGCCGGTCAGGGCGATCAGGGCGCGGTGCGGAAGGGCGATAAGGTCGGTCATGTTTGATACGGGCAGCAGATTCGGGATAGAGTGTTTAACATGAGCCGTCCGTTTCCGATCCTGATCGTCGCGCTTGATGAACCGAAAAGGGCGCTGGCTCTAGGTGGGGTTCTCGCGCGCCTCCTGCAAGAAGTGCCCAATGCCGCCGTGACTCTGGTGACCCGCAGCGACAGCGCGGCGCTGTTCGCTGACTTCAGTCATATCGAGGAAATCCTTGCCTTTGACGGCCCGGTCATCTCGCCGGCCGGGCTGAAACTGTGGTGGCGGTTGCGTCAGAAAAACTGGGGTCTGCTGCTCGATACCGGACCGACCCTGTGGTCGCGTTTCCTGAGCGCGAAGACCCGCGCCATCGCGCCGGATCATTATGCCCGCAATCTTCACTTGCCCGAACATCCGGTGGTGATGGCGTCGCGGTTGCTGAGGCTGGAAAAGCCCGAACTGCCGTGGTTGCACGTCGCCGAGGCGCGCGGCGCAGGCGCGGCGGCCTTTCTTGAGGACACGGCGGGCGAAGAGGGGCCCTTGCTGGCCATTGCCCCCGGTGCGCGCTGGCAAGGGGCGCAGTGGCCGGCCGAGCGCTTTTCGGTGCTGGCGACCCGCCTGATGAACGAGGACGGGCCGCTGAAAGGCGCGCGGCTGCTCATCTTGGGCAATGAGACGGATCGCGAAGCGGCGACGGCCCTGCGCATGGCCGCCCCCAAGGCGCGGGTCGTCGAACTGACCGGCAAGCTCGATCCGCTGACCGCCTATGCCTGCCTGCGTCAGGCCAGCGTTTTTATCGGCAATGACGACATCTGGCTGCATCTGGCGGCGGCGGCCAATGTGCTGAGTTTCGGACTCTACGGGCCCTCGGACGAACGGGTCGAAGCGCCGCTGGGGAACAATGTGCATATCCTGCGCACACCGCGTCACTTCGAGGAAATCCGTGCACAGGACCCGAATCTTGATCAGGCCCTGTGTCATATGCTCGACCTCAGCGTAAACCGGGTGTATGAGGCCGTTCAGACGACGCTCAGCGCGTCTTAAGCCCCTCATCAGGCCTTTCAGGCTGCCTTCTCCTTCATAAGAGAAGGTATTGGAGATGCCCCATGCCCACCTACGATCTGATCATCCGTAACGCCGACATTATCAATCACGCCGGGCGGGGGCAGGGCGACATCGGTATTATAAACGGCAAGTTCGCCGCCTTCGGCGACCTGTCTCAGGCCTCGGTCGGCGAAGTGTTCGACGCCACGGGCCTACTGGCCATGCCGGGCGTCATCGACACGCAGGTCCATTTCCGCGAGCCGGGTCTGGAATGGAAGGAAGACCTCGAAACCGGGTCTCAGGCCGCCGTTCTGGGCGGGGTCGTGGCCGTGTTCGAAATGCCGAACACCAACCCCAACACCACCGATCCGGCGACCTTCGAGGACAAGCTGAAGCGCGCGCGTCACCGTATGCACTGCGACCACGCCTTCTATGTCGGCGGCACGCATGAGAATGCTGCGCATCTGGGCGAGCTGGAACGCATGAAGGGCTGCTGCGGCGTCAAGGTGTTCATGGGGGCCTCGACCGGCACGCTGCTGATCGCCGACGACGAGGGCGTGGCCAAGGTGCTGGCCAGCGTCAACCGCCGCGCCACCTTCCATTCCGAGGACGAATACCGTCTGGCCGAGCGCCGCGCTCTGGCGCGTGAAGGCGACTGGACCAGCCACGACTTCGTGCGCGACGCCCAGTCGGCGATCCAGTCGACGCACCGTCTGGTGCGGCTGGCGCGCGAGGCGGGCAAGCGCATCCACGTCCTGCACGTCACCACCGCCGAAGAGATCGATTTTCTGGCGCACAACAAGGACATCGCCACGGTCGAGATCACGCCGCAGCACCTGACTCTGGTGGCGCCGGAGGCCTATCAACGGCTGAAGGGCTATGCCCAGATGAACCCGCCGATCCGCGACCAATACCATGTGGACGGTCTGTGGCACGGCATTAATGGCGGCATTGCCGACGTGCTGGGCTCAGACCACGCGCCGCATACGATCGAGGAAAAATCGAAGCCCTATCCCGCCTCGCCGTCGGGTATGCCGGGCGTGCAGACCCTGCTGCCGGTCATGCTGACCCACGTCGCCAACGGCAGAATGTCGCTGGAGCGTCTGGTCGATCTGACATCGGGCGGGGCACAGCGCGTCTTCGGTCTGGCCGGCAAGGGGCGCATGGCCGAGGGCTACGACGCCGACATAACCCTGGTCGATCTGAACCACAAGCGCGTCATTACGCACGACCAGATGCGTTCGCGCTGCGGCTGGACGCCGTTCGATGGCTTCGAGGCCCACGGCTGGCCCAAGGCAACCATCGTGCGCGGCAAGGTGGTCATGCGCGACGACGAGATCGTGCTGCCGTCGCAGGGAGAGGCCTGCCGTTTCATGGAGATCCTGTAAATCGCCATCCTTGGCCGACTAATACGCAGTCTGCGCTTGCAGCTACTTTTGTAGCTGCGGCGCTTGCCGGCTATTATTCGACTCAAGGCTGACGATTTACGCTTTTGCGTTTGCTGGGTGCACAAAAAAGCCCGCCGTTTCCGGCGGGCTTTTCGTTTGGTTCAGCGTCCGATCAGTCGTTCGAACCGCCGGCGGGCGGCACGTAGGTGCCGTTGCCGGGGATTTCGCACTGGATCGGATATTTGCGGCTCTTGGCGATGTTGCACGACACGACTTCTTCGAAGCCGGTGCGCGCCTTCATCACCGCGCCGACATAGCCGCGCTTGTTGGTGCAGGCGATTTCGACCAGAGCGGCGTCATCGTCGCCACGGCCCAGATAGTTGATCTGCTGAATGTCGCAGTCCTTCTTGGCGCCCTTGATCAGGGTGTCCAGATGCTGATCCAGCGTGGCCTTGGTGACGAACCCGCATTCCTTGCGGCGCGAAATCATGGTGAAGCAGTCCATCGCCTCGAACTTGGCGGTCGAGCCTTCGGTCGGGATGAAGGCGGCCAGACCGAATTTCTGTTCCGGGCACTTGAACTCGACCAGTTCGCGCTTGGTGGCGGTTTCGACGCCGACAACGTTGAAATCGCCGATCGTGCAGGTGATGCCGGCGGTTTTAAGCTTTTGAGTGTAGGCGTCGCGCGCGCCGGCCGTCAGGCTGGCGGCGTCGGTGAACTGGCACGGACCCAGGGTGCCGGCGCGGTCGCAACCGAAATTAGCCTTATACTTCAAAGCTGTGTCGGTTTGCAGGATGAAGCCCGGCTTGCCGGCGCAACCCACCTCGTAGAAGTCGGCATTGTCGGCGGTCGAGCGGCCCAGCCAGCGCGCTTTTTCAACCGTGCAGGGCAGTTGACCCTGTTTGACGGGGTCCTGCAGGCTCTGGACGGCCTGTTCGGCGGTGGTGAACTGACAGGCCGAATTGCCTTTAGCTATCAAACAATTCGAGAAGGCAAGCTTCGTATCGGAACCGGCGAACGGCACGTCCACAACCACGCCGGGGCGGCCTTCGCAGGCGATTTCGTACCGGTCGAACTTGTGCTCCGTGACCGCTCCCAGCCAGCGCGCATTGCTGACGGTGCAACCCGCATCATATGACTTGACGATCGGCGTAAGCCAGACAAAGTGTTTTTCATTGGCGGGCAGCGCGCATTTCACCTGCTTGGGGTCGGCGGCATTCTGAGAGAAGGCTTGCGTGCAATTGAAAGCGTTCACCGTATTGGTCGCGGTATTTTTACTGAGGAGATAGCCGCCGCCAGCCTTGCACGCCACTTCGACGACCTGAAGCTTTACGGTCTTGCCATCGGCGCTCTTCTGACTGGACTCGCCGACCGAATAGGCGTCGGCGGGATCGCACGGCACGCCGGCGGTCTGTATCAGGGCGGGGGCGTCGGCGACGCCCTTGGCGCGCTGCTTGTCGTTCAGCTTGGCCGGTTCGGCGGCGGAAGCCGCGCTGCACCCCAGCGCGAGGGCGGTCACGGCCAGCGCCGCGCCTCTGAGGAAGGTGGAAAGAGACATCGGTTGCGGTTTCCTTGAATGCGAACCTGTGAATGCGTCGACGGCCGGATTTTAGCGGCTCTTTATAACGGAATTGTCTCTACAGGATGTGGCGGCTTGAAGGCAATGGGACGAAGCCGCTTCGCTGCGCTGCGAATATAAAAAAATGGTTCGATTTTTACGCTTGCCTGCCCCAGCGGCACACGTGTCAGATACAGGCAAATATAAAGGGAGCCCCCATGTCGGTAGAGGTCACGGACGCCGGTGGCGTAAGGCGCATCAAACTCAACCGCGCCGCCAAGAAGAACGCGCTCGATCACGCCATGTATGCCGCCCTGGCCGAAGCGATCGATACGGCGTCGTCGGTCATTCTTCTGGAGGCCGAAGGCGACGATTTCTGCGCCGGCAACGACATAGCCGATTTCGTGGCCTTGGCCGCGCACGAGGGCGCGGTCGAGACCTTACCGGTGTTTAGGTTCCTTAAGGCGCTGGCCTATGCGCCCATGCCGATCGTCGCGGCGGTGCAGGGGCAGGCCGTGGGCGTAGGCGCGACCATGTTGCTGCACTGCGATCAGGTGCTGATGTCCGAAGAGGCGCGGTTAAGCCTGCCCTTCCTTAAGCTGGGCCTGACGCCGGAGGGCGGGTCAAGTCTGCTCCTGACGCAGCGCATCGGTCATGCGCGCGCCTTCGAATGGCTGAGTCTGGGGCGTCCCGTCCCGGCGGCGGAGGCCCTGAGCACGGGCGTCGCCAACCGCGTTGTGGGCCGCGCTCAACTGGCTGCCGAAGCCGAGGCGGTGGCGGCAAAACTGGCCGCCCTGCCGCTGGAGGCGCTATGTCAGGCCAAGGCCCTGATGCGCCAGCCCGATGTCGTGTGGAGCCAGATTGTGCGCGAGGGGGAAATCTTTCTGGCGCGGCTGAAAAGCCCCGAAGCGGCGATGGCCTTTGCGGCGTTTCTGGGCAAAGGCTGATCTGTTACAATTGCTGCGGCTTCTTTATTTGACGGCCTATAGGTTTACGACTAAAGGATGCGCCCGTTTTTGCCGGTTTCCGGCGTATCTGGTGTATATGAGTTGTCGGGTCTGGCCGTGGATACCTATCCGTTCGAGCGTCTGATCACTGTGGAAGCCGCCGCCGAGCGCGATGCCGCCGACGCGCTGGTCAATCGTGTCTTCGGACCGGGCCGCTACGCCAAGACCGCCGAACGCCTGCGCGAAGGCAATGCGCCGCTGCCCGGCCTGTCCTTCGTCATGCATCGCGTCGGACGCGCGGGTGAGGCCGAGACGACCATTATCGGCTCGGTGCGGCTGTGGCCGGTGAAGATCTATGATGACGCGCGTAAGGTGGTGGGCACGATGGCTTTTCTGGGGCCCATCGCCGTCGACGAGGCGCATCAGAGTCATGGCATCGGGCGCGCGCTGATCGACGTCTCCATCCAGGCGACGTTCAAGACGGGCGTCACCGCGGTGCTGCTGGTCGGCACGCCGGCCTATTTCGAGAAGTTCGGTTTCATGAAGGGCGAAGGGCTGACCTTGCCGGGCCCGGTCGATTATCGCCGTCTGATGGTGCTGTATAATCCGGCCTATACGGGCGAGGCCCTCAGGGGCGCCGTCGACAAATGAGCGACTGGCTGAACGAAGCCGCGCGATTTCCTGAGAAAGACTATCCGGTCGAGTCGTGGCAGCCGCCACTGTGCGGCGCTATCGATATCGTCATTCGTCGGGATGGCGTCTGGCTGCACGAAGGCCGGCCCATCGCGCGCCCGGCGCTGGTGCGGCTGTTTTCCAGGCTGTTGCGGCGCGACGCAGATGGCTATGTGCTGGTTACGCCGGTCGAGAAGCTGATCGTCACCGTCGAGGACCTGCCGTTCCGTATCGTCGATTTCGACGGGACGACCTTCGTCACCGATCAGGCGCAGCGTCTGACGCTGGGGCCCGATCATCCGCTGGTCATCGATGTGGCGGGCGACGAATGGCGGCCGCGTATGAAGGTGCGCGGAGACCTTTGGGCACGGATGACCCGTGCCTGCGCCGCGCGCCTGTTCGAGACAGCGGAACTGTCGGCAGACGGGAAATGGTGTTACGTGAGGTTGTGTGAGCAGGGGTTTGAAATTCCCGTGCTTTCTGAGTAATCTCTGCAATCCGCCGGGAGAGGCGGTCTCCCTGAACTCGTCTTCGCCCGGCATTTTACCGGCGGCTCCGGACATAATTCCTTGCTCCATATCACCCTGCCTCCCGAAATGACCCGGCCCGCCGTGCGGCAGGTTTTCGCCGCGCTGGAAGCCGCAGGCGGAGCGGGCTGCGTGCGCTTTGTCGGCGGCTGTGTGCGCGACATGATCATGGGGCGTGCGCCCGGCGATTTCGACCTGTCGACGCAACTGACGCCCGACGAGACCGAAGCCGCCCTGTCGGCGGCAAGTATCCGCCACGTCCCGACGGGCAAGGCCTTCGGCACCATCACAGCGCTGGTCGGCGGCGAGCCGTTCGAGATCACCTCCCTGCGTGAGGATGTCGAAACCGACGGCCGCCGCGCCGTGGTCAGCTACACCACCGACTGGACGCGGGACGCGCAGCGCCGCGATTTTTACCTCAACGCCCTCTATGCCGATGTGCGTGGCGAGGTGTTCGATCCGACGGGGCAGGGGCTGGCCGATGCGCGGGCCGGGCGGGTGCGATTCATCGGCGACGCCGAGACAAGAATTCGCGAAGATTATCTGAGAATATTGCGCTTTTTTCGGTTCAGCGCCAGTCACGGCAGCACACTGGATGAACCCTCTCTCAATGCCTGCGTGGCGCTGAAAGCCGGGATCGACGGCCTGTCGGGCGAGCGCCTGCAACAGGAACTGTTCAAACTGCTGGGTGTGGCCGATCCTGCGGCCGTCGTCAGGCGCATGATCGAAACCGGGGTCATGCCGCATGTTCTGGGCGGTCTGCACGTCAAGGCCTCGGTGTTCAGCGCCGCCATAGCCTTGACGACGGATGTTATTCAACGGTTGATCGCTCTGATTGACGGCGACGGATTGGTGGCGGAAACCTTTCCGGATGTGGCGCAGCGGCTGCGCCTGCCTAATCGCGTCGCCGATCGCCTGACCCAGGCGGCAGCGGCCTATCCGGAGGCGCGTATCGCTACCGGCGAAGCCACCCTGCGCCGGGGCCTGTACCGTCATGGCCGTCAGGCGCTGAGCGACGCCCTGTCGCTGCGCGCGGCCGAAGCCGGTCTGACGGCCAAGGAGTGGCAGCGGTTCGATGCGTCCCTGCGCATGATCGATGTGCCGATCTTCCCGCTGAAATCGTCGCGGCTGATCGCCGCCGGGCTGAAGGCCGGGCCGGAACTGGGGCAGGCCCTGCGTCGCATCGAGGCCGACTGGGTCGCACACGATTTCTCATCAATCGTGATAGAGGCCGCCATTGACGACATCGCCAAACGGACAAACATATAAGGGCGTCATAAACCCGTTTGTCCGTCAATCCGCATGTCCTACGTCGCCATCCTCGAAACCGGTGTTCCGCCCGATAATCTCAGCGATACCTACGGCACCTATGCCGACATGTTCCGCGCGCATCTGGCCGCGCCGGAGCGGCAGTTTCGCGTCTTCCGCACTATGGAGGGCGAACTGCCGGGACCGGACGACGTGCTGCAAGGCGTGGTCATCACCGGCTCTCCGGCGGGCGTCTACGAAGACCACGCGTGGATTTCCGACCTGATCGGCTGGCTGAAAGGGCTTGATGCGGCGGTGCCGGTGGTCGGTATCTGCTTCGGCCATCAGATCATGGCGCAGGCCTGGGGTGGTCACG
Source organism: Asticcacaulis sp. AND118 (assembly GCF_020535245.1). GTDB lineage: Bacteria > Pseudomonadota > Alphaproteobacteria > Caulobacterales > Caulobacteraceae > Asticcacaulis. The sequence continues at coordinate 1,947,732 of NZ_CP084910.1, read as the reverse complement.
TCGAGAAGTCGGACAAGGGCTGGGGCGTCGGCCTGCACGAATACACCATCCACGACAATGCCCTGTGGCGCGAACTGGCGACGACCGACCTGTCGTCGATTCGCGTGGCCGTCAGCCATCAGGATCAGGTGGTCCGAAAGCCCGACACAGCGGTGGTGCTGGCCGGGTCGGACTTCACGCCCTACGGCGCGCTGGCCTATACGGATCGCAAGGCCATTTCGTTCCAGTGCCATCCGGAATTCTGCGAGGACTTCGCCGGCGATCTGTGGATGAGCCGCCGCGGTTGGCGTATTTCCGAGCATCTGGTCGATCAGGCCATGGATAGCCTCAAGGTCGGTACGACGCGCGATCATGTGCTGGCGGCGATTTCGAAGTTTCTGGCGGCGTGACTCCTGCCGATTTTTTGCAGGACAGTCGTTAAGCTCCTCCCATCACAGGAGGAGCTTATGGACTATCATACCGGACGCCTGATCGATCACGTCCATCTTGTGGTCAGGGACCTCGAAGCCGCGAAACGCTTTTACAAGTCGGTCGTCGCTGCCGTGAAACCCGGCGCGCAGATCAACGAAGGCGAAGACTTCCTGCAGGTCGATGAACTGTACATCTCGCAGGGCGAGCTGCTGTCGCACATCCATCTGTCGTTTCAGGCGGCGGATCAGGATGCCGTGCAAAGCTTCTACGATGCGGCGTTGAAAGCCGGTGGACGCGACAATGGCGGGCCGGGCGAGCGCGATTATCATCCCGGCTATTACGGGGGCTTCGTCTACGATCCCGACGGCAACAATATCGAAGCCACCTATCACGGTCCTTCGACACGCTCGGCGGAAGATGTGGTGATCACGCCCACCGGCGGCTGATTACGGCCACTTAAGCATTTCAAGTTTGTGAAATGGCTCAGGGCCATTTCACGGCTGGCGGCATGGACGACAGGATCGATTCGACATTGCCACCGGTCTTCAGGCCGAACAGCGTGCCGCGGTCGTAGAGCAGGTTGAACTCGACATAGCGACCGCGCTGTATCAACTGTTGATCTCGCTCATCCTCCGACCATGCCCGGTCGCAACGTTCACGGACAAGTTGCGGATAGATATCAAGAAACGTCTCGCCCACCGCGCGCGTGAAGGCGAAATCCGCCTCGTGGTCGTTCGTGTCCAGATGATCGTAGAAGATGCCGCCGATGCCGCGCGGTTCGTTGCGGTGGGGCAGGAAAAAGTACTCGTCGCACCACTTTTTGAAGCGCGCATAATAGTCTGGCGCGAAGTGGTCGCAGGTGGCTTCGAACGCCCGATGGAAGGCCTTGGCCTGCGGGGCATCCTGCCGGCGGTCGGCGGCCAGCAGCGGCGTCAGGTCGGCCCCGCCGCCGAACCAGCTCTGCGTCGTGGTGATGAAGCGTGTATTCATGTGCACCGCCGGGATGTGCGGGTTCCACAGGTGCGCGATCAGGCTGATGCCGGTGGCGAAGAATCGCGGGTCTTCGGCGGCGCCGGGAATGGTCTTGGCGAAGTCCGGGCTGAAGGTGCCGTGCACGGTCGAGATATGCACCCCGACCTTTTCGAACAACCGGCCGTGCATCATCGACATTTCGCCGCCACCGCCTTCGGGGCGCGTCCACGGCTTGCGCTCGAAACGACCCGGCGTCTGGCCGTAATGCGTCACCGGAGCTTCGTCCTCCAACGCTTCGAAAGATGCACAGATGCGGTCGCGCAAGGACCGGAACCACGTGGCGGCAGCCTGCTGGCGGTCGGCGAGAATATCTGAGGAGAGGGGAGCGGTGGCGTTCATGCGCGTCTCTTACGGTATTTATGGGTAAGCGGCAAACCCATCGGTTTGTCGAAGCGCCTCGCCCAGCGCCATCGCGGCGGCATTGATGACATTGATCGAGCGCAGACCGGGCCGCATGGGGATGATCAGGCGGGCGTCGGCGGCCTCGTGGACTTCGTCGGTGACGCCGGCGCTTTCGCGGCCCATCAGCAGCACGTCGTCCGGGCGGAATTCAAACGACTGATAGGGCGAGGCCCCCTTGGTGGTGAACAGCACCAGCCGCGCGCCCTGCGGCCAATCGTCGCGCTTTTGCCGGAAGGCGGTCCACGAATCATGTCGCGTCACCTCCGCCGCGCCGCCATAGTCCATGGCCGCGCGTTTGACGGCCCGGTCGTTGAGCGGGAAGCCGCACGGTTCTATGATGTCGAGAGAGACGCCCAGACAGGCGCACAAACGTATGGCGCTGCCTAGATTCTGTGGAATATCCGGTTGAAAAAGGGCCAGACGCATTTTATGCCATATTTTGGACAGAGGATTTTTCCGGCACGCGATTGCCGCTATAGACGTAAAGACCTCTGACAGGTAAGAGGAACTATCTGCGTCTTAATGCCGCCCCAGGGGGAAAACCATCGGCAGGGACGCAGATCAACAAGAATTATGGCCGCCGCAGGGCGGCACGCATTGAGGTAAGCGTCCCGCCCGCAAGGCCGGGTCGGCGCATCGAGCGCAAGACGAAGAGGTGTCAAGGTGAGCGAACCTGCAACGGATCATGGCGGCCATGGGGACCCGAACCGCCGCGATTTCATTTACATAGCCGCCGGTGCGGCCGCCGTCGGCGCGGTGGCGGCGGTTATTCCACCTCTGGTGGATCAGATGAATCCCGCCGCCGACACCCTGGCCATGGCCTCGACCGAGTTCGACCTCTCCAAGGTACAGGAAGGCATGCAGGTGGTGATCAAGTGGCGCGGCAAGCCCCTGTTCGTCCGCTACCGCACGCCCAAGGAAATCAAAGAAGCGCAGGACGCCAAGCTGTCGGATCTCAAGGACCCGCAGGCGGACGCCGATCGCGTGAAAAAAGGGAAGGAACAGTATCTGATCCTCGTGGGGTCGTGCACGCACCTGGGTTGCGTGCCGACGTTCGGGGCAGGCGATTTCGGCGGGTGGTTCTGCCCCTGCCACGGTTCGCACTACGATACGTCGGGGCGCATCCGCAAAGGACCCGCGCCGCTGAATCTCGCCGTGCCGGACTTCCAGTTCCTGTCCGACACCAAAGTGAAGATCGGTTAAGAGGGGCATCATGAGCGACCATCCTTCAACCTACGAGCCGAAGACCGGCGTCGAGAAGTGGCTCGATCAGCGCCTGCCGATCGTCCGTCTCGCCTATGATTCGTTTGTCGATTATCCGACGCCCCGCAATCTGAACTACTGGTGGACCTTCGGCGGCATTCTGTCTGTCTGTCTCGCCATTCAGATCGTCACCGGCATCATTCTGGCGATGCACTATACGCCGCACGTCGATTTGGCCTTCAATTCGGTCGAGCGCATCATGCGCGACGTCAATTACGGCTGGCTGATCCGCTACGTCCACGCCAACGGCGCGTCGATGTTCTTCTTCGCCGTCTTCGTGCACATGTTCCGTGGTCTCTATTACGGATCGTATAAGGCCCCGCGCGAAGTGCTGTGGATTCTGGGTTGCATCATCTTCTTCCTGATGATCGCCACCGCCTTCATGGGCTATGTGCTGCCCTGGGGCCAGATGTCCTTCCACGGCGCCGTCGTCATCACCAACCTGATCGGTTCTATCCCCGTGATCGGCGGCCCGATCCTGACCTGGCTGCAGGGCGGTTTCGCCGTCGACCAGCCGACGCTGAACCGCTTCTTCTCACTGCACTACCTGCTGCCCTTTGTCATCGCCGGCGTGGTCATCCTCCATATCTGGGCGCTGCACGTCGTGGGTCAGAACAATCCGGCCGGCGTCGATATCAAATCGAAGGAAGACACCGTGCCCTTCACGCCGTACGCCACGGTGAAGGACGGACTGGGGATCATCTTCTTCCTGATTCTGTTCTCGGTGTTCGTCTTCTTCATGCCTAACGCTCTGGGCCACGCCGACAACTATATTCAGGCCAACCCGCTGGTCACCCCGGCGCACATCGTGCCCGAATGGTATCTGCTGCCCTTCTACGCCATCCTGCGCGCCATTCCCGACAAGTTCGGCGGCGTGGTGGCGATGTTCGGCGCCATCGCGGTGCTGTTCGTCCTGCCGTGGCTGGATACGTCGAAGGTGCGTTCCATGCGTTACCGCCCGGTGATGCGCTGGTTCTTCGTCATCTTCGTTGTCGTGGCGCTTGGCCTGGGCTGGTGCGGCGGACAGCTTCCGGACGCGCCTGTGGTGCCGGGTCTGCCCAGCTTCAACCTGCTTGACGGTCAGTTCAACTCTTACCTGTGGCTGACGCGCGCGCTGACGCTCTACTACTTCGCCTTCTTCCTGCTCATCATGCCGTGGGTCGGCCTGAAGGAAGAACCCTTGCCGGTTCCGGCATCCATCAGCGAGGCCATCCTCGCTGACCAAGCGAAGAAGAAGGGGGCGTAAGTCCGATGTCCGCTTTCATGACGAAAAGCCTTAAGGTTTTGGGACTGGCCGCTATCGCCGCTGCCCTTACTCTGTCTGCTCCGGCCTTCGCGGCCGGCGGCGCCAAGCATCCGCACGCGCCCAAGGAAGGCTTCAGCTTCGAGGGGCCGTTCGGCACCTTCGATCAGGGCCAGCTCCAGCGCGGCTATAAGGTGTTCCGCGAAGTCTGCTCCAACTGCCACTCCGCGACCCTGCTGTCGTTCCGCAACCTCGGCCAGAAGGGCGGTCCCTTCTACGACGAAAAGTACAAGAACCCGAACGACAACCCCTATGTGAAGCAGATCGCCTCGGAATTCGAAGTGCCGGACATCGATACGGATACGGGTGACGCGATCACCCGCCCGGCTTCGACCTCCGATCACTTCCCGGCCAAGTTCGCCAACACCTATGCTGCGGCGGCGTCGAACGGCGGGGCCATCCCGCCCGATCTCTCGGTCATCACCAAGGCCCGTCACGGCGGCGCGAGCTATGTCTACTCGTTGCTGACGGGGTACGTGGAGACGCCGAAGGGTCTGACCGTAAATGAGGGGCAGCACTACAACCCCTATATGGCGGGCGATCTGCACAGCGCCTGGAAGGGCGATCCCCAGCACGTGCCTCCCGGTGGCGTGCTGGCCATGGCCCCGCCGCTGCGCGACGATCTCGTCACCTATGACGACGGCACCAAGGCCACCACGCATCAGATGGCTGCCGATGTCGCCGCCTTCCTGGAATGGGCCGGTGATCCGCACGCCACGCTTCGCAAGAAGACCGGCGTGGCTGTGCTGATCTACCTGCTGCTGTTCGCCGGAATTACCTATGCGGCGTATCGCAAGCTCTGGCATGGCAAACACTAATCGTCAGCCTGGCGCTACTGCGAGGGGCTGCGAAGGGCCGTCTTTCAAACTTCCGGTGATCACGTACTTTATGTACGCTGCGCTCCGGGTCTTGAAAGCCAATCCTTCTCGCCGCCTCCCAGCGCGCCATGCCAGACGATTAGCGGCACGAATATGAAAGCCCTCGGTTCGCCGGGGGCTTTTGCTTTGCGGCTTCAAAAAAGTGATCGCTTGCCGGGTGTAAAAGGACTCACCCCCCTGTGATCACGTGCTACACCGGTGGCCGAGGGCAGGGGACCGTATCGAGTCGTCCATGGATTGTCAGACCAAACCCGTTTCCAAAGGCGCCAGCCGGTTTCCGGATGCGCAGGCGCTTCAAAAGATGATGGCCGTGCGCCTGTCGCCCTCGTTCGCCCCGCATGAGGCGCTGGCCGAGGCGCTGCTGCCGCACGTTCTGGACAACAGCGATGACGGTTCGCACGACGTGTCCCACCTGCAGCGCGTGTTCAAGGTCGCCATGACTCTTAGCGACATGGAAGCCGGCGATTCCGAAATCGTGGCGGCGGCGGTCCTGCTGCACGACTGCGTTCAGGTGGAAAAGAACTCGCCTCTGCGCCGCGACGCCTCGCGTCTGTCGGCGGAAAAGGCGCGTGAGATTCTGGCGGCTCAGGATTGGGACGAGGCGCGCATCGACGCCGTGGCTCACGCTATCCATACCCATTCCTTCAGCGCCAATGTCATGCCGGAAACGCTCGAAGCGAAGATCGTGCAGGACGCCGACCGGATGGACGCCATCGGCTTCGTCGGTATCGCCCGCTGTTTCTACACGGCGGGGCGGATGAATACGGCGCTCTACGATCCGTTCGATCCGAAGGCTGAGGAGCGCGAACTGGACGATCTCAGCTTCGCGCTGGACCATTTCGAGACCAAGCTGTTCAAGCTGAAATCAGGTTTCCAGACGACCTCTGGCCGCGATATGGCCGATCTGCGCCACGCGCGCATGAAGGCGTTTATCGAGTATCTTCACGAAGAGATTTGAAGACTTTTGGGGCCTTTAGGCCCCAAACCCCGTCATGGGCGCGCGATAATGCCCTGTCGTCAAGCTGGCGGCAGTGCAGATTGGCGCTTCAGAAATTCGATGTAGGACTCTTCAATCGCAGTTGCATCTTTGCGTTGACAAAGGAAACTGGAGAAACCTAAATCCGCCCCAGAATGGCGTCGCGTCCATATCATACGCAGAGCCATTCGGACGCGCGGGTCTGTTTTGTTCAATGTCAGGCCTTTCGGCCAGAGACTTGCGAAATCTTTGGGCTTCGCTGGTAAGACGAAGAGATAGCTTATCCAGAACCAGATACGTCGGTCCGTCAGCCACAGTCGAATTTCGTCATTTTCAAGTTGGTTCAGGTAGGGTTCGTACCGCGTCAGCCGCAGCGATAACTCAACGGATATTCCGTTGGCGTATTTCTCACTTGTGCGTTCGAGATCCGCCCAACGGATCAAGCGAACAGGCCATTTCCCAAGCTTATAGGCAAATCCATCCGGATGTACGAAAAGCGTGGTCTGATGAATATTTGAGATGAAGCCCATCCAAAGATTGATGAAGAGGGGCACACATATGCCCGCTAGAATACTTGCCAGAGGCTTCTTTTCAAAGCCTCCCAGCACGATGGTGGCGAGGCACATCAGGCAAACGAAAACCCAGAAGAGCGATAGCGAGAAAATCGCTACCCACCGCTTCTTGCACCTGTGCAGCCCAGCAACCGTGTCCGCCGCTTCCATCACCATCCCCCCTAAAGACGTGAATGCGCTATCCTGTCCATCCGCTCCCGATAACGGGTGCAGGGGCCGCGCCCCTGCAAACCTTAAAACCTAGACGTTAAAGCGGAAGTTCAGCACATCGCCGTCCTTGACGATGTACTCCTTGCCTTCCTGACGGAACTTGCCGTTTTCCTTGGCGCCCGTTTCGCCGTTGAACTTCACATAGTCCTCGTAGGCGATGGTCTCGGCGCGGATGAAGCCCTTTTCAAAGTCCGTATGGATGACTCCGGCGGCCTGCGGGGCCGTGTCGCCCTTATGGATGGTCCAGGCGCGGGCTTCCTTGGGGCCGACCGTGAAGTAGGATTGCAGGCCCAGCAGCGCATAGGCTTCGCGGATCAGGCGGTTGAGGCCCGGCTCTTCGAGCCCGAGGGTCTCCAGAAACTCCTGACGTTCATCGGCATCCAGAAGCGCGATTTCGGACTCGATCTGGGCCGAAATGACCACCGACTTGGCGTGGTCGGCGGCGGCGCGCTTGGAGACGATTTCCGACAGGTCGTTGCCGGTCGAGGCTGAGGCTTCGTCGACATTGCAGACGTACAGGGCGGGCTTGGAGGTCAGCAGTTGCAGCATCTCCCACGCCTTGGTGTCTTCCTTGCTGATCTTGCCTTTCTCATAGGCGACGCGGGCCGGGCGGCCGTCGCGCAGTTCTTCGAGGGCGGCGTTAATCAGCGAAACCGTGAGGGCCGCCTCCTTGTCGCCGCCGGACTTGGCGCGCTTTTCGAGTTGCGGCAGGCGCTTTTCCAGCGATTCCAGATCGGCGATCATCAGCTCTGTCTCGATGATCTCAAGGTCGGCCAGCGGATCGATGCGGCCTTCGACGTGGGTGATGTCCGTATCGACGAAGCAGCGCGCCACAAAGGCGATGGCGTCGCAGTCGCGGATATTGGCGAGGAACTGATTGCCGAGCCCTTCGCCCTTCGACGCGCCGCGCACGAGGCCCGCGATGTCGACGAAGTTGATGCGGGCCGGGATGATTTCCTTAGAGCCGACGATCCTGGCCAGCACCTCAAGACGCGGCTCCGGCACGGCCACTTCGCCCGTGTTCGGCTCGATGGTGCAGAAGGGATAGTTGGCGGCCTGGGCCGAGGCGGTCTGGGTCAGGGCGTTGAACAGGGTGGACTTGCCGACATTGGGCAGACCGACGATTGCGACTTTCAGGGCCATGGGATTCCAAGCGGAAAAGAGAGAAATTGGCCCGCTGCCTAACCCATTTTCCCCGGCATGACCAGAGTTTTAGATCAGGTTTAGATTGCGCAGACGAAAGCCGGCGGGATAGGGTGTGGTATCCGTTGTAAGGACATTGCCATGCTTCGCGCCGACCGCCGTTCGTTTCTGACCCTGACTGCCGGGGCGGCCCTTGCGGGGGCGCTGCCCGTCCGGGCGGTGGCTCAATCCGCCGATACGGCCCAAATCGACGCCATCGTCGACGCCTTCATGGCGAAGTTCGGCCTGCCCGCCGTGGCCGTGGCGGTGATCCGGCCCGGACAGCCCGACTATGTGAAGGGCTATGGCGTGCGCACGCTGGGTAAGCCCGAACCCGTCGACGTTCATACGCAGTTCGGCGTGGCGTCCAACACCAAGGCCTTTACGGCGGCGGCGCTGGCGCTTCTGGTCGAGTCGGGCAAGGTCGAATGGGACGGGCCGGTCGTGCGCTATATCCCCGAGTTCAGGATGCACGATCCCGCCCTGACGCCGTTGGTCAGCGTGCGCGATCTGCTGTCGCATCGCGCCGGTCTTGGACTGGGGCAGGGCGACCTGATGCTGTTCCCGCAGTCGGACCACACGCGCGAAGACCAGCTCAGGGGCGTGCCGTACCTCAAGCCGCAATATCCGTTCCGTTCGGGCTACGCCTACAACAATGTGATGTTCACCATCGCCGGTCTGGTCATCGAGCGCGTGTCGGGGCAAAGCTATGAAAGCTTCGTTACAGAACGTCTCCTGAAGCCCTTGGGCATGGTCGATACCGTGATGGGCTGGCCCAATGTCACCGCCGCCAATGTAGCCGGACGGCACGCGCGCCTGACCGGTCCGCTGCGCGGCATCGGAGACTACAGGGTGGTGGCGCCGGAAGAAACCCTGTCCTTCTCGCCCGCCGCCGGGCTGGTGACCAGCGTCACGGGCATCCTGCCGTGGCTGCACACCCAATTGAACAAGGGCCTCATGCCCAATGGCCAGCGGCTGTTTTCCGAGGCCTCGTCGCGCGAAATGTGGAAACCGGCCAGCGTGGCCGGCAGCGGCGCGGGGCCGACACCTGAGACACCGACGGCGGCGCTGTTCCGCACCTATGGTCTCGGCTGGTTCATTCAGGACTATCGCGGGCTGCGGCTGGTGTCGCATTCCGGCGGGCTGGTGGGTCAGGTGACGCAGCAGGCCCTGCTGCCGGAAAAGGGCATCGCCGTCGCCGTCTATACCAATGTCGAAGACGGCACGAGCGGCCAGATCCGCAACGCCATTCTCGACCTGCTGATCGGCGCTCCGGCCTATGACTGGCTGAAGGCGGCGGCGGACAGCACGGCCAGGACGGCGGAAAAGGCCATTGCCGACGCGCCGAAGGTTCAGCCCGGCGCGCCGTCCCTGCCGCTGGAGGCCTATGCCGGAATCTATCGCGATGCGTGGTATGGCGATGTGAAGGTGAGCGTGTCAGGCAAAGGCAAAACCGCGCGTCTGAACATCGACTTTACCCGCACGGCGCGCCTGAAAGGACCTATGGAGGTCTTCGGACCGGATGTCTTCCGCACGCGCTTCCCGGTCGGCTGGGGCGAGGACGCCGTGGTGACGTTTGAGTTGAAGGACGGCAAGGTGCTGGGGATGAAGCTGGTCGCTTATTCGCCGCTGGCCGATTTCAGTTTCGACTATCAGGATCTCGATTTGCGCAAAATCTGAGCATGTAACGGGTGAAGGGGGCCGCGCCCCCTTCGTCTTTATGACTTCAGGCCGTTACCGGCAGGCTCTGCAACAGGCGCTCGGCGGCGCGTTCGGCCCCGTCCTCCTGCGCCACCACAGTCGAGGCATGGCCTGCCTTGCGCGCGAAGGCGGGCTCCGACAGCAGGCGGTCGAGCAGGCGGATGGCCGAATGCTTATGCCAGCGGTCGAAGGTGATCGACAGGCCGGCCCCCAGACGCTCGATGCGGCGGCCATTATCGAACTGATCCCCGAAGACCGGTGTGACCAGTTGGGGCCGGCCGGCGCGCAGGGCCTGCGCCGTGGAGCCGATGCCGCCGTGGTGGATATTGACGCGGGCGCGCGGCATCAGCAGCGAATGCGGCGCGTAGGGCACGCAAAGGATGTCAGGACCGAAATCGTCATTGAGCAGAGGGCTTTGCCCGCCCACCAGCAGCACGGCGCGCTGACCCAGGGCGCGGGCGGCCTTGGCGGCGTCGCGATAGAAGTCCTCGCCATCATAGACGGCGGTCGAACCCAGGCTGAAGACCAGCGGCGCCGGGCCGGCGGACAGGAAGGCCTCAAGCTGCGGCGGCAGCTCGCTGCGGCGGCCGTCCTCGGAATCGAAGAAGGGGAAGCCGACGATTTCGGTGCGCGGCGGGAAGTCCGGGGCGACGTCGCCGATCAGCGGCGAATAGAGACCGAGCGTCATCTGATCCGACTGCACGCCGCCGAGGCTGATTTCCATATCGACGCCGTACTTGGCGTAGATGGCGCGGATCGGGGCCAGCGAACCCGCCAGTTTCTTCTCGCCGATCCAGAAGATGGCGCGGTTATACTGGCGGCCCAGTTCTGTGCGCGGCGACAGGACCAGCGGCGCGTCCTTCAGCTTGGGCGGATCGTAGGCGGACAACATGACGGCCGGTTGCAGGGCGACGGTGGAGAAGGGGCGGCCTTCCAACCGCGCCGCCAGATGCGCCGTATAGGCGTAGGACGACGACACCACCAGATCGGCCTGACGCACGATGGGGCGCAGTTCCGACAAGCCCTGTTCGATATAGGGCGCGACCAGATGCTTCAGCATGAAGCCGTGGTCCTGGGAGAAGTGGCGGATGATCTGCGCGGCATCAATGCCCAGATTCTGGCGGTAGGTCTCCATGCTGGGGCCGCAGGCCAGGAATTTAAGTCCGGCGGCCTCGACCTTGCCCTCATAGTCGGGGTGCGAGGCCAGCACGACGCCGACCCCGCGCTTTTTCAGCGCCAGACCCAGAGCCATGAAGGGATGAAGATCCCCCAGCGAACCAAAGGTCGTCAGAACGATTTGAGGCGCGGTCGGCATCGTCTAACCCTCTGAATCCTATTGGGATACTTTTTTGGGATCGAATTTCGGAGCCGGGCTCAAACGCATCACTTCGGTCATGTACTTTTCACTTTCCCCCATGAGCGCCAGCGGCAGCGCCTTTACACAGGCGTCGCACAGACGTTCAACCCAGTCCTCGGCCTTGTAGAAGTCCGACAAGACCCAACTATGGACCAGTTCCTTTTGACCCGGATGACCTATCCCCATGCGTCCACGCACGAAGTTCGGCCCCAAGTGTCCCATAATGGAGCGTAAACCATTATGGCCCGCATGACCACCGCCCATTTTCAGGCGGAAGCGTCCGGGCGCAAGGTCCAGTTCATCATGAAATACAAGGATATGGTCCGGCTTGACCTTATAGAAGGCGGCGGCCTCAAGCACGGCATTGCCCGACAGGTTCATGAAGGTCTGCGGCTTCATGGCCAGAATTTTGGCGGGGCCCTTGGGCGTGTCGATCGTGCCTTCGGACACTTCGGACTGGAACTTCTTGCGCACGGGCCCGAAGCCCGCGCCGTCGATCAGGCGATCGATGAACATGAAGCCGATATTGTGCCGGTTCTTCGCATACTGCGGTCCCGGATTGCCAAGGCCTACGACAAGAAACAAGGCGGGCTCCGATCAAGAGCGCATTCCGAAAAATGTGCAACGGTTCTTCGGAATTAAATGCGCAAGAAACAAAGGATTAGAGCACAATCCGATCCCACCGGATCGGGTAGGGCTCTAAAATCGATTCCGTACTGAATGGACGGTGATCTAATCAAAAAAATGGCAAGGCGAATATGAGGAAAAGCACAGGCCGGGGCGGATTCGCATAAGTTGCGCACAGAAATAAAGCCCTGTCCTTGACGTAAGGACAGGGCTTTAGGTTCTTTCTCGCAAAGCGCGAATTAGGCTTCGGCGGAAGCTTCTTCGCTCTTTTCAGCGGCCGAAGCGGTGATCGAGGCGATCACGACGTCCTTGCCCTGAACGGCGGTGACGTCCGACGGCAGGCTCAGGTCGCCGACATGCACCGAAGCGCCGATGTCGAGGCCCGACAGGTCGACGACGACGTCTTCCGGGATGTGGCCGGCCGGAACCTGGATTTCCAGTTCGTGGAAGGCCACGGTCAGGGCGCCGCCCTTTTTCATGCCCGGCGAGGCTTCGTGGTTCTTGAAGTGCACCGGCACGTTGATCTTGATGGTTTGCGATTCGTCGACGCGGTACAGGTCGAAGTGCACCGGCACGTCGGTGACCGGGTGGAAGTCGATCGCCTTGGCGATGACCTTCTGGGTTTCTTCGCCGTACTTCAGCGTAACCAGGTGACCGGCCAGCTTGCCCGTGTACAGGGCCTTGCGGAAAGCGTTGAGTTGGACCGCGATGGCGACGGGGGCCTTATCGCCGCCATACAGGATGCCGGGAATCTTGCCTTCATTGCGGGTAGCGCGCGCGCCACCGGTGCCGGTGCGGTCGCGGAGTTCAACGTCTAGTACGATATCGGCCATCAGCCTGTTCCTCAAACAAAGAGCGCTATGTCGGCATCAATGCCCCGCCCTCTGAAACCTCTTTGGGAGGCGCGGGCAAACACAATCGACACGGCGTGGGGAAACCCCGAAAATCTCAAGAGGCGCGTAGATACACGCTAACGTTCGAAGACGCAACCGGTCAGGAAGCGGAAAAATCCGCTTTTTCGACCCAAATTACGCCCGAATACCCGACTCTAAAGCCGAAAATCCCCCGAAGGCTCAGAAGCGCCGCCCCGGGGGATGTGTCGTCAATATTGCAAAGTCGCTTGCAGGTGAGGGAAGCGATGTTTCCCTCACGCGGATCAGGAGGTTTTCTTTTTGGCCGTGGCCGATGTCTTCTTGGCCGCCGGCTTTTTGGCCGAAGCCTTCTTGACCGGCTCAGGCTTGATGTACGGCTTGGCGTTGGCGTACTTCAGCTCCTCGGTGCCGTCGGCCCTGAGCTTGACTTCGCGGTCCGGGGACAGGTTGAGCGCGTTGGACGACAATTCTCCGATACAGTTGCCGGTATCCATCAGAATGTGCTGGCCGGTGCAGAAGACGTCGTCGAAATGGAAGCGCGAAGCGGCCAGACACTGATTGAGCATCAGTTTCGATTCGCCGAGGCAGCGCGGGGATTGTTGTTCGTTGAGAAGCGCGATGACGGCCGCCTCGTTCGGGCCGGTGCCTTCGCCGAGGATGGAGATGGCGGCGATGGCGAGGGCGCGGTTCACCCCATAGGTATAGGGCGTGTTGAACAGGGTTTCGCGGTCGAACGACGCCGCGGCGGTGCCGGTGGCGCTGAGCGGTTGCGCCGCGTTGCTTGAGGTCGAGGTGGCGTTATAGGCCGCCGCATCGGCCGTCGCTGTGCCGGTATTGGCGTGAGTGGTCAGGCCGTTGCCGGTCAGGGCGGCGGTCAGCAGCCTGGCGCTTTCGTCGGTGACGACGCCGCGGCTGGTCGAGGAGGACAGCTTGGTGGCGGCCAGTCGCGCGTTCGGATCGTTCAGCAGGCCCTTGGACCAGGCCTGCTTCTGGATCGAATAGGCGGCCTGCTTCATGGCCGCGCCCCTTGTGTAGAGCATCTCGCCGTCCGAGGACAGGGCAAGGATGACGCGGCGGGCGGCGATATTGGCGCCGGGGATGCCGCCGGCATAGCCGGGATTGCTGAACAGCTTGGTCACCAGTTCCTGACGCGCGGTGGCGTCGGCGGCATAGGCGCGCAGTTGCGAGCGGAAGGCCGGTTCCTGCATGGCGACGATGGCGGCATAGGCGATGGCCCCGCGCGCCAGTTGCTTCGGTTCGTAGGCGGACCCCTGGCTCAGCTTGGCCTGAACCATGGCCGGGTCGTTGAAATCGGCGTTCATGCCGCGCGCCTGATCGATATAGGCGACATAGACCGAAGCGGCGTCGGAGATGGCCGGGGCCAGCGACACCGGCGGACCGGCTGGCGCGGGCGGCGGCGGGGGAGGTGCGGGCGGCGGGGCGTCGGTCTGACACGCGGCGAGGCTGAGGGCCATTATCGACGCGGTGACGGCCAGGAAGATCGGCCTGCGGCCGGTTCTGGTCGTGAAGCTCATACTATACTCCCCAAAAACTGTTGCCCGGAAAACGGGCCCAAAACGGTTGCCCGGAGGGCCGGACAATGTGCGTGACGTCGGTTGACGGGGCGTGGCCCCAAAGGCGGACAAACGGAAAGGTGCGCGGAAGGCTTTTCCGCATCTGTTTCTTATGTCAGGTGCACGGACCGGGCCGTGGTCCCCACCCGGACAGCGAGGGCATGATACCGGCAAAACGGTCCACCACAAGGCTGTCAGGAATAATTCAACTGACAACAGAAGTCCTCATAAAAGCGCCAAAAATATGGCTTTTTTCGCCGCGGTGGCCGGTGAGTCGCCGCGAAATGGAAATAACATTTACGTGAGACGCGTGCGAAGCGATAAGGTTAATATCGGGCTAATTAAATATAAAAAGGGCGTCCGGAAGGACGCCCCGATAGCTGGTGTTTCGGCTATCATTCGAAGAGTTTGGAAACGGACTCTTCATCGGCGATGCGGCGACCAAGAAGATTAATCAACGATCCGTCGCTAATCGAAAAGCTTGGAAACGGACTCTTCGTTGGCGATGCGGCGGCCAAGAAGATTAATCAACGATCCGTCGCTAGTCGAAAAGCTTGGAGACAGACTCTTCGTTGGCGATGCGACGGATCGCTTCGCCGATCAGTGGCGCGACGCCGACGATGCGCACCTTCGGGTGATTGCGCACGTGGTCGGGGGCTTCGATGGAGTCGGTGATGACCAGTTCCTTGAGCACCGAGTTTTCGACGCGTTCCATGGCCTTGCCCGACAGGACGCCGTGGCTGATATAGGCCGAAACCGAGGTCGCGCCACGGTCGATCAGCGCCTTTGCGGCGTTCACCAGCGTGCCGCCGGAATCGACGATGTCGTCGAACAGGATGCAGTTGCGGCCGGTCACGTCGCCGATGATGTTCATGACTTCGGACTCGCCGGCGCGCGGGCGGCGCTTGTCGACGATGGCGAGGTCGCCGCCGAGGCGGTCGGCCAGGGCGCGGGCGCGCACCACGCCGCCGACGTCCGGCGACACGACCATGATTTCATGAGCGTTGGTGTAATTGGCCTTGATGTCCTTGGCCATGAAGGGGATGGCGACCAGATTGTCGGTCGGGATATCGAAGAAGCCCTGAATCTGCCCGGCGTGCAGGTCCATGGTCAGGACGCGGTGGGCGCCGGCGCGCACGATCAGGTTGGCGACCAGCTTGGCCGAAATCGGGGTGCGGCCGCCGGTCTTGCGGTCCTGACGAGCATAGCCGAAATAGGGGATGACGGCGGTGATGCGCTTGGCCGAGGCCCGCGTCAGGGCGTCGATGCAGATCAGCAACTCCATCAGGTTGTCATTGGCCGGGTAGCTGGTCGACTGAATGACGAAGATGTCCTCGCCGCGCACATTCTCATCGATGGTGACGAAGATTTCCTTGTCGGCGAAGCGTTCGATGCGCGCCTTGGTCAGCGGCATGTCGAGATAGTCGCCGATAGCCTGCGACAGCAGTCGGTTGGAGTTGGCCGATAGCAATTTCATGGGGAACCTGTGGGGCGGCAGGGTGGGATTTCTTGCGGCGGCTTTTAACAGGTGAGCCCTGTGGGGCAAGCCCGATTCGTCGCAAAACCTTAAAATTCTGCCGGGATGTCGGAGGGCGTATGGCAGGCGTCCGAACTTAACCGTTTCACCGGTGCCTTCACTCCCGCAGCATGATGGCGCTGATCAGGCGGCCATAGTCCGGCTCCTGCCTCAGGAAGCCACGGCGATTGGAATGGAACAGGGTCTCTTCGGCGCAGGTGTCGTGACCGGTGGCGGCGACCTGCGTCAGACCGAGACGTTTCAGGCGCATCAGGCAGAAGCCGGGCAGGTCGAAATACCGCTTGTCGGCCGTCCTGCCCGGAATGAAGAAGGCCGCGCTGTCGACATCCTGCGCGCGGAAGGCGTCCTCGTAGTCGGCGGAGACTTCGTAAGAGGCCTGAGCGATGCAGGGGCCGATGACCGCGCGCAGGTGTCGGGCTTCCGCGCCCCTGGCCCGAAGCGCGGCGTACTCGGCCTCGATCATGCCGCCCAGCGCGCCCTTCCAGCCGGCGTGGCAGGCCCCGACGACGCCGTTGACCGGATCGGCCCACAGGATCGGCGCACAATCGGCCGACAGGGCGCCGAGGATCAGGCCGGGCGTGGCGGTGACGAGGCCGTCGGCTTCGGGGCGCGTCTCATCGGGCCATGGACCATCGACGGTCACGGCGATCTTCGAATGGACCTGATAACAGTTGAGAAGGCGGTCTTCGGGCTGAGCGAAGGTCGCGGCGACGCGGCGGCGGTTTTCGAAGATGTTCTCACGCGTATCCTTCGAGCCCTGACCGACGTTCAGCGACTCGTAGGGAAAGGGTGAGACGCCGCCCAGCCGCGTGAAGAAGCCGTGCTGGATGTTCGGCAGGTCGAGGAGCGGGTGCAGGATGCGGGGCAGGGTCATGTGACCTACCTATGCCTCGACGCCGATGGGCGCAAGGCCCGCCAGGGGCAGGTTGCGGGGATAGGTCAGGGCCAGCACCTTGAACAGGTCGCCCATCTCATCCGATGAAATCAAACGGTGGACCTGCCGCGCCAGCCTGTCGGTCTGATCCGGGTTCTTCTGACGCAGTTCGTCGAAGCGTTCGATAATGCCCAGCCGTTGCAGGAACACGCCCTGCGGCGTGATCTGGCTGACGCCCAGACCCATGTTCAGCGCCGTGACCGCCAGCGACGGAAAGTCCGCCCATTGGGTCAGATCGTGCGCGCCGGGTTCGGCCAGAGGATCGGTCTTTTCGTGCCGACAGAGCGCCTGAAGCGTATCGCCGGGTTCGGGCCGGTCGCGGCCATAGTCTATAAAGAGGGCCGCGCCCGTGGCGTCGTGGATCAGCGCGCCGACGGCTTCGATCAGGCGGTTCTGGGCCAGAGACACCTCGCAGACATCGCCGGTTTCAGCCTCAAAATTGGCCTGGAAATCCTTCGGCGCGGGGACGAGGCCGATGACCAGTTCGCCTTCGTGTAGACCGACGCAGCGCTCGAACCAGCCTTCGGGGGCCCGTTGGAACTGCCGCGCGGGCAGGCAGTCGAGCACCTCGTTGGCGATGAGGATGAGGGGGGCGTCGGTGGGGATGTGATCGAGGCTGTCGTAATGACGCACGGTCCCCAGCCTAGCCGTCTGCACGGCGCGCAGCGGCATCGACGGCTCGACCAGACCGATCTCGACGGCACGAGCAAAGGCCGGCAGCGAGCCGAAGGTGCGCGTCAGGTCGCTCATCAGCGTGCCGTCGCCGGGGCCGATTTCGATGACGCGAATCTTGGCTGGCGCGCCGAGGTCCTGCCACGCCTGCATGGCCCACAGGGCGAGGCGTTCGCCGAACATCTGCGACACGAGGGGCGCGGTGATGAAGTCGCCGTCTTCGCCCAGCGCCGGGCGCGTGGCGTAATAGCCTTCCTGAGGGTCGAACAGGCAGGCCCACATATAATCAGCGATGGTCAGCGGGCCTTCGAGCCGGATCTGCTCGATCAGGCGGGTCTTAAGCGAGGCCATCAGGCGCTTTCGTTTCGTCGGCGGGCGGCTCGAAGCCGGCGGGCAGGGTCTTGCCGCTCAGGGCCAGCCAGATCGAAATGCCGCCGCCGATGATCATCAGCAGGGACAGGGTCTGACCCATGGTGATGACGGTCTTGAAAAAGGGCAGCATCTGGGCGTCGGGCTCGCGTACGAATTCGACCAGCACGCGGGCGATGCCGTAACCGGCGACGAAGGTGCCCATGATCACGCCCGGCTGACGCAGCTTGCGATAGATGTGGACCAGCATGTAGCCGATTACGAACAGCACGATGCCTTCGAGCACGGCCTCATAAAGCTGGCTGGGGTGACGCGGCAGATAGCCGGCCGGGCAAACGCCGCCGTATTGTTGAAGGATATACTTGTTACAGAAGACCATGCCGAAGGGGCTTTCGGTGGTGCGGCCCCACAGTTCGCCATTGATGAAGTTGGCGATGCGGCCGAAAAACAGCCCGATCGGGGCGGCAAGCGCCAGAAGATCGCCCAGCGTCCAGGGGTTGATGCGATGGCGGCGGGCATAGAGAATACCGGCGATGCACACGCCGATAAACCCGCCGTGGAAGGACATGCCGCCTTCCCACACCTTGAAGAATTGCAGCGGATTTTTGAGGATCGGCGCCAGATCGTAGAACAGCACATAGCCGATGCGTCCGCCCAGGATGATGCCGAGCGCCATCCAGATGATCAGGTCTTCGAGGTGTTCGCGGCTCAGGGGCGCGGGGTAGGGTGCCCACAGCGCCTCCTTGCGGATCAACTGAGACAGATACCACCAGCCTGCCGCTATGCCCGCCACATAGGCCAGCGCGTACCAGCGCAAGGCCAGCGGACCGATGTGGAAGATGACGGGATCGATATCGGGCAGGGTCATGAATCTACAAACCTGTGAACTCTCGCCAAAGACCTAAAGGAATCATCGAAGGGGGGCAAGAATCGTGAAAAACTTTATTTCTGTCGCCGTTCGCACTATATGCGCACTGTGTGACAACTCATTCTAAGGTCATCTCAGGCCTTTATCCGCAAGGATTTTCCTATGCAGTCGAAAAACCCTTTCCTCGACGAATTCGCCAAGCTGTCGACCAGCGCCATGTCGCTGGCTCAGGCGGCCGGTGACGAGGCCAAGGCGGCCTTACGCGCGCAGGGTGACCGCTTCGTCGCCGATATGGACCTCGTCCGCCGCGACGAGTTCGAGGCGATGAAGGAGGTTCTGCTGGCGGAAATCGCCGCATTGAAACTTGAGATTCAGAGCCTTAAAGCCCCCAGGGCCGAATAAGCCCGTCTTTCGGGAACTATACAGGAAACCCGTAACGATCATGGATCTGCCTCAGGCTGACTATACCGACACGGCTTCGGAACCCCTCGAACTGGTTGAAGCCATCCTTACCGACGAAGGTCTGACCTTCGAGCGGACGCCCGACGGCGAGGTGCTGTTCTCGCTGGCCGGTCTGTGGAAGTCGTACGACATGTGGTTCTCCTGCCGTCCGGAAGGCGAGTGCCTGCAACTGTGTTCGTCGCTGGATCTGCGTTTCGACCCGCCCCGGTTCCCGGCCATCCATCAGTTGCTGTCGCTGGTCAATCAGCGCGTCTGGTTCGGTCATTTCGAAATCTATGAGGACGAAGACGGCGTGCGCGAAGAGGGCCGTCTGCCGGCCAATATCGTCTTCCGCCACACCCTGTTGTCGAGCCCGATGGAGCGTCCGGGTCAGGTGCAGACGGCGCACATGATCAATGTCGCCGCCGAGGCGGTCGATCGCTTCTATCCGGCCTTCGACTTCCTGTTCAAGGGCGCGAAGACGGCGGACGATGCGCTGGAAGCGTGCCTGTTCGAGACCGTGGGAGAGGCATAAGATGCTGGCGAAACCCATCCTTCTGATCGGCGCGGGCGCGCTCGGTTCGGCCATGCTCAAGGGCATGCGCGCGGCCGGACACGTCGCGCCGTCCGACCTGATCATCCTCGACCTCAATCCCGGCGAAGAAGCGCAGGTCTATGCCGGTCTGGGGGCGCGGCTCAATCCGGCCCCCGAAGTGTGGCGCGAGGCCTTCACCGTGATCATCGCCGTCAAGCCGCAGAGCTGGCGCGGGGCGGCGCAGATTCTTGACGGCAATCTGAACAAGGGGGCGACCCTGATCTCGGTCATGGCCGGGGTGCGCACCGAAGACCTCAGCACGGTGTTCGCGCCGCTGAAGGTCGCGCGCGTTATCCCGACCACCGGCGTGGCGACGGGCAAGGGCGTAGCCAGCCTCTATTCCGCCGATGGCGTGGCGCTGCAGGCGGCGTCCGACCTCTTCTCGCCCATGGCGGCGACGGTGGTGCTGGAAAACGAGGACCTGATCGATGCGGCGACCGCCGCCTCCGGTTCGGGACCGGCCTATGTCTACGCCTTCGTGCAGTCGCTGGAAAAAGCGGCGCTGGAAACCGGACTGACCCCGGCGGATGCGAAGACGCTGGCGCGCGCCACGGTGATTTCGGCGGCCCATCTGCTCGACGCCACCGAAGCCGATCCGGAAGACCTGATCCGCAAGGTGGCCTCGCCCGGCGGCACGACCGAAGCGGCGCTGAAGGTGCTGCGTCAGAGCGGCAGCGGGCTGGACGAACTGGTCACCGCCGCGGTGCTGGCGGCGCAGAAACGCTCCAAAGAGCTGGGATAAAAAAAGCCCTCCGTTTCCGGAGGGCTTTTGGTTTATTTGAGGGCCAGTTTGGCCTCGATCTCTTTCCAGTCGACGATCTTGAAGTTCTGCCGCGACCGGGTGGTGGAGGGCGCTTCGCCTTCGGTGTCCATGTCGTCCTGCATGACGACAATGCCCTTGGCGTAGGGGCCGACCTGACCGCCCAGGGCTGCCACGCCGTCTGTGCCGGTCACGGCGTCGATGCCGTTGCCGGGGAAGACCGAGAAACGGCCCTGATAAGCGGGCGCGCCATCGACGCGCCAGACAGCGAACGCCGAGTCGCCCTGCGATGAAGCGATGAGGAAGGTCTTCGAGCCGTCACGCAACAAAGTTAAGCCTTCCGCGTCGGCCTTGATGATGTCGGAGGGCAGGGTGATCAGGGCCGTGCGCTGCGAACCCGTCGCCGGGTCGAGGCCGTAGATCCAGATGCCGACATTTTCTTCGGCGATATAGAGCTTTTGCGTCACGTCATCGACGACGCAGCCTTCCGACTGCGTGCCTACGGCGAAGCGGCGGGTTTCGCTGAGCACCGGCTTGCCGCCCGCAACCGAGACGGTGGCCTGAGCGACGTCGCCGGCCTGACCGATGACGATGGCGACCAGATCGCCGGCGGCGGTCTTGCCCAGACAGAAACCGTAAGCTTCCGAGGTCTTCAACGGCGCGAAACCCCAGTCGCTGGTCTTCAGCGTCGCCGGGTCCAGCTTGAAGAAGCGCACGCCGTTGCCGACGCGGTCCGATGCGGCCACCACGACCGGCAGACCCAGGGCGTCGTTGCGCAGATCGACATTGTTCATCGGGCCGACGCTGAGGAAGTCGATGACCTTGCCCGCACTGTCATAGCTGTAGAGGCCGGCCTTCTTGTCGGTGCCGTAGATGACGACGCGGTTGGAGTCCGACGGATCGACCCAGACTTCGGGATCATCGGCGGAATCGAGGTTCACCGTGCCGACGGCCGCGGTTTCGACGGCGGCCACAACCGGCGTGCCCGTGCCCTGAGTCATTTTAGCGGAATCGGAAATCAGTTCTGGATGCAGACAACCCGTAAGTGCCGTCGTAAGGATCAGCAGAGATGTTATGGTAGTGAAACGTTTATTGAAAAGGGTTGCATAAGCCATGCTGCATCTCCGTTCGCGTAAATCGTAGGTCTGATAGCAATATCCACCCGAAATGCACGCTCTTTTTCAAAAGAAAACGATGTTTCGATATTTATGACACAGAGGGGTGCGGCTGACTTATTGACGTTAGATTTGTTATAAAAATGTCATCCGTCCCGATTACTCAACCCTATCTCACATTAAAGATGGGGCCCCCGCAATGTTTTCCAAACTTAACCGTCAAACGCGCCTGGCAGCGCTCCTGTTGACCTCTTCCGCGCTTTCCGGCGCAATCGTTACGACGGCTGTAGCGGCCGACGAAGTGCCTGCCGCGCCTGCCGAAGACGCGGCTGCGAACGCCGCCATGACCGAAGTGGTCGTCACCGGCCGCCTGCGCTTCCGCGACCGCGCCGAGACCGAAAACCCCACCCTGATCTACGATCAGGAATTCTTCCAGAAGTTCGAGCCGGTTTCCGTCGGCGAGATGCTGAAGCGCGTTCCGGGCATCACCTTCACCTCGGACACGCTGGAATTCGACGGCGTGTCGATGCGCGGCCTGCCGCCGGGCTACACCACCATCCTGATCAATGGCCGCAAGGCGCCCGGCGGTGAAAAGGACCGTTCCTTCTTCGTCGACCGCATCCCGGCGGAACTGGTCGAGCGTATCGAGATCGTGCGCAGCCCGACCGCCGATCAACCGCGTTCGGGCATGGCCGGTTCGCTCAACATCGTGCTGAAAGACGGCGCGAAACTGCGCGGCGGCCTGATCAAGGCCGGTGCGGTGATCAATGACGACGGCAAGGTGCGCCCGTCGCTGGCCGCCGCCTACGCCGGCGGTGATGAAACCAACGACTGGTGGATCGGCGTCAACCATCAGGGCCGCCGCAACCCGAAGAAGAAGTATTCGTGGCGCTATAAGGCGATCAACGACGACTTCGACGATATGGAATATCAGCAGGACACCCGCGACGGCAAGGACACCTCGGTCAACGGCGAATGGAAGCACAGCTTTGAGGACGGCTTCATCCGTCTAAACGGCTTCTTCGTCAATACCGACCGCGACGAAGACGAAATCTCCAAGACCTACGGCGCTACAAACTTCACCGACTTCGACGAGGTTGAGGTGCAGGCCGAGCGCATCAGCCAGAAGACCTACGCCTTGGGCGTCGACGGCGAGTTCGGGCTCGGCATCGGCAAGCTGGAATACGACTTCGGCTGGAACAAGTACGACGAGCACACTACCACCACCGTTCACGTCGGTGAGGAAGAAGACCTCAGCGATCTCGAACTTGATGACGAAGAAACGCTCGACATCGTCGATCAGGAATATAACGGCAAGGTCGCCTACGGCTTCAAGGGCGACGGCTACAAGCTGAAGTTCGGCGTTTCGACCAGCCAGAAGAAGCGCGACGGCGTCGCCGACCCGCTGGGCGCCTACAAGATCGAGGAAACCAACATCGATCCGTTCGTCCGCGCCACCTTCACGCCGACCCGCAACCTGACCCTCGACCTCGGTCTGCGTTACGAAATGACAGAACGCGAGGTCACGGGCGAGGACGACAGCGGTTCCTACGACGAATCCATCCTGACCCCGTCGTTCAACCTGCTGTACAAGACCTCGCGCGACGATCAGTTCCGCTTCTCGGTGGCGCGCACCAGCCGCTCGCCGGACTTCGACGACATGGTGCCGCTGACCGAAACGGAAGAGCCGGCGGATGAGAATGCCTTCCGCGGCAATGCCAGCCTTAAGAACGAAACCTCCTGGGGCGCCGATGCCGGCTATGAGCACCGTCTGGGCACACAGGGCATTTTCGGCGTCAACCTGTTCTACCGCAATATCGAGGACATGATCGAGGTCATCTCGACGGGCGAAACTGTGGAAGACGACGGCGACGAATTCTCGGTCTATCAGCCGCGCAATATCGGCGAGGGCAAGACGTGGGGCGTCGAACTCGACTTCTCCACGCCGCTGGATAATTTAGGCGTGAAGAATACTGGCGTCTATTTCAACTACACCTGGATGGATTCGGAAGTGTCCGATCCGTTCACCGGCGAAAAGCGCAAGTTCAACAACCAGCCCGACTGGGTCTACAATGCGGGCTTCGTCACCAATCTGCCCGCGTGGGATGTGTCGTTCGGCTCGTCCATCTACGGTCGCGATACCGGTGTGGCCTATGCGGTAGACGAGGTTGCGTCGGTCGATTACGATCCGTCGCTGGAAGCCTTTGTCGAGAAGCGGTTCGGCAAGCGTTACGTGCTGCGTTTTTCGGTGCAGAACATTCTGGACTCCGAGAAGGCCGAGGTCTTCACCAAATATGACGGCGACTCGATCGACGAAATCCTGGAGAACCGCCTGAACCACGAAATCGACGAGTATGAACGCGAGTCCGAAAAGTCGGGTCCACTGTATCAGATCACGCTGCGTGCGACCTTCTGATAATTATACCCAGCCCTTAAGGGAAACGCCCGGAGCGATGGTTCCGGGCGTTTTCGCGTTTCAGGACGCTTGCATAAATACCACGCTGTAACAGTTCCAGAGTGCAGTCGCAAAAGCTTTGCAAATATGTCGCCAAAGAGTCGTTGTGTGACACTAGGAGGTGACGCGGGGCGTAAATAGCGTCACTGTGTTATCTGGGGATAGTAATGAAATCCGTCAAGTTTCTCGCGCTGACCGCGGCTGCCGTTGCGCCGCTGGCCGCCGTTTCCATGCCGGCCGTCGTTCAGGCTGCCGAAGCCGCCGATGAAGTGACCGAAGTCGTCATCACCGGCCGCCGTCCGCTGGCCGAATCCGACGCGGCCGCGCTGAAGGTGCAGCGCAATTCGGACTCGCTCGTCAGCGTTCTGTCGGCCGATGACGCCGGTAACCTTCCGGATCAGAACATCGCCTTCGCCATTGGTCGTCTGCCGGGCGTGGGTCTTGAGCGCGATCAGGGCCAGGCCCGCTACGTCAACCTGCGCGGCATGCCTCGCCGCTGGGCGACCATCTCGTTCGATGGCCTGTCGGTCGTTTCCGCCGAAGGCCGCGATTCGCGCTTCGACAATATTCCGTCGGCCATCGCCTCTCAGGTTGTGGTTCAGAAGGCCATCGTGCCCTCGATGCCGGGCGATACGGTCGCCGGCAATATCGACATCCGCACGCGCCGCGCCTTCGACTACAAGGGCCAGAAGATCACTGGCAAGCTGGGTCTCGGCCGCGTTGAGCTGGGCGGCGGTGAGGAAATCGACGCCAACCTCGTCTACTCGAACATCTTCATGGACGGCAAACTGGGCGTGGTGGTGCAGGGCTCCTACTACCGGCGCAACATGGCGACCGAAAACTGGGAGGTCGATCCCTATCTCACCGAGCGCGCTGCCGCGCCGGGCAAGCGTTTCGCGCGTGAGTTCGAGTACAAGAACTATCGCCTGACTCGTTACAACTCGTCCTTCTCGACCCGTGCAGATTACAAGATCGACGAGAACAACGAACTGTTCGTGTCGTCGATCTGGACGATCTTCAAGGACGACGAACTGCGCGACAACTGGATCGTGCGTCTCGATCAGGGCACCAACGCTGCCGGTGTGGGCTATAATTCGGACGCCAACTTCGCGGCCGCCGACCCGAAATTCGGTACGGTCTATGGCGCGCGTCTGAACGCCCGTATCGACTATCGCGACTCCGAAGAAATCCTGGCCACCAACACGGTGGGCGGTGAGCACCGCAACTGGTACGGCTTTGACGTGTCGTGGCGTTTGAACTACACAGCGGGGCTGAATGGTGGCGATACGCCGGTCACCGCCGCCTATCAGAGCCCGTCTTCCTTCCTCGACCGTCCGACGGCGGTCTATGACTTCCGTAATGGCGATCAGAATATCGTGCGCCTGTACCGTACGGGCGGCACCACCTCGGCCCGCACCCAGGGCGATCGCGTTCTGTCGGCGGAATCCTTCCCGATGACGCTTCAGACCTTCGGCCGCAATGCCGGCGGCGAACTGACCCAGGCCTATACGGGCAAGGTGGATTTCGATCGTCAGACCGAGTTGTTCGGCCTGCCGACCAAGGTTGAATTCGGGGCGCTGTACACCACGCGCAACAAGAAGAACGAGCTGGAAACCTATACGGCGACGCCGGCGACCCTGACGGGCAAGGGGCTGGCGACGCCGACCTGGGCCGATCTGGCCATCGACGACCCCTACCGGGGCAAGCAGGTTCTGGGCTACACCTTCCGCTACACCAATCAGGGTCTGACCACGGACCTGATGGATCAGTACATCAACTCTGGCGCTGCGGTCCGTGACATGTCGGCGTCGACCAGCAACTACTGGAAGATCAACGAGAAACAGGCCGCCGCCTATCTGATGGCGACGACGACCTTCGACTGGGGTAACCTCGTTTACGGCACGCGCGTCGAAAACATCAAGAACGAGGGCCGCGCCTATTCGACCCAACTCGGTAAATATGTCGAGACGTCTGCTGACGATACGCTGTTCTACCCCAGCGCCCACCTGAACTGGAACGTGACGGACAAACTCAAGGCGCGTTTCTCGGTGAACCGCACCGCCTCGCGTCCGGACTATGACGATCTGCGTCCGAACTTCACCTATTCCGACTCCAACCAGACGGTGTCGGGCGGCAATCCTGACGCCAAAGCTGAAAAGCAGACGGGTTTCGACGCCTATCTGGAATATTATGGTGTGAGCGGCTTCCTGTCGGCGGGTGTTTTCTACAAGGACATCCAGGACGTGCTGTTCACCCAGTCGGGCGTTTTCGGTTCCAGCGTGTTGAACTCAGGCACCACCGATCGTTCGGGCTACACCCTGACGACGCTGCGCAACGGCGGCGATGGCAAACTGTCCGGCATCGAGCTGTTCGCCTCGCAAAGCGCCGAAACCCTGGTCGAGGGACTCGGCTGGCCCGAATGGCTGGGTGGCTTCGGCGTCAAGGCGTCGGCGACCTTCGCCGACTCTGAGGTCACGGTTCCGGCGGCCAATGGCGTGCCGGCGCGCACCGTCTCCCTGCCGGGCACGTCGGACGGCGTTTATAACCTTCAGATGATCTATGAAAAGTACGGCCTGACCGTGCGCCTCGCCTATCAGTACCGTACGGCTTGGATCCAGGACATCGGCACCTATGCGATGGTCGGCGGCGTTGCGGTGCCGTCTGACAATGGTGACGTGTACTGGGACGACGATGAAGAAGTCGATCTGTCGGTGCGTTATCAGGTCAACAGCAACCTCGAATGGTTCCTCGATGGTTCGAACCTGCGCAATCAGGGCGCCCGTCGTTACGGTGGCGCTTCGACCAACCCGATCGAGTTCGAAAAATTCGGTCAGCGTTACGTGACCGGCCTCCGCTTCAACTTCTAAAGCCGAGGGTGGGGGAGGCCGGTTCTCCGGTCTCGATCCCGGCAAGGAAGCGCCGCATCTTCGGATGCGGCGCTTTTCTTTTTACGCCTGCCCGGGGCGAGCGGGTTTGGCGCTCTTGCGGTTGCGACGAACCCACCAGACGATCGGCGCCGCGATCAGGCCCAGCGGCAGCAGATAGCCGCCGATGGCCACGATCACGGTTAGCATCGAGACCATGTTGGGACCGACATCGGCCACGGCGGCCTTCAGCGGCGCCCATGTCCCATCGACGGCGACCGCCGAAGCCGGACGATAGGTGAGCGTCAGTTTCGACATGGCCACGCGCTTTTTCATCGTGGCGACCGCCGTGCGGGCGCTGTCGATATCGGACTGGATGCTGGCCAGTTGCTGCTTGAGTTCGATGACCTCGGACATCTGGCCTTTGTGCGTGCGCAGCGTCGCCTGAAGATTGTCGCGCAGGGCCGTCTGGTTCCTGATATGCGCTTCCTGATCGATGAGGGCCAGGCTGACGTCTTCGGTGGCGATCGACTGGCTTTCGATGGTCGCGCCCGTGGCCTTCAGTTCGTTGGCGAGGTTCTTGCGGAACAGGCCGATCCATTGCGGCGTGGCGCGCAGGGTCAGGGTGTGGAAGGCATGGCCGTGCCGCCCTTCGCTGCGGCTGGTCAGGGACAGGACCTGACAGGTCGTCGCTCCGGCGATGGTGCAAGCCTCCTGATGCCCTTCCATCATGCTGCCGACCTGCTTGTCCGGCGCGCTAAGGTCGAAACTGTAGTCGTAGGCCAGTTGCGGTATCGAGGCCGGGTCGATCTTCGGCGCGGGCTCGACCGTTGCCGTCGTATCGGGAGCGGCATCCGCAGGGATGGTTTCCTCGGTCGTGGCGGCTTCTTCGGCCGGTTTGCCGCAGGCTGTCAGGGTAAGCAGGGACGCGGACACGAGCAGGACGGCGGCCAAACGGCCGGAAACGCGATGCGACATAAGGTTCTCCCCATGAATGGTATGGACCGCAGTAAGGTGCGGCGAACGCAATGTCGCGCTCGGATCACGTCAAATTCACGGCAATATCACAAATGCGTGATTTTTGCGTGATCAGCGTGTGATGTCTTTGATGCGCCCCGGAATTTCCTACGAAACGAGAGATGAGGCTCTGTAACTTTGTGGCTGGATTGCGGCAAAAACCGTCTTCAGGCGGCGTTGCGGAGAGCCTGCCCCAGCGCCTTCACCTGATCGCGCAGGGCCATGAGGTGCGGCAGTTCGACATCGCCCATGGCGCACAGCATGGCTTGCGGAATGTCTGTGGCCTTCTGCGCCAGCGCCTTGCCGGTCTCGGTCAGGGTAATGCGCATGACGCGCTCGTCTTTGGGGTCACGATTGCGGTCGATTAGCCCCTGAGCCTGCAGGCGCTTCAGCAGGGGGGTGAGGGTGCCGGAATCGAGAAACAGCGGCGTCCCCAGTTCGCTGACCGAACGGTCGTCTTTTTCCCACAGAAGCAGCATGACCAGATACTGCGGATAGGTGAGGCCCAGCGGTTCCAGCAGCGGCTTATAGGCTTGCGCGAAGGCGTGGGCGGCGCTGTGAACGGCAAAGCAGATCTGGTTGGCGACCTGCATCTCCGCAGGGATGAGCGGCGTCGACATGATTTTCTCCTTATCCGACAAGGGATATAACAGGGCAATCAATGAAAATCAATTAAATTGCACACAATGCAATTGACAAACAATTGTGCACAATCTAATTATGCATCATGCAACGACGGCAAGCGCCGGGAACGTTGCCAACAGTAGCGCATCATTCTCAAACGGACGTCTCAGGCGTCCCCACATCTCAAAGGACATTCGCCATGACCACTTCGATCACCGCGCTCTATACCGCTCACGCCACGGCCACCGGCGGCCGCGAAGGCACCGCTTCCACTGACGACGGCCGTGTCTCGGTCAAGCTGTCGACGCCCAGGGAACTGGGTGGCGCCGGCGGCGAGGGCACCAATCCGGAACAACTGTTCGCTTCGGGCTACGCCGCCTGCTTCATCGGCGCGGTGAAGTTCGTCGGCGGGCAGAAGAAGATCGCCGTTCCCGCCGACGCGTCGATCAATGCTTCGGTCGGCATCGGCCAGACGCCGAACGGCTTCGGGCTCGAAGTCACGCTGAAGGTCAATCTGCCGGGCGTGTCGGACGAAGCGGCCCGCGAACTGATCGAAGCGGCGCACATCGTCTGCCCATATTCGAACGCCACGCGCGGCAATATCAACGTCACCCTGATCCACAACTCGGCGTCGGGCGAAGTGATCATCGCGCAATAGGCTTTCGATAGCCGCTTGAAAACAAAAGCGCCGGAGTTTGGCTCCGGCGCTTTTTTTGACCACGGAAAACACAGAAAGCACTGACTTCATTGTGTTGAAATGTCGTGCTTGGAAACAAAAGAAATATGCTTTTAAAGTGTTGCGCGTCCGTTCGCGGATGGAAATTTTCCGTGCTTTCCGTGGTTCTCATCAAGCCTTGAAATGAGGATTGTCGATCAGGTCCTGACCCGTCGCCTTGGGCGGGGCGGTGAAGATGCCGGGCAGGGCGTCCTTCGTCAGTTGATCCAGTTGCGACAGTTCCGACTCGCTGAAGTCGAGATTGTCCAGTGCCCCCAGACTGTCGGTCAGTTGCTCGACCGTACGGGCGCCGATCAGGGTCGAGGTGACGCGCGCATCCTTCAGCGTCCAGGCCAGAGCCATGCGCGCCAGCGACTGCCCGCGCGCCACAGCCAGATCGTTCAGCCTGTGGATCAGGGCCAGCTTGGCCTCGGTTAGACCCGCGCGCACCCAGTCGAGGCGGGCGGCGCGCGAATCTTCGGGCAGGCCGTTCAGATATTTATTGCTGAGGAAGCCCTGCGCCAGCGGCGAGAAGACGATGGTGCCGGCCCCGTTGCGGGCGTTGGTCTCCAGCAGGTCGGGCTCGATCCAGCGGTCGAGCAGGCTGTAATTGGGCTGGCTGATCAGCAGCGGCACGCTCAGCGATTTGAGGATGTCGGCGGCCTTTTGCGTCAGGTTCGGACCATAGTTGGAAATGCCGACATAGAGCGCCTTGCCCTGCTGAACCAGTGTGGCCAATGCGCCCATCGTCTCTTCCAGCGGCGTGTGCGGGTCGGGGCGGTGCGAATAGAAGATGTCGAGATAGTCGAGACCCATGCGCTTCAGGCTCTGGTCGCATGAGGCGATCAGGTGCTTGCGCGTGCCGGTCATTGAGCCGTAGGGGCCGTCCCACATCTGCCAGCCGGCCTTGGACGAAATGATCAGCTCATCGCGATAAGGCTTGAAATCCTCAGCGAAAATCCGCCTGAAGTTGCGCTCGGCCGATCCGGGTGGCGGGCCGTAATTATTCGCCAGATCGAAATGGGTGATGCCGCGATCAAAGGCGCTGCGCAGCAGGGCGCGCTGAGTGTCCAGCGCGTCGATGTCGCCGAAATTATGCCACAGCCCCAATGATATGGCAGGGAGTCTTAACCCCGATGCGCCGCAGCGGCGGTAGGGCATGGCGTCGTAGCGCGTGGCGGCGGCGGAATAGGTCATGAAACGCTCCCGGTTTTGATTGTCGATATCGCTAAAATGATTTAGGCGGCAAGGGAAGTGGGGATAAGCGATGAGTCTCGAAAACTGGACGCCGCGTCCGCGACCGGCGGCGAAGACGATTTTGGGCCGCTATGGCCGCCTGGAGGCGCTCGACTGGAAGCGCCACCGGGCGGGTCTGTATGCTGTGGCCGGCGGCGAGGGGAATGCCGCGCTGTGGCACCATATGCCGCTCGGTCCCTATATCGGCGAGGCGGCGTTCGAGCGCGAATTCGAAGCCAGGCGCGCGCAGGACGGTTGGGAAACGCAGGTTATCCTCGATCCGCGCGGCACGGTCATGGGCATGGCGTCTTTTGCCCGCATTCGCGAAGCCTATGGCAGTGTTGAAATCGGGGCCGTGCTGTTCGGGCGCGGGCTGCAACGTACGGCGCTGGCTACCGAAGCGGTCTTCCTGATGGCCAGCTATGTGTTCGACGAGCTGGGCTATCGCCGCTTCGAATGGAAGTGTCATTCGGCCAATACCGCCTCGATGCGCGCGGCGGAGCGCTTTGGTTTTACGTACGAAGGCACGTTTCGCAACGATATGGTGATGAAGGGCGAGAACCGCGACACGGCGTGGTTCTCAATCATTGATACGGAGTGGCCGCGTATCCGTTCGGCCTACGAGGCCTGGCTCGATCCGGCCAATTTCGACGGCGCAGGGCGTCAGATTTTCCGGCTCAAGACAAAATAATTTGGGTCGATGTCACAGCCGCTCCGGCTGGCTCGTCTTGCTTTCGACGCCGCACTCATGCGGTCGATGAAAGGAGACTTCCAATGTCGCAACGTATCAATGGCTATGCCGTCACCCCCGAAGCCTACAAGGCCAAGGCGGCCCTAGAAGACTATTTCAAGACCACAGCGATCGAGCCGTCGCTGATCCACCTGATCAAGGTGCGCGTATCGCAAATCAATCATTGCGCCTACTGCCTGCACATGCACCGCGAGGAAGCGCTGAAGGACGGCGATACGGAGAAGCGCCTGCTGCTTCTCAATGCGTGGCGCGAGTCGGGCCTGTTCACGCCCCGCGAGCGTGCCGCCCTGGGCTGGGCCGAGAGCCTGACCCATATCTCGGCCACCGAAGCCCCCGACGCCGATTATGAGGCCATGCGGTTTGAGTTTAATGAAAAGGACGCGGTTGACCTAACTTTCCTGATCGCGCAGATCAACGGCTGGAACCGCATCGCCGTGTCGCTGCGGCAGGTTCATCCGCAAGACCGGGCGCGTTGAGGAAGATTGCGATGATCGCCGATTTCGAGAGCCATCGCCGGTATCTGATCGGTGTCGCCTATCGCATGCTGGGCACGGTGGCGGAGGCCGAGGATGTGGTGCAGGAGGCCTATCTCCGCACCCGCGACGCCGAAGCGGTCGAGCATCCGCGCGCCTTCCTGACGCGGGTGGTGACGCGGCTGTGCCTCGATGTCCTGAAATCGGCGCATCATCAGCGCATGACCTATGTCGGCCCGTGGCTGCCGGAACCGCTGCACGATATCAGCGATTTTACCGGGGCGCGGGCGGGCGAGGCGTTAGCCGATGACCTGTCGATCGGGCTGCTCTATGCGCTGGAGCGACTGAGCCCGCTGGAGCGCGCGGCCTTTCTGCTGCACGACGTATTCGGCGTCGATTTCGCCGACATCGCCGTGACGCTGGAGCGTTCGGAGGCCGCTTGCCGGCAGCTTGCGGCGCGGGCGCGCAAGGCGCTCCGGCGGGACGAGGCTCCGCCCGCGCGGTTCAAGGTCACGCCGGCCGACGAACGCGCCTTTCTTCGGGCCTTTCTGGAGGCGTCGCAGTCGGGCGATGTCAGCGTGCTGGAAACGCTGCTTACGCGCGATGTGACCCTGCATTCGGACGGCGGCGGCAAGGCGTCGGCGGCCATCAATATCCTCGAAGGCCGCGAACGTGTGATGAAATTCATGGTCGGTATCTACCAGAAGTTCCGCCGGCACACGGTCGATCGCGTCGCATTTGTGCAGGCCAATGGCGCGTTGGCCGTACTCAGCCACCACACCGACGGCACGACCGATCTGCTCAATATCGAAACCCGCGACGGTCAGATCAGCGCCATCTATTTCGTGCGCAATCCCGACAAGATGAAACGGTTTCGTGGATAACATCCTCCCCTGCGAGCCCTTGGGCGAAGCGGGGGAGGAGGATTAAACGACCGCCAATGCCCGGTCGAGCGCGGCGATCAGGTCGGACGGGTCTTCGAGGCCGATCGACAGACGCAGCAGGCCCTCGGTAATGCCGGCTGTGGCCTGCGCTTCGGGAGACATGGCCGCATGGGTCATCGAGCCCGGATGCACGATCAGGCTTTCGACGCCGCCGAGGCTTTCGGCCAGGCTGAACAGTTCGACGACTTCGAGCACGCGCTTGACGGCTTCAAGCCCCCCGGCCAGTTCGAAGCTCATCATCGCGCCGAAGCCCTTTTGCTGGCGTCTGGCCAGCGCGTGCTGAGGGTGCGAGGGCAGGCCGGGATAGAAGACGCGCGACACCGCTGGATGACTTTCGAGGAACTCGGCAATCGCCTGCGCCGATTCCTGCTGCTGCTTGACGCGCACCAGAAGCGTGCGCACGCCGCGCAGCGTCATGTAGGAATCGAACGCGCCGGGCGTCGAACCGAGGCAGTTGGCCCACCAGCTATAGGTGGTGACGTCCTCCGCCGTGGTGCAGACCAGCGCGCCGCCGATAACATCCGAATGACCGTTGATATACTTGGTCGTCGAATGGATGACGAAATCCGCGCCGAACTGGATCGGATTCTGCAGGGCCGGGGAGAGGAAGGTGTTGTCGACCGCGACCTTCGCCTCGGCCTTGTGGCCCAGGGCGGTCAGCTTTTCGAGGTCGATGACGCGCATCAGCGGGTTGGACGGCGTCTCCAGCAACAGTAGGCCCGCCGGCTGCGACAGGGCGGCTTCGATGGCCGCATCGTCGCCCTGATCGACATAGACGACCTCGATCAACCCTTGACGTTGGCGGGCATTGAGCAGGCGCTGCGTGCCGCCGTAGCAGTCGTGCGGGACCACCACGCGCTTGTTCGGCAGGTCCTGCCACAGCAGGTCCAGCGCCGCGAGGCCCGAAGCCGTCATCACCGCGCCCGCGCCGCCTTCAAGCTCGGCGATGACGTCAGCGATGATGTCGCGCGTGGGGTTGCCGGAGCGGGCATAGTCGTAGCCGCGCTTCTGGCCGAAGCCTTCGAAGGAATAGTTCGACGACAGATAGATCGGCGGCATGACCGCGCCGTGCGCCCGGTCGGTGTCGATGCCGATATTGATGACCTTGGTGCCGAGTTTAGCGTCTTTGAGGTAGTCTTTGTTGGACATTTTCATTCCTCCCCCTCTCCCTTGAGGGAGAGGGTGGCGCAAAGCGCCGGGTGAGGGGGTGATGGTTGAGTATATGGCTCCCCCTCACCCCAGCCCTCTCCCTCAGGGAGAGGGGGTTAATCGTTAAGAGACGTGCGGACAATATCCGACACGGCGCTGATTTCCTTAAGGAACGCGTCGTGTCCGTACAGCGAGGGAAAGTCGATGAAGACGCTGTCGTTCAGCGCTTCGTGCAGGGTCTGCATGTCCGAATAGGGCACCAGACGGTCGGTCGGCACGGCGGCCAGAAACACCTTCGCCTTGATCTTCGCCGGATCGACGCGATGACGGTCGAGCGAATCGGACATGGAAATCCAGCGGTTGGCGTTCGAGGCATAGGCGTCGCCGCGCGCGCGCAGATAGCCGCACACCGTATAGTTTTCGCCGGCCCAGTCCGGGGCCGGGCCGTCGAAGCGTTCGGAGAACTCGGCTTCGGAACGATAGGTGGTCATGGCCAGTTGGCGCGCCAGCGAAATGCCTTCCTGCTCGCGGCCATTGTCGAGGCCGAACTGGAGCAGGCGGCGTTGCAGGCCACGCATGGCGGTGGCCATCGGATGCGCGCGATGGGCGGCGGAAATGCAGCACACGCGGTCGATATAGTCGGGATAAAGTTCGGCGAAGGCCAGACCGATCATGGCGCCGTAGGACGCGCCGATAAAGGCGAAGACGTGCGGCACCTCAAGATGATCAAGGATCAGCCTGACCAGACGCGCCTGATCGTGGGTGGTGATGGTGTAGACCTGCGACGCCGGCAGGCGCGGCGCGAACTCGATCGACAGGACGCGGAAGGTGTTGAGGTCGAGCGCTTCACCGGGGCCCGCCACGCCTTCCCACCAGCCGGGGGCGGTGTCGGTCGTGTCTTCCTTGGCGAACAGGATGCGCCCGGCGGAGATGCCGCCCGCGGCCACGACGACCCGGCCGTCGGCAGGCCCGTAGAGGCGCGCGACGACATCGGTCTGTTCCAGTTTTTGTCCGCTTCGCAGCCGGAAATCCTCTGGAATATCAACGCGGATATCGGTTCCGGTAAGGTCGGGCGAGGTGGTGGGTTTGATAAAGCTCATGGTGGTCCGGTGGCGAATACAGGGACTCAACGGACCAGTCGGGAGAAGGCCCGGCCTCATAGCCGGGTATCGCTTCTCTCATCTGTCGGAAGCGTGCTTCCGCAGGAGTTGGCACCATTCCGAAGGTTCGGTGGTTGCCCCAGCGTCGTCGGGCCTGTCCCTCGGCTGGTCTCGATGAGTTATGTGCGCTTATGCGCTCAAGCCCGCATCGTCGTCAAGAGGCGGATGGCAAGTCGCTTTATAACATAAGAAGGGCATAAGCCGGTCATCCGCTTACGGGGTTCATGCGTAATCCCGGTATGACCCCAATCAAACGTCGTGACATCGTGGCCTCCGTTTGCACCCTGCCGCTCTGGCTTGGCGCTGCTGCGGCGCGGGCGGAACTCCCGGCCGAAGTGCCGGACGGCAAGCTGGTCGGCAGGGGCCGTTACAGCGTGCTGGGCATGTCGATTTTCGACGCCAGTCTGTACGCGCCCAATGGCCGCTATGACCCGCAAAAACCCTTCGCCCTGCGGCTCGATTATCTCAAAAGCTTCAGCGCGAAGCACATCGTGGATCATACGGTCGCAGAAATCCGCAAGCAGGGGTTTTCAGATAAGCCCAGGCTGGAAGAGTGGCGGCGGCAGATGACCGCCATCTTTCCTGACATCCGGTCCGGAGCCTATATTACAGGCATACGCAGCGCCGAGGGACACGCACAGTTTATTCACAACGGTCGCCGGATCGGCGCTATCCGCGACCCGCAATTCACACGACTGTTTTTCGATATCTGGCTGGGGAGCCGGACGTCATCCAAAACGCTGAGAGCCAAACTTCTGGGGGGCGCATGAAGCCGCGTAAAAAGACCAAACGCACCTGGATTATCGGTGCGTCGAGCGGGATAGGCGAGGCTCTGGCTGAACGGCTGGCGGCGCGGGGAGAAGAAATCATTCTTTCAGCGCGCAACGCCGAAGCGCTGGACGCCCTGTGCAAACGCCTGAACGGTCGCGGGCATCGGGTTCTGCCGCTGGATGTGTCCGATGGCGCAGCGGTGATGCGCTCCGCCGCCTGGCTGAGGGATACGGTCGGTCCGCTCGACCGGGTTCTCTTCTTTGCCGGAGCTTACACGCCGATGAAGCTGGGGCAGATCGATCTCGGCGATATGAGCCGTATCGTCGATACCAATCTGAAAGGCGCGTTCCATGTTGTGGAAGCCGTCTTACCGATCATGGCCGAGAAGGGACAGATCGCCCTGTGCGCCTCGGTGGCCGGCTATCGCGGGTTGCCCAACGGTCAGCCCTATGCCGCCACCAAGGCGGGGGTGATCTCTCTCGCCACCTCCTTGCGCGCCGAACATGGCGACCGTCTGGACATCAAGGTGATCAATCCGGGCTTTGTCAAAACGCGGCTCACCGACAAGAACGGTTTCGAGATGCCTATGATGATTACGCCGGAAAAAGCCGCCCGTGCCATTGCCGGCGAGATTGATAGCCAGCGGTTTGAAATACACTTCCCGAAAGGTTTTACACGACTGGTCAAGTTTCTGAGTCTGTTGCCGGACGGGCTTTATTTCAAAGCTGTGAAAAAAATGGTATAGCGTCTTCTGCGGAGGCGTGAATACCCATGTCTACACGGCGTTTACTGGCAGGCAGTCTGTTGCTGGCTCTACTCTGGC
This sequence comes from Asticcacaulis sp. AND118, assembly GCF_020535245.1. Classification (GTDB taxonomy): domain Bacteria; phylum Pseudomonadota; class Alphaproteobacteria; order Caulobacterales; family Caulobacteraceae; genus Asticcacaulis. The sequence continues at coordinate 1,911,099 of NZ_CP084910.1, read as the reverse complement.
CCAGGACTCTGCTCGCTGAAAATCGTTATCGCCCCAAAACGCCCAGGACATATATCCGGGGTCGCAGAGGTGGATGTTACTATATCAATAAAAACGGCAACAAAACCTATGTCGATCGCTCGCTATGCCGCTGAACCGGGGCAAGCGGTTTTGGCCGCCCCCACTCGGCAAGCACGATGCCTGAAACGACCAGCCCCAGCGCCCAGAAATGAAAGCCGTGCAGGGGCTCGCGCAGGATCAGCACCGACAGGATGACGCCGAACAGCGGGATGGTGTTGATGAACAGGCCGGCGCGGTTGGGGCCGATCAGCTCGACGCCCCACACATAGCAGACCTGCGCCACCAGCGACGGGAGAAGGCCGGTATAGAGCACGATCAGCCAGCCGGTCACGTCCGGCCAGACGATACCCGTATCACGCGACATCCACAGCAGGTAGGGCAGGGCGGCCAGTATCGCGCCCAGGGTCGGAATGGCCATCAGGCTTTGCCAGTGGATTTGCGGCTTATAGCGCAGGGCGACGGTGTAGACGCCGTAATTGATGACCGCCAGCAGCATCAGCACATCGCCGATATTGAGGTCGAGATGGACGATATTCCTCAGATCGCCGTGGGTGGCGGTGAGTATGACGCCGATGGCGGTGATCCCGAATCCGGCGATCTGCGCCCACGACGCCCTGATGCGATAGAGCGCGTAGTTCAGCCCCATGATAACCAGCGGGATGCCGGCGTCTTCGATCACCACATTGATAGCGCTGGTGTGCTGGAGCGCCGTATAGAGCAGGATGTTGAACGAGGCGAAGCCGAAGAAACCGTAGCCCAGCAACAGCGGCAGGTGCTGACGGATGACGGGCCAGTCGCGGCGCAGCGGCCTGATCGAAAGGGCGAAGATGACCAGCGCCGCCAGTACCCAGCGCGCCGCCGACAGCATGGCCGGGCTGATGTGCCCGACGGCCAGCTTGCCAGCCACCATGTTCCCGGCCCACAGCACCGAGGCGATGAGCAGACAGGCATAGGCCTTGAGGCTTACCGACGATTTTAGATACTGTTGCAACGACTTCTCTCCGCCGTTGCGCGCTTAACACGAAAATCGGCGCGGGCCTTATCTTTTTTCTTTGAATTGGTTGAAAAGACTTATAACGCCAGTTCAATCCGCCTGCCGCCAGAAACACAAAAGCTGTGCGATTGGAGAAGAGGAATTATCTATGTCTACCCTTGTCGTGAAATTCGGTGGTTCGGTTCTGACCTCCGAGGCGGCCCTGCATCGCGCCGTGTCCGAAGTCTACCGTTATGTGCGTGACGCTCAGAAGGTGATTGCCGTCATTTCGGCCTTCAAGGGAGAGACAGACCAGATTATGCGTCTGGCCGTGGGTTACACTCAGGCCTCGGCCTCGTCGGCGACGCCGCACCTGCTGGCGACCGGTGAAATGAAGGCCGCGACCCTGTTCGCCATGGCCTGCGAGCGGTCGGGCATCGTCACGCGCTTTCGCTCGGTCGCCGAAATCGGCCTGACGGCGGAAGGCGACCATTTCAACGCCCATCCGGTCAGCCTCAAGACCGAGGTGCTGCTGAACGATCTCAAGACCTGCGACCTCGTCGTCGTGCCGGGTTATGTGGCCGAAAACGCCGCCGGTGAGCCCGTGTTGCTGGGTCGCGGGGGCTCGGACCTGACGGCGGTCTTCATCGCCAAAAATCTCAAGGACGCCGGCGGCGATGTGCGCGTGCGCCTGAACAAGGACGTCGACGCCGTCTACGACATCGATCCGAACACCTATCCGGACACCGCCAAGCCCTATGCGGCCCTGTCGTGGGAAGAGGCCGAGAAGATCGCCTTCCCGGTCGTGCAGGCCAAGGCGATGAAATATGCCCACGAAAATGGCCTTGAGGTCGAGGTGGCGGGCATAGCGCGTGGCTATGAAACGGTGCTGGGGGCCAAGACCGCCGAGCGCAAGACGCCGGGCTTCGCGCGCAAGATCCGCGTGGCGGTGATGGGGGCCGGCGGCGTCGGCTCGATGTTCCTGCAACGCTGTCTGGAATGGTCGGACCTGATCGAGGTCGATCGCGTGCTGGTGCGCGACCCGTCGAAGCGCCGCGATCATCCGCTGGCCGGTAAGTTTACCTCTGATGCGCGCAACTTCGCTCGCGCCGACGTCGACGTGTTTGTCGATATAGGCACCGGCGTATCGCCTTCGGCGGAACTGCTGGAGCAGTTTCTGAAACTGGGCGTCGGCGTCACGTCGGCCAACAAACAGGCCGTGGCGGCGGTGCAGGGCAAGCTGAAGGACGCGGCGAAGGCGTCGGGCGCGGCGCTGACCTATTCGGCCTCGGTCGGTGGCGGCGCACCGGTCATCGAAGCCCTGCTGCGTGCGGTAAAGTCTCACAAGATCAAGAGTATCGCCGGGGTTGTTAACGGTACGTCCAACTTCGTCATCGATCAGGTCGAGGCGGGTAAGACCTTCGACGCGGCGATGGATGAAGCGCGTCGTCTGGGTTTTGCCGAGCCCGACTCCACAGCCGATCTCGACGGCACCGATGTGGGGGCCAAGCTGCGCCTGCTGCGCGAAATCGCCTTCCCCGGTGTGACGCCGGCGCACGTCGAGGTGGGGGCCATCACGGCGGAATCGCTGGTCATCCCCAAGGGTAAGGGCCTGCGTTACGTGGCGCGCGCCATCATGACGGCCAAAGGTCTCGAAGTGTCGATGAAGCTCGAAGAACTGCCGGCCGATCACTATCTCGTCGGGGCCAAGGGCGAGCAGAACCGCGCCATCATCGAGCTTGAGAACGGTGAATTCTGGTATGTGACCGGCAAGGGCGCGGGGGCGTGGCCGACCTCGGAATCGCTGCTGGCGGACACGCTGGAAATCGCCCGCGGTTTGAAGGGGTGATGTAAGTTCCTGCCCTGATTTCAGGGGAGGTGCTATATATGACCGCATGACCCTCGATGAACTCAACGCCTTCTGTCAGTCGCTCACCGCCACGACGCATGTGGTGCAGTGGGGCGATTCCGACGTGTGGAAGGTCGGCGGCAAGGTTTTCATCATCGCGGGGACGCAGCCGGACGGGCATCTGTCGTTCAGCGTCAAGGTCTCGCCCATGACCTTTGAAATCCTGCGCGACCATCCCGATTGCCGCCCGGCGCCCTATCTGGCCTCGCGTGGCATGAGCTGGATACAGTATTATACCGGCGATCAGATGGCTGACGATGAGTTGCGGGGCTTGCTCACCGACTCGCATCGTCTGGTGGCTGACGGGTTGTCGAAGAAGAAGCAAAAGGAATTAGGGCTTTGAACTATCGCCACGGCTTTCACGCCGGGAACTTCGCCGACCTGTTCAAGCACGCGGCCCTGCTGAACTTCCTGCGCGCCCTGCGTGAGGAAAACAAACCCTTGCAGGTGGTGGACACCCACGCCGGAGCCGGGCAGTACGACCTGTCCGATCCGACCTTTTCGCGCTCGAAAGAGGCTGAGGCCGGGATCGGTTATCTGCTGGGCGGCGAGGTGCCGGACAGCCTGAAACCCCTGTCGGACTATGTGTGGGCCAAGAACCGCGCGGCGGGGTTCAAGACGCGTATCGGCATCTATCCCGGCTCGCCGCTGCTGGTGCTCGATCACCTGACGGCCGAGGGTCGCTATGTGGGTTGCGAGTTGCGCAAGGACGATTACGAACTGCTGAAAGGCGTCGTCTTGCCGCGCGGCAAGGCGCGCCATACGGACGGTTACGAAGGGGCGGTCGAGGCCGCTGGTGACGACAAGGACCTGCTTCTGCTCATCGATCCGCCGTTCGAGAAGTTCGAGGACTATGAGCGCATCAACGAATGCTTGCGCGACGTGCTGAAAAAGCAGCCGACGGCCAAGGCGCTGGTGTGGTTGCCGCTGAAGGACCTTGAAACCTTCGACCGCTTCCTGCGCCACATGGAATGCGAACTGCTGGAAGACCAGACGGGTGAGGGCGGTCCGGATATCGCCGTGGCCGAACTACGTCTGCGTCCGCTGACCCATCCGTTGAAGATGAACGGCTGCGCGCTGGTGACGATCAATGCGCCGGCCGCGGTGGTGCAGGCCATGGGTGAGATCGCGGAAGACCTGGCGAAGGTCTTTGCCGAACCGGGCGGCAAGTCGGCGGTGTGGACGCTGGACTGATCACGCGAAATTGCCCCGGACGGGCGATTGGCCGCATGGCGGGCTGTGGATTTCTGTGCTAGATTTTGTGCGCTGCAATATCGAGCGCACGAGGCCACGAGATGTTGACCATGACGCAATCCGACCTGCCCCCGTTTTCGCTTCCGACCTCTGAAGAGATGAAAAGCGCTACCGAGCGCCTGACCAACTTCTGGATCGGGGCGTGCTCGCCCATGTGGGTGCCGTTCTTCGCCGCGACCAGCTTTGGCGTATCGGCTTGGATGCTGACCGGCGCGGCGGCGCGCGGGGCGACGGGCAACGATCTCTATAAGGACCTGCCCAAGGGCTTTGTCGATATGATGAGCCTGCGCCAGAGCTGGTACAAGGCCAGCGAAGAGGCGGCGCACGTGATCGAGGACGTCAATGAGGTCGTGCGCGATGCCGCGGCGGCGGCGATCGAGGCCGAGAGCGCGGTGATCGAGGCCTTGACGGAGCCCCTTCCGGTGGCGAAGCCGGTGGAGCCTGCCCCTCTCAGCCCGCCGGCGATCATCGCCGCAGAGCCCGAAGCGCTCGCCCCGGCGAGAGCGGAACCCGTAGAGGATGTTCTGCCGGAGCATATAGTGGAACCGGCCTTCGAGCCTGTACCGGTGATCAAGGCCGCGCCCAAGCGCCGCCCGGCGCCGCGCAAATGAGCTACTTGGCCGGATAGATGTCCACGATGATCGGGCGGTGGTCCGAACCGTAATAGGGGCCGACCTTGCGGTTGCGCAGGCTCAGACCCTTACCGGCATAGGCATTGTCGATGCCGATGCGCACGGGCCCCGGCAAAACCGCCGGCCAGGTCCCGGTCGGCGCCGGTGCGGCGGTCATACCCAGCCCGCGGCTGAAATCGATCAGGGCCGAAGCCGACGGCGTGGTGTTGAAGTCGCCGACCAGCACGGTGCGCTCAGGTTTTTCATCCATCAGATCGTCATTGAGGCGCAGCAACTGGCGCGGCTGGGTATCCGGGGCGGTGAACGGCCACGGGCGCGTCAGATGCGCGACGGCCAGATGAATCGGCCCCGAAGGCGCATCGACATCGACGGTCAGCAGGCTGTAGCCGATGGGCCGGGCGCGCTCGCGATCCAGGGGATAGCGCGAAAAGACGAAGGTGTCGTAACGCCGCGCCATGTGCGGATAGGTCTTGCGCAAGGCCCCGGCCAGGGTTTCATCGGCCAGAGGTCCGGCTTCGACAAAGGTGACGATGTCAGGGTTCTCTTCCCTCACCCAGTTCAGCAACCGGTCGGGCGTTTCGTTCTTGACGTAGAGATTGGCGAACATCAGGCGTACAGGCTTGGCCGTTTCTGAGGGCTGAGGCCCGGCCGGGCTGATCTGCGGCCACAGGCTGACCAGCAACAGGACGGTGGCGATCAGCGAGATGAGGGCCGAGGCGCGCTGGCGCAACTGGATCAGGATAAAGGCCGCGACGACGCTCGCGCACAGCAGCGGCGCAGTGAAAATGTCGATCAGATAGCCCTTGGCCTGATGCGGGTCGAGCAGGCACACCGCGCCCGCGCCAAGAAGGGCGAGGCTCAGCAGAAAGCCGCAGACGGAAAACAGCCGCAGGATAAACACGGATCAGCGCAGGATGACGGCGGTGCCGGAGCAGGTGACCATCAGCATGGTGCCCTGAGACACGGTTTCGTAGTCGAGATCGACGCCGACAATGGCGTTGGCACCGCGTTGGGCGGCCTCTTCCTGCATCTCCTTCAGCGCGGCTTCGCGGGCGGCGCGCAGCACCTTTTCGTAGGAGCCCGAACGGCCGCCGATGATGTCGCGGATGCCGGCGAACAGATCGCGGAAGATATTGGCCCCCAGGATCGCCTCACCGGTGACGACGCCGATATAGGTTTCGATGGCGTGGCCCTCGACATTGGGCGTGGTGGTGACGATCATGGTTAATTTCCCCTCGATGGTGCAATTGACGCAAAGCCTCGCTACAGGCAATCTCTAGCCGCAACGGGCGAAGGGGAGCAAGTGACATGTTTGTCAGGTCGGCTTACGACGTGCAGAAGGTCTACGACTCCGTCGGCACCATCAAACGCCTTTCGGACCGTATTATCGGCATAGGACCCATCAATCTGATCGGGCTGGACGGGATTTTGGCGTGGGTGCCGGGAGTGGGGACGGTTTATTCGATCGGCGCCAGCCTGTTCATCATGGCCAATGGCATCCGGGTGCGCATGAGTCCGGTGACCTTCGTACAGACCTCGATTATTCTTTTGATCGACTCGGGGGTAAGCGGTCTTGAGAGTTTTATCCCCTTTTTGCCGGCCATAACGGACACCCTTTTTCAGGGCCATCTCTACGCGGCGCATATCGTGCAGAAAGAGATCGAAAAGACGCTCTATCTTGAAGAAAGTGCACGCGAAGCGCACGCTTCGGGCCGCCATCGCGACAATCTGGCGACGATGAAAGCGACCAAGGGCAAGAAGCGGCTGGTCTATCTTTTACCCTGATCTGTCCCCGGTGCGGAATTTGACCGGACACTGAAAGGCGTCATTTCGATGAGGCCCGAACGTGTCACTCCAAAATACGCCTGTGCTTGGTCTGCCCCTGCTGCAATCTGGGCAGGCGCAGAAACATATCACCCTCAATGAAAGCCTGTGGCGGCTCGACGCGCTGATCCAATCGCGGGTCAAAAGCCGTACACTCGTCGCCCAACCCTCAGCTCCACAGGCGGGCGAGGCCTATATCCTCCCCGAAGCGGCGTCCGGCGCGGCCTGGGACGATTACGCCGCCGGGGATTTCGTCGTCTTTCAGGGCGGCTACTGGGATTTCCTCGACCTGCCCGAAGGGGCGCTGGTCCATGTGGCCGACGAAGGCCGCTTCGTGGTGCGTACGGCGTCCGGCTGGACGGCGCTTCAGGCGACCATCGACGCCTTGCAAGGCCTTGAGCGGCTGGGCGTCGGTGCGACGGCGGACGCCACCAACCGGTTGTCGGTCAACAGCCCGCAGGTGCTGTTCAATCATGCCGGCGGCGGCAGTCTGCTCGCGCTCAACAAGGCTACCGCGTCGCATGAGGCGGGGATCGTCTTCCAGACCGGCTTTTCCACGCGCGCTTTGCTGGGCACGCTGGGCGACGACCGTCTGACGCTGAAGACCTCGACGGACGGTTCGACCTTCAGCGAGGCCCTGAGCATCGAGACCGATCGCGTCGCCCTCCATCGCCCGTTGAAACCCGCCACCGACAATGGGGTGTCATTGGGCGGAGCCGGGGCGCGCTGGAGCGAGGTGTGGGCGGCCAGCGGCGTGGTCCAGACCTCCGACGGGCGCGACAAGCGCGTGACGGGCCTGATCGATCCGACTGATGCCCTGACCGTGCTCGATGCGGTCCCTCCGGTCCGTTTTTACTGGCGCGAAGGCGAGGGGACGACGGCGCAGGCCGGTTTCCTCGCTCAGGATGTGCGCAAGGGTCTCGAACTGGCGGCGCTCGATCTGGGCCTGTGGGGCCTCGAAGATGTGGCCGATCCGTCCAGCCGTCAATGGTTGCGCCCGGATCAGTTGCTGGCGGTCCTGTGGGCTGCCGTTAAGGGGCTGCGCGCTGAACTGAGCGGCAAAAGTCTCTGAATTTCCCTATTAATCTGAAAAAGGAGAAAGCGAATGGCGGATACGCCCTACGCTGTATTTTCGGGCATGACCAAGATGCTGATCGACATGGGCGACGGCACCTGCGCCGAACGCTTCATCGGCCCGCGTCCCAGTCATGTCGACTGCGGACAAAAGAAGATCGCCACTACGGGTACGGCGGTGGCTCTGGGCAGCGGTCTGCTGTTCAACGGCATCATCGTCACGGCCAAAAGCACCAATGCCGCACCGGTGTTTGTCGGGGCATCCGGCGTAACCATCACGGACGACGGCACGGGTAATGGCTATCGCCTTGAGCCGGGGCAGTCGATCAGCTTTTCGGTGGCCGACATCAGCGCGCTGTTCATCAACGGCACCGTCGGCGACAGCGTCTATTTCGCGGGGAACTGAACATGCCGGCACCCGCTATTCCCCCTTCGCCCCTGACCGCTGCCGCCATTTCCAATACGGGTGGCGCGCTCACGGCCTATGCGCATGAGCTTCCGGCGGGGCTGGGATGGAACCACACCCTGCTGCCGCTCAACCTGCGCTCCTTCTGGCAGGCCAGCGGCCTGCGCACCGGCACCTGCGGCCTGACCGCCAAGCAGGTGTTTGCGCGCTTCAGTACCGCCTGCGATGCGCCCCAGCGCACCTTCTACGTCAAGCGCACCGGCAGCGACTCCGCCAATGGCCTGACGTGGGCGACCGCCGTTGCGTCTATCTGGAAGGCTATCGAGCTTCGCAACGCCTTCCCGACCGAGACGGCGCGCATCAATGTCGATGCGGCGATCAATAACGGCCTGTACCCGCGCGGAAATGGCCTGAGCAACAACGGCACGCCCGTCCTGCCGGTGTTCGATACGGCCTTCGTATCCTACTATGGCAAGGTCCGTACCGGCACGTTCGAAATGGCGCTGACCTTTGCGGTCGACGCCACGCACACCAATACCTACAGCGTGGCGCGGGCGAACGTGGACCGCGTGCTCGACCTGTCGCGTCCGCTGGCGACGGGCGGTTATTTTGAACTGACCAATGTGGCGACGGCGGCTGCCTGCAATATGCGGCCGGATAGCTGGGCGCTGGTGTCGGGCACGCTCTACGTCAACAGGCTGGACGGCGCGCAGCCGGTCACGTCGGGGAACAACCCGAACACACTGGTCAATCTCAGCCTTAACCTGAACAACTACAGCGGCACGCCGGTCAATCTCTATTTCGGCGGTGAGAACAGCGGCGACGGCTTCGAATTTTTCGGGCAGGCCGTGTTCAATTACAATGCGCGTCCCGTTACGCCCAAGGCGCATATCTTCGAAGGGTGCACTTTCAACTACGGCGGCGGGCTGACGTCGGGCTATGCCTCGCGCGGCCTGACCGTCGAAAGTCTGGACGGGCTGGCGGCGTGCTTCAACTGTTCGGGTACAGGCAACGCCACCGATACCTTCAACCTGCACTACGCCAATGCCGGAGCTGCGGGCGGCAAGCTCTATTTCTACTCGGAAAATTGCAGCGCCTTCGACCATGGACGCGGCAGCGGCACCTCGTGCAACGGCCTGACCCTGCATGAGGATGTCATCGCGGTGGACCTGTGCGGACGTTACTTCAATGGGCGCGGTGGCACGGTCAGCAATGTCAACGCGTCGAAGCACTTCCTGGCCGCCACCCATGTCGAAGGCGATGTCGGCGACCGGGGCAGCGGCGGGCCGAATGCGCCCATGGCCATCCGCGCCGGCGATACGTCGCAACTGTGGACGGATATGGTCAGCGTGAACATGCCGTCGGGCAGCATCGGCTTCTATACGACCACAGGGGCCGCCATCCGCGGACGCCGCGAAATCACCTCTCCGGGCGGTCGCACGGGCAACGGTACGTTCGGGACGTGGTGATCTGAAATGGCGAAGGCCCGGTTCGTTTCCGAACCGGGCCTTCATGGTGCCGTATGGCAGGATTGAACTGCCGACCTCAGCCTTACCAAGGATGCGCTCTACCACTGAGCTAATACGGCTTTAAGCGTCATGCCAAAAAGTGGAAGGCACTTTTTGGAAACACATGATGCGTCTCAAGCCGATGTGTAAACACCGGCTGAGGACGGGGCTAATACCCAAAGCTGAGGCGAACGCAAAGCGAAAAGTGCATTTTTTGCTCGCTTTTTGTGGATGGAAAGCTAAATCACCTCCCTATGAGCGACTCCAGGACGAAAAACCCCAAGGATGAAAAGGCCGAGCGCCTCAACGCCGCCCTGCGCGCCAACCTGCAACGGCGCAAGGCCGCCGCGCGCCGTCCGGACGCCACGCAAACCCGTGAAGGCGAGACGAAAAACTAGCTGTTGCGCCTGCCGCCCGGTGATGTAGAACGCCAAATCCATTTCGTTTCATTCGCCGTGAATCGGCGAGGCCAGAATTGGCGGGAAACGGAAGCTCAGAACATTCGGATCAGGCGTAGTCTATGGATCGTATTGCGTTGGAAGGCGGCGTGCCGCTTAAGGGTGACATTCCCGTCAGCGGGGCGAAGAATTCCGCGATCAAGCTGATGGCGGCGTCGCTGCTGACGTCTGAGCCCGTGCGCCTGACCAATATGCCGCGACTGGCCGATACGCGCCTGCTGGGCCGTCTGCTGCAACGCTTCGGCACGCAGATCACCGAGACCAACGGGCCGGACGGTCATCAGGAGACGCTTCTCCACACGCCGGAAATCACCTCGGCCTTCGCGCCCTACGATCTGGTGCGTCAGATGCGCGCCTCGTTCAATGTGCTGGGGCCGTTGCTGGCGCGCACCGGCCATGCCAAGGTGTCGCTGCCCGGCGGCTGCACCATCGGCGCGCGTCCGGTCGATCTGCACCTCAAAGCGCTTGAGGCGCTGGGCGCGCATATCGACATGCACGAAGGTTATGTCTTCGCTCAGGCCCCGCGCGGCCTGAAAGGCGCCGAGATCGAGTTCCCCTTCGTCTCGGTCGGTGCGACCGAGCACGCCCTGATGGCGGCGACCTTGGCCCACGGTACGACCGTGTTTAGGAACGCCGCCTGTGAACCGGAAATCGTCGATCTGGCCGAATGCCTGAACGCCATGGGCGCGAAGATCAGCGGGGCAGGGACCCCGACCCTGGTCGTCGAAGGCGTCACCTCGCTCAAGGGCGCCGACTGGTCGGTCATCTGCGACCGCATCGAAGCCGGCACCTATGCGCTGGCCGGGGCCGTCATGGCCGGCAGCGAAGTGCGCCTGACCAAGGTGCGGCCGGAACTGATCGGCATTCTGCTCGACAAGATGCGTCAGGCGGGCTGCGACATCGAGACGACCGACTCGACCGTCACCATCCGTCGCGGTCCGGGCCGCCTCAAGGCCGTCGACATCACCACCGAGGTCTATCCGGGCTTTGCCACCGATCTTCAGGCGCAGTTCATGGCACTGATGACGCTGGCCGAAGGCGAGTCGACCGTGCGCGAGACCATCTTCGAAAACCGCTTCATGCACGTGCCGGAACTGGGCCGTCTGGGGGCGAACATCTCGGTTCAGCACGGCGGCGAAGCGAAGGTCACCGGCGTCGAGGAACTGCGCGGGGCTCAGGTGATGGCCACCGATCTGCGCGCATCGGCCTGTCTGGTCATTGCCGGTCTGGCGGCGCGCGGCGAGACGATCATCAACCGTGTCTACCATCTCGATCGCGGCTTTGAGAACCTCGAAGGCAAGCTGTCGGCTTGCGGGGCCAGGATCCGCCGCCTCAAGGGCGACGATCCGATAGAGGAAGAGTAAGCCTCATGCCAAAAAGTGGGCACCGGTTTTTGGATATACATGAGGCGTTGAAATAACTCATGTTCGGGTGGTTTCAGAAAAAGGCGAAACCGCTCCGTCTTCTCGCTCAGAGCGAAGAAGACGTCGTACCGCTGAGCGCCTTCCTGCAGGACGCGGCCTTGCGCGGCGAAGACGTGCGTTACGACCAGCGCGCCCGCGCCCTGACCCTGCGTTTCAACCGCTTCTGTCACGAGCACCGCAGTCGCACGCCGCTGCGCGCCCCCTGCGCCTTGCAGATCGGGTCGATCATCGGCCTGCATTCGCGCGGTTTTGACGTGCATCGTCCGCCGCAGGGCATGACCATACTGCATCTGGCCGTCGAACCGCTCGACGCCCCGGCCTGCCACCTCTATCTGCGCTTTGCCGGCAAGACCGCCGCCGAATTGAAAATTGAGGTCGAGGCGGTGGATCTGCTGCTCATGGACCTCGCCGCGCCCCATCGCGCCCGCTCGACCCCCAGCCATCCGGTGTAATCATGAAACTGGCACGCATCGACATCGATCCCGACAGCCTGGCCTCGCCGTCTCCGGAGGTGGAGCACGAGCGGCAGGTCGCCATGTTCGACCTGATCGAAAAGAACAGTTTCCAGCCCGAAGGCGGCACAGCGACCAAGTACGAGTTGCGTCTGGCCTATGAGGACGGGCGGCTGGTCTTCGACGTGACGGGCGAAGGCTATGCCAGGAAGTTCATGCTGTCCTTCACGCCGCTCAAGCCGATCATGAAGGACTACGCCATGATCTGCGAAAGCTATTACGAGGCGCTGAAGAACGCCACGGTGGGGCAGATCGAGTCGATCGACATGGGGCGTCGCGGCATCCACAATGACGGCGCGGATGTGCTGACCGAGCGTCTGGCTGGCAAGATCGATATCGATCACGAAACCGCCCGCCGCCTGTTCACCCTGATCCATGCGCTTCATCTGCGCGGTTAAAAGCGCTTTCCGAAAAGTGGGACGCACTTTTCGGATAAAAAAGCGCGCCCGCTAAAAATTGCTCTGAAACAGGATCAATTGGCGTGTGGCGCAAAAGCCGCTTAACGCCTATTTCAACCGAAGTGAACGTTCGTTCATTTTGAGTTCATCAAGATGGCGGTTTTGCCGCAATCTCCTTCTAAATTGATGTTTTTCTTGTAAAAAGGCCCAGAAATGGCCCTTGAGGCGGCCCATTGCCGCCCCTTTACGGAGCGATTGTCTTCAGGTCGCTGGGGTATCAGTCCCAAAAAGACAAACCAGCGCAAAGAAAAGTGCGGTTCACGAAAATCGCACGGCACATGAAGATAGATAGGAGCTCACTATGAAGACCATGCTCATGGCTACCGCCGCTCTTGCCGCTGCCGCTTTCGGCGCGTCCTCGGCTTCCGCGCAGTCGCTGTCGCAGCCCGAAGTGTATGGCTCACTCGGTGCGACCGCTACGAACAATACGGAGTCCGACTCCAGCCTGAATTCGATGAACGCCCGTCTCGGCGCCAAGCTGACCCCGCATTTCGGCGTGGAAGGTGAACTGGCCGCGGGCACCAACGGCGACACGACGAATACCGGCCGTTACAAGCTGACCAACAAGAAGGCCGCCTATGCGGTGGGCTTTCTGCCGGTCTCGGAACGCGTGGACCTGATCGGTCGCGTGGGTGTGTCGGACACCAAGCTGAAGAACTACAACAACTCGCCGATCGCCGAAGACGGCACTGCCCTTGACGTGGGTGTCGGCGCGCAGATGAAGCTCAACGAATCCTACGCCATCCGCGGCGACTATACGCGCTCGGCCTTCAAGGACGACCGCGGTGACGCCGACAACGTGTCGGTCAGCGTTGTGCGCAAGTTCTAGGTTCAGAACCTGAACAAACGGGAAGGGCGGTATCCGTATGGGTGCCGCCTTTTTAATGGGCGCGCTTTAGCCCTTTCCTCTGAACCGGTTTGGGTATAAAGGGAGCGCCACCGATTTTCATGGGCGACATCGCGCGACGATTCGCCCTTTTCCCTTTCAATGTGGGGCCGAATGGCAAAAGAAGAACTGTTGGAGTTTGCGGGTACCGTTGTCGAGCTTCTGCCGAACGCGACGTTCCGCGTGACGCTGGAAGAGTCCGGCCATGAAATTATCGCGCACACGGCGGGCAAGATGCGCAAGAACCGCATCCGCGTGCTGGCGGGCGACCGTATCATGGTTGAGATGACGCCCTACGACCTGACCAAGGGCCGCATCACTTACCGGTTCAAGTAAGGGCGCGCGTGACTGCGCCCCTTATTCTGGCCAGCGCCAGTCCCCGCCGCGTGGACCTGCTGGCCCAGATCGGCCTGAAGCCCGATCGTATCCTGCCTTCCGATATCGATGAGACGCCGTTCAAGGCCGAGACGCCCCGCGAGCTGGCCGGGCGGCTTTCGCGCGCCAAGGCGGAGGCTGTCGCGGCTCTGGTCGACGCGCCCGCCTATATTCTGGCCGCCGATACGGTGGTCGGCGTCGGCCGCCGCATCCTGCCCAAGGCCGAAACCGATGCCGAGGTGCGCGCCTGTCTGGAACTGATGTCCGGGCGTAGCCACCGCGTCTATACGGGCGTCGCGCTGTATTCGCCCAGGGGCCTGTCGTCGCGCGTGGTCGAAACCCGCCTGCAATTCAAACGCCTCAGTGCCGAAGAGATCGACGCTTATATCGCTTCAGGCGAAGGGCTGGGCAAGGCCGGCGGCTACGGCATTCAGGGCCGGGCCGGGGCCTTCGTCATCCATCTGAACGGCTCCTTTCCCTCGGTTGTCGGTTTGCCGACCTATGAGACGGCGCAGTTGCTGCGTGGCGCGGGCTATATCGGTTGAGGCTCTACAGCGAACAGCGCTTCGGTCTGGTCCGCGCCTGCGTGGCGCGCGACGGCCAGCCGCTGCTCTATGCCGAAGGCTATGCGCTTGATCCGTCCCTGACCCTGTGGGGCACGCGCTCCGTAGCGCGACTGAGCGCCAAGTCCGGGCGCATCGGCTTCCTCAAACTGGCTGACGGTCAGGAGGCCATGACCGACCTCAGCGATCCGGACGCCATCAACGAAGGCGCAGCGCTGGAGATCGAAATCGCCGCGGAGGCCCGCGCGGACAAGCTGCCGCGCGCGCGCCTGATCGGGATGGCCGACGGCCCGCTGCGTCGTCTGTCCGGGCCTCTGCCGCTGATCGAACGCCTCAAGTCGCAGGCCCGCCGCCTGATCGATCCGCAGGCCGTATTCGAAGCCGCCGAAGATCCCGACGCGCTCGACATCGCGGAAGCGCAGGCCATCCATCCCAGCTTCGATCTGCCCGGCGGCGGTTATCTGTCGATTGAGCCGACGCGCGCCCTGATCGCTTGCGACATCGATATGGGCGGGGCGGGCGAGGGGATGATCCACACGCCGCGTCAGGCCGCCAAGCGCCTCAATGAGGTGGCGGTTGCGGAGGTGGCCCGCCGCGTGCGCCTGTCCAATCTGGCCGGGCTGGTGGTGGTCGATCTGATCGGCAACAAGCACAATGGCGAGAAACTGACCGGGCTGGTGCGCGACGCCTTTCTCGCCGAAAGTCCTGCCATAGCCTGCGGACCCATCACGCGCTTCGGGATCCTCGAATTCAGCCGCCCCTGGGGCGCACGACCGCACGGTGAAGACACGCCGCTGAAGGCCGCAAGGCGGCTTCTGTGGCGGGCCGTGGCCGAGGCGCGCTCCGATGCGGGCGGGCGACTGAAACTGCGCGCGCCGGGGCCGGTAGCCGATCTGGTGCGTCAGTGCCTGAAGGACAGTCTCGATCCCCTGACGCCGCGTCTGAGCGTTGAGACGGCCTCCGTCACCGAGGTTGTTCCGGTCCGCTAACTTGCCTATATGACCGGCATGACCGAACGTAAATGCGCCTATTGCCGCCAGACCTATCAGGTCGCCGATCAGACCCTTCCCAATGCGGCGAAGGACTATTCCCCCTTTTGCTCAAAGCGCTGCGCGGACGCCGACCTGATGCACTGGCTGAAAGGCGAATATGTCATCGGCGGGACCGGCGCGCTGGCCGCCGAAGCCGTTGAAGAGGGCGAGGATAGACCGGGTTCTGACTTATCCTCACCTTTTGACGACGAAGACGCGGTTTGAGCGGGTTTTTTGCGAATTTCTGGCTTTGCGCGCTTGCCAAGCCGGAAACCCTCGCTTATTAGAGCGGCCTCCCGGCGCGGCGCACCAAGGTCGTTCCGATGTAATGAGTGCCTGGATAGCTCAGTTGGTAGAGCAGCGGATTGAAAATCCGCGTGTCGCTGGTTCGATTCCGGCTCCAGGCACCATATCGCCTTTTTGCGGCGAGCGCCGCGTTGAAAAAATCATTAAAAATTGATAGTTTAGGGCTTCATTGAGGTCCGCCGATGTTCGACCAATTCCGCCCGCATCCGGGTGATTTGGCGGTATTTGGGGGCTCGCGACGTACCTCAGAAAGCGAGGCCCCCAAAAATGTCACTTTCAGACGCCGCAATCCGTTCTGCCAAAAAGCAAAAGCACCGGATACAAACTCTTCGTTCACAATCATAAAAGCGCCTTTTTCCGGAATATGTGGGATTTTTTTGCAGCGCGGACACTTCATATATTGACCAAAAAATCAAATACGATATTGTCAGACAAATAAAAATACGCCTTTGAGTGTTAACTTGAAGATGACTGAAACCCAGGAGGAGTCGATGTCGATTACCAAGCGCGAGTTGTTCGCAAGTGCCACAGTGCTCGGTGTCGCCTCCCGTTTGCCAGCCGAAGCCGCAGACCTCGCCCAACCTGGTTTTGACAAGATTTCGGAAGGGACGTTCAAGCCCGACTGGAAATCGCTTCAGGACAACTATCAGGCGCCTGACTGGTTTCGCGACGCCAAGTTCGGCATCTGGGCGCACTGGGGACCACAGTGCGTGCCGGAAGCCGGGGATTGGTACGCCCGCAACATGTATATGCAGGGCAGCGGTGCCTACACTCACTTCGTCAAGACCTATGGTCATCCCGCCGATACGGGCTTTATCGACCTTCTGCCGAAATGGACGGCCGAAAACTGGAATCCCGACGATCTCCTGGACCTCTATACCAAGGCCGGCGCTAAGTATTTCATGGCGATGGCCAACCATCACGACAACTTCGACATGTATGCGTCAAGGTTCCACGACTGGAATTCGACACGTATCGGCCCCAAGAAAGATATCATCGGCATATGGGAAAAAGCCGTTCGCAAGCGCGGTCTGCGCTTTGGCGTCTCCAATCACTCCGCCCATGCCTGGCACTGGTTCCAGACAGCCTATGGTTATGATGCCGAAGGTCCGCGCAAAGGCGAGCGCTACGATGCTTACAAACTCAGTGCCGTCGATGGAAAGGGCAAGTGGTGGGAAGGGCTCGATCCTAAATCGTTCTATGGCGACCCGGTTATGGCCTTGCCGAATGGCTTCGACACTATCACCGCCGCCCATGCCTGGCATGAGTTGAACGATCGGGTGTGGGACGAAAAGCCGCCCCTCAACAATCCGGCCTTCACCCGCCAGTGGTTTTTGCGCTGCAAGGATCTGATCGATAGCTACAAACCCGATATGGTCTATTTCGACAATTTCGATCTCCCGCTGGGGCAGGTCGGTCTCGATATAACCGCCCACTTCTACAACGCTTCGGCGCAATGGAACAAAGGCAAGGTCGAAGGTGTGGTGAACATCAAACCGCATGGCCCGTTCAACGGGGGCGTTGTGGTGGATGTGGAGCGTGGCTCAAAATCCGAAATCGACGAGCGGCCCTGGCAAACCTGTACCTGCATCGGGCAGTGGCACTACAACCGCCGCCTCTACACTGAAAAGAAATACCTTCCGGCCGCCGATGTCATCCACCGCCTGTGCGATATCATCTCCAAGAACGGCAACCTACTGCTCAGTGTTCCGCTTCGTGCCGATGGCTCGATCGACTCCGAAGAGCGCCGTATTGTTGAAGAAATCGCCGGCTGGATGTCTCGATTTGGCGACGCGATCTATGGGACGCGGCCCTGGCGGATATTCGGTGAAGGCCCCACACAGGTCGGAACCGGCATGTTCGGCGAACGCGATCAGAAATCTTTCACCAGCGAGGATATCCGCTTCACGACCAAGGCGAAGGCGCTCTACGCTATCCCGCTGGGTCGACCCGCAGGATCGGTAACGATCAAGTCGCTGAATAAACGCGAACAAGGCCGCGTCAAGCGCGTCGAGGTGGTCGGCAGCCGAGATCCGTTGACCTTCCGCCAGAGCCCTGCGGGACTAGTTATCGATGTGCCCCCCAGCGCCAGCCATGACTTCGGCCTGGCTTTCAAAATCTTCGGCGTGCTCTGACCTCTATCACAAGGCATCTGACGCATCTGTTTTGCCCCGATGTATTTGTGACCTGCCGAAATTACTGGTATGGACCACGGATGCAAAACGAATCCTCAGACTTTGAAATCAAGTTTTACCCGCGCGGCCCGAAGAGCACCGAATGGAAGATATGGCCCAAGGCCGGTGGGGTGGCTGTGGCCTCCGGCGTTGGCGAAAGCTGGATATTGGCCGAATGTGCCGCCAAAAAAGCTCTGGAGCGTTTAGCGGCGAAGAACCGCCCGTAGGCGGCGTTTCGGCCTTTTACGGCGTAAGCTCTTGCGTCTAAAGGGCGGCGTCCGCTTTTGGATTGAAAGTCCAACGCGGTACGTTATCGATGACGTCCCTGACCTTTTTATCCAGCGTGTTGAGGTCGTAGGGCTTGGGCAGCAGCGCGATGCGGGCGGCGTCCGCCTGGGGCTGGAACCCCTCCGGATACCCTGTCGTCAGCAGGATCGGCAGGGCTGGTCGCCGTTTGCGCACCTCCATCGCCAGATCGACGCCGTTGAGTCCGCCCGGCATCATGATGTCTGAAAACAGCAGCGTCAGCGGTCGATCATTGGCCAGGGCCCCCAGCGCCGCGGCGGGGCTTTCGACACAAAGGGCGTCGAAGCCTAGCGTTTCCAGCATCTCAGAGACGAAGGTGGCGACATTCTTGTCGTCCTCAACCACCAGAACGGTGCCGCGCGACGCCGCATTCTCACCTGGGGGTGCGGCCTTGGGGGTTGCGCGGGCAGGCGTTTCGGTGGAGCGGGGCAGGCGCATCGCCACGCGGGTGCCCACGTCCGGCTGCGACTCGATATGGATATGACCGCCCGACTGGGTGGCGAAACCGTAGGCCTGAGCGAGGCCGAGACCTGAACCGGCCCCGATGTCCTTGGTGGTGAAGAAGGGTTCGAAGACACGGGCGCGCACCGCGTCCGACATGCCGGTGCCCGTATCGGAAACCGACACCTCGACCATGTCCTCTCCACTGTTGCACGCCTCTATGGTGATGATGCCGCCGTTCGGCATGGCGTCGCGCGCATTGACGCACAGATTGATCAGCACCAGTTCGAACTCGGACGAATCGACATGGACGGGCCACAGGTCCGGCGGGAAATCGCTTTCGATGCGTATGTCGCCGCGTAACGCCCGGCCCAGCAGTTCGCTCATGCCGTCCATCGTCCGGGCGATGTCGGTGGGCGAGGGGCGCAGTTCGCGGCGGCGTGAGAAGGACAGCATCTGCCGCGTCAGCGAAGCGCCCCGATCCGCCGCGTCGTGCATGTTGTCGAGAATTTTCTGCCGTCGGGCGTCATCCGTCACGCGCGGCAGAAGGTTGAGGCCGCCCGTTATGACCATCAGCAGATTGTTGAAATCGTGGGCCACGCCGCTGGTCAACTGGCCCACGGCCTCGATCTTCTGGCTCTGACGCTGGTTTTCGTCGGCTTCCTTTTCGGAGGTGATGTCCTGAGCCGCGCCGAACCATTCCTGCACCTGACCGTGCTCGTCGAAAAGCGGCACGGCGCGCGACCGTGTCCAGCCCAGCGACCCGTCGGCCCGCACGACGCGGTGGCTGAATTCGAAAACCCGCTGGTCGCGCAAGGCCGCCTGAACCTCGCGCCACACGGCGTCGCGGTCCTCCGCATAGACATATTCGATCAGCCAGTCGGGATTGGCCTGTGTGGTCGGATTGAGAAAGCGCGAACTGCTTAGCTGGCGCAATTCGGACCAGTCGGCATTCATGCTGTAGATGGCGTCCGACGTGGCTTCGGCCAACGCCGTCAACTTGGTCTGGCGGTTACGGTGCTCGATCACCTTCCTGGTGGTCTCGACGACGATATCGAGCAGGCCGTCGATGCCGCCCGCCTCATTATGGACGGGCGAATAGCAGAAGGTGAAATAGGCCTGCTCCATGCCGTCCGTGCCGCGCTGCACCTGCAGGGGGTAGTCTTCGATGAAGACCGATTCACCCTGGAATATGCGTTCCGTCATAGGCTGAAGAAGGTGCCACGACTCGGCCCATATTTCGCGCATGGGCCGGCCCAGCGCGTCCGGCTTGCCGCCCAGAAGCCGGCGATAGCCGTCATTATAGATATGCAGCAGGTCCGCGCCCCAGAACAGGCACTGCGGAAATTTCGACGCGAGAAGGGTGTTGACGGTCGATTTGAGCAGGGCCGGCCACTGGTCGAGAGGCCCCAGGGGCGTATTGGACCAATCGTGCGCGCGGATACGAGCCGCCATGGCGCTGTCACCGAAAATATGGCTCCCCGGACCGGGTGAGCCGGGATGTTCCGTCGCCATGTCGAACCGTCTTTTCTTTACGCCTGCAGAGCGTTAACGGGTGACACGTTCGCGCGTAAAAAATCTATCGGCAAGGTGAATGCATGCCCCTTAGCGGCGAGCGGCCCTTAGCTGCCGCCCGGCAAGGAACAGGCCGGGCAGGACGCCGATAACCGACAAAAACACGGGCAGGGCCGGTAAGGCGAGCAGCGGCGACAGGATCGGCGTCAGGAAGACACCGCCCACCGTGACGGCGCCGGCGACACCGGCATAGACGGTCATCTGGGTGCGGAAGCGGCGGCGCTCCACGGCTTCGAGCACGCGCAGCTCAAACGCCGGGTCGCGCGCCGGCCCGGACAAATGCATGGGTGAGCGGGCGAACATGTCTTTCAATGTATCGGTCATGGCTCTACTCCCAGAAGCTGGCACAGGCGGGCGCGTCCGCGCTGAATATGCGATTTTACCGTGCCGAGGGGAAGCCCCAGAATTTCCGCGGCTTCGGCGTGGCTGTAGTCTTCGGCCACGCACAGCGAAATGACCGCCCGCATATCGAGCGGCAGGGCGGCCATGGCCTTGTCGAGGCTGAGGCGGGTTTCGTGCGAAGGCGTTTCCTCGGTCGTCCGCAGCGACAGCCACGCGCCGTCACGATTTTCGGCGCGGCGCACCCGCCGGCGGTCGTTCTGCGCCTTGCGCCACGCGATGCCGCAGACGAAGGTGCGGAACGACACGCCGGGTTTCAGCCGGTCGAGACGCGCCCACGCCGTCACAAACGCCTCCTGCGCCAGATCGTCGGCATCGGCCGGCGTAGTGGCGAGGCGGCGCAGGAACTGCCGCACCGCCTGCTGATGCTCGGCCACCAGCGCCGCGAAGGCCGCTTCCGATCCGTCGCGCGCCCGCTCGCTGCGGGTCCGGTTCACGCTCAGCCTTTCCGCGTCAGCTTGATGATCAGCATGATGAGCGAGATGACGGCGGCCGGGGCGAAGCCCAGACCCAGGGCGATATAGACCTCGCTGTCCTGCTTCCAGCCCACATAGCCAAAAGCCAGGGCGAAGGCGGAAAAGACGCAGACCATGGACACCAGGTTGCCGTTCGCACCTTGCCCCTTGCAACCTGTATCGTCGGGGCCGTTGAGGCCTTCGAACAGGGCCGGGGGCGGTTCCTTGCCCTGTTCCAGATAGTGGCGGATCAGGCCGATGCGGTCCTGCCGCGCCTTGTGGCCCATATACATGCCGTAGAGCCCCATTCCCATGCCGAAGAGGGGGAAGATCAGCCACCAGTAATGGGCGAAGAGCGTTTCCATGGTTCAGTCTCCTGTCAGTCCATAGTCATATGCGAGAGGGCCCGGAGATGGAGTATGTCGGCGAAAGCGATGATCAGGCCGAAGGCGGCGGCAAGCCAATCGTTCATGACCGTCTCCCCTAAAAGGCTTCCCTGAGAAGCGTCCTTGCCTATTGATGTCCGCCGCGCCACCGATCGGATGCAGCCGCTTCAAAATTTCGTGTGAAGGGGCGGCGCGGGTGTGGATTCCTTTGCAAATCCTCAATCGCTACCGACGCTGGTAATCTTTCATTATCCATAGTTCGGCCATAAAGAGACGAGAAAAACAGACGCTACGGAGACACCCATGCGCGCCTTCAAGCTTGTTTCGGCCCTTGTCCTGCCGGCGCTGACCGCGGTCGGCCTGACGGCGTGCACGGTGACGCCGCAGACTCCGAAATACCCGATCTATATGGAGCAGCGTCCGGCAACCCCGGCGACGCAGCCCGCCCCGATGGATACCGCTCCTGCGCAGGCCGAAGAACACACCGGTGTGCAGCCGCTCGGCTCGAAGGGGGCGATTACCACCAGCGAATTGCCGCCGCCTCCACCCCCGCCGCCGCCCGCCAATACGGTGGCGACAAAACCGACGACGCCTGCGGCCACCCCCGCGGCGACCCTGCCGGTGCGCGACAGCAAGGCCGGATTCGTTTACACGCTTCAGGCCAAGGATACGCTGTTCGGCGTGTCGCGCCGCTTCGGCGTCTCCGTTCAGACCCTGTATCAGATGAACGGCCTGACCTCGGCCTCGGTCACCCGTATCGGCCAGAAGATCCTCCTGCCCGAAACGGCGAAGGACAAGGGCGTCGAAACCTATGCTGCCGGTCCCGCGCCGGAGCGCGTCAAGGCTGTGGTGGCGCAAGCCGATGCGCCCAAGCCCGCGGTCACTCAACCGGTCGCGACCCAACCCGCCGCGCCTAAGCCGGTCGTCGCCGCACCCACCGCCGCCAAGCCGACGGTGATGACGCCCTCTGCGACCCCGGCTCCGGCCCCGGTAAAACCGGTCGAAACCGTCAAGGCGCTTCCGGCCGATACGGCGGGCATTGTCAAGCTGGGTAAGGGCCGTTTCGTCTGGCCGTACAAGGGCAATGTGCTGGTCCGTTACGGCCAACTGGCGCCGAACGTGCGCAATGACGGCATCAATATCGGCGGGCCGGAAGGCGCGGATGTCGTGGCCGCCGATGAAGGCACGGTCGTCTATGTCGGCGATCAGGTAAAGGAGCTGGGCAGCACGGTCTATATCAAGCACGCCGACGGCTTTTATACCGGCTATTCGCACCTCGGTAAGGTCAATGTGAAGGCCAACCAGAAGATCGAGCAGGGCCAGACCATCGGCACGCTGGGCAAGACCGGCGCGGTGGACCGTCCGCAACTGCACTTCGAGATCCGCTATACGCCGTCCTCGGAAATCGCCAAGCCCTTCGATCCGATCCTCGTGCTACCGTAAGGTCCATACGGCTGCGCGGCAAAGCCTTGCACGTATAAGGAAGGCGTAAAAAGCGCATTGACCTTTTAATCTGTGTGCCTATGTATGGCGCAACCTCATTCCATGCCTGCCGTCCGGCGGGCCTCAACGGAGACCCCGGTCTTGGATACTGCCGCTCTTATTCAGCTTCTGCCCTTCGTGGCGATCTTCGTCCTGATGTACTTCCTCATCATCCGCCCGCAGCAAAAGCGCGCCAAGGAGCATCAGAACCAGCTCAACGCCATGAAGCGCAACGATACGGTCGTCCTGTCGAACGGCATGATCGGCAAGATCACTCGCGTCGAGGAGACCCAGGTGATGGTTGAAATCGCTTCGGGCGTGAACGTGCCGGTGGTCAAGTCGATGGTCGCCGAAGTCCGCGCCAAGGGCGAGCCGGCTCCGGCCAACGACAAGGCGGCCTGAGCGCCTTTAGTCCCTAAGGGCCTGTCTGATCCGTCAGACAGGCTTTTTGTGTTTATAACTAAGCCCCTCCGACACTCTTTTTCGGAGCACAAGGGTCGTAACGATCATGATGCAACTGTCCCGCTGGAAAATCACGCTGGTGACCCTCGTCACCCTGATGGGCGTGTGGTTTTCCCTGCCGAACCTCCTGCCGAAGTCCACTCTCGACCAGTACGGCTTCCTGCCGAAAAACGGTCTGAATCTCGGCCTCGACCTTCAGGGCGGTTCGCACCTGCTGCTGGAAGTGGATACCGAGGCTCTGGCGCGGGACAAGATCAAGAACCTGACCGAAGAGGTGCGCGATCGTCTGCGCAGCGGCGGCATCGCCTTCGGCGGCCTCAGCGCTCAGGGCGATGTGGTCCGTGTGCGCATCAACGAAGCCGCGCGCGTCGACGCCGCGGTGACGGCCCTGACTCCGCTGTCCAATCCGCTGATCAACAACCCTTCGGCGCGTGACGTCAATATCACCAGGGAAGACGATCAGGTCATCTTCCTGACCTACACCCGCGAAGGCAAGGCCGCCGCCTCGACGGCCGCGGTGGACGCCTCGATCGAAACCGTGCGCCGCCGCGTCGACAATCTCGGCACGCGCGAACCGACCATCGTGCGTCAGGGCCTCAACCGCATCGTGGTTCAGGCCCCCGGCGAAAGCGATCCGGAACAGCTCAAGCGCGTTATCGGCACCACGGCCAAGCTGACCTTCCAGATGGTCGACGACAGCGCTTCGCAATCGGACATCGCCGCCGGGCGCGTGCCGCCGGGCTCGGAAATGCTGCCGACCGCCGACCCGAACCTGCCGCCCTATATGGTGGTCAAGAAGCGCGTCATCGTGTCGGGTGAAAACCTGACCAAGGCCTCGGTCGACACCGATCAGAACAACCGACCGGCCATCGGCTTCCGCTTCGACGGCGAGGGCGCGCGCAAGTTCGGCGACGCCACGGCCCAGAATGTCGGCCGTCCCTTCGCCATCATCCTCGACGGCAAGATCGTTTCGGCCCCGCGCATCAACGGCCCCATTCCGGGCGGTTCGGGTCAGATCACCGGCAACTTCACCGTTCAGGAAGCGTCGGAACTGGTCAACGTCCTCAATGGCGGTGCTCTGAGCGCGCCGCTGAATATCGAAGAGCAGCGCGTCGTTTCGGCCGAACTGGGCGCCGACTCGGTCAATAAGGGCCTGTTCTCGACCGTCATCGCCTTCGTCTCGGTGCTGATCTTCATGGTCCTGGCCTATGGCTGGCTGTTCGGCGGCATCTCGATCGTGGCGCTGGTCGTCAACCTGATCCTGATCATCGGCGGCATGTCGGTGACGCAGGCGACCTTGACCCTTCCGGGTATCGCCGGTCTGATCCTGACCTTGGCCGTGGCCGTCGACGCCAACGTGCTGATCTATGAGCGCATGCGCGACGAAGTGCGCGCCGGCCGCAACGTTATCGGCGCGCTGGATTCGGGCTTCCAGAAGGCCATGGAGACCATTATCGACGCCAACCTGACCTCGCTCGGCGCGGCGGCGATCATGTTCTTCTTCGGCGCGGGCCCTGTGCGCGGTTTCGCCTGGACCCTGTCGCTGGGTGTGATCACCTCGGTCTTCTCCGCCGTTCTGGTCACGCAACTGCTGCTGGCCTGGTGGTATCAGGCGCGCCGCCCCAAGACCCTGCCGATCCAGTCGGCGGACGGCAAGGGCTCGTGGCCGCTGATCAAGGTTCTGCCGCAGAAGACCAATTTCAACTTCGTCCGTTTCTCGAAGCTGGCGGGTATCCTCTCTGCCGTGTTGTGCGCCGGGTCGCTGTTCATGACGGTATGGCCGCTGACGCCGCCGTGCGGCGGTCTGAACTGCGGCGTCGATTTCAAGGGCGGCACCATCCTCGAAGTGTCGAGCCAGAGCCGCATCAGCGAAGACGACGTGCGCGAGCATCTGAACAAGCTGGACCTGCACGACCTTCAGGTGCAGGGCGCGGGCACGAAGGGGCAGGATGCGCTCATCCGCTTCGAGACGCCTACGGGTAACACTGAGGCGGTTATCGCCAAGGTGCAGTCCACTCTTAAGGCCGATATTCCCGACGCGACGTTCAAGCCGGCGACCGTCGTCGGTCCGAAGGTGTCGGGCGAACTGTTCACCGGTGGTATTCTAGCGCTGGTCTTCGCCATCGGCCTGATGATGGTCTATATCTGGTTCCGTTTCGAATGGCAGTTCGGCCTCGGCGCCGTGGTCGGTCTGGCGCACGACGTCATCCTGACCTTCGGCCTGTTCGCCGTCTTCCGTCTGGAGTTCACCCTGACGGCGGTCGCGGCCATCCTGACGATCATCGGGTACTCAATGAACGACACCGTCGTCGTGTTCGACCGTATCCGCGAGAACCTGCGCAAGTATAAAAAGCTGCCGCTGAAGGATGTGATCGATCTGTCGATCAACGAAACCCTGTCGCGGACGATCATTACCGGCGTCACCGCGGTCATGGCGCTCACCGGTCTGGCCGTTCTGGGCGGGGAAGCGCTGTTCTCCTTCTCGGTGGCGCTGATCTTCGGTATCGTCATCGGCACCTATTCGTCGATCTACGTCGCCGCGCCGGCCATCCTCATCTGGGGCGTCAATCGCAACCAGACCGAGGCCGAAGTCGTCGATGTCGGCGGCTTCAAGGGCAAGAATGCGCCGCAGCCGTAAGTTTATTCTCCTCCCTGTCGCATAGCGATGGGGAGGGGACCATTCGAGTGCAGCGATGAATGGTGGAGGGGGATAGCTCTGATTGAGGCATCCCCCTCCGTCTTTTGAAGCTTCGCTTCAAAATCCACCTCCCCATCGCTGCGCGACAGGGAGGAGAGAAGATCAATGACCGAAGACGAAACCGAAACCGTGCCGCGTGACGAGGTTGTGCGCTTAGCCGCGCAGTTCATCGAGGATGCGCAGACGCGGGCGGACGTGCTGGCCCTGCTGGCCTTTGCCGAGGTGCTGCGCGACGTGCCGGCCCGCGTGTCGGAGCCGCTGCTGGGCGATATCCGCTATACGTGGTGGATCGAGGCGCTGGAGGAGATCCGCGACCGGCGCAAGGTGCGCTACCACCCGCTGAGCGCGGCGCTGGAAGCGGTGGCGGGACGTCACGCCATCGATATACAGGCTCTGATCGACGCCACCGAAGCGCACCGCGTGCAACTGGATGGCCGGATGCCGCTGCGCGACGCGCTGGGCGTGGCCGACAAGGGGCAGGCGGCGGTGATCGCGCAGGCGGCGAAGGTGCTGTCGCCGGAGGCCGATGCGTCAGCCTTGCTCGCCCCGGCGCGGTTTCAGGCGCTGGCGGCGCTAAAGGTGGCCGGACGGCTGAAAATCGCGGAAGCCGGCATGGACGAAGGCCGCCATCTGTTCCGTGAAGCACGGCAAGAGATGAAACGCGTGCCGCCAGCCTTGTTGCCGCTGGTCCTGCCGGCGGCCGTGGCCGGCGACCTGTGGCAGGGCCGCATGCGCGGCGCTTTGTCGTTGCGGCTCAAACTGCTGTGGGCCTTTATAACAGGTCGGATTTAGCCGATCCCGAACAGCGGCTTCTTTTTCGGCGGTTCCACGACAACGGGCAAGGTCTGAACCGGGTACTGCGGATAGGCCTTCCAGCCCTTGGCCACCATGGCCTCGAAACCCGCGCATTGCGGCAGGGTCATCATCACGCCGGTCTTCGGCTTGGCGAAGGGGGCGGGGAAGCGCGCATTGGGTTCGGCGGGATTGACGAATACCCAGTCCGACGCCAGCGCATAGCCGCGCTCGCCGCCCTGACGCACGGCATTATAGGCGATGCGCGCCTCGATCTCGCTGACGCCCCACTTGCGCATGGCGCGATAGAAGATGTCGTCGGCTTCCTGACGCTTGCCCGGCTCGCCGATGGCGTAGAGCCAGTCGTGGACGATGGCGGCGCGGATGGTCGGGCCGTTGGTGTTGACAGCGAACTGCCCGAACCACGGCACCGAAGCAAAGTCGGTGCGGAACCATTTCGGCACCACCACCACCTTGCCCGTCACCTTGTCGCAGTAAGGGAACTCGTCATTGAGCGTATAGAGCTTGCGCCCTTCCTTCTGCACGTCGAACAGCAGCACGGGCTGCGGCGACAGCGAAGAGGGGATGACGACCGGCGGCGGCGTGACCACGGGCGGCGTCTCGGTGGACGCACAACCGGCCAATGCGATGACGGATACGGCAAGAAGGGACTTGAGGGCTTTCATCACACACACACATTTCAGGCGGCGCTCAGGCGGAGACTGCCTCTGTTTTTAACCATGTCTCGATATCGCGCAAGGCCCTGAGGCTCATCAGGCGTTTCTTGGCGCGGGTGCGATCCTTGGTCGGAATCTTCTTGCCGTCGTCGTCGACCTTCGGGGCCTCCATCGGCGGCAGCAGACCGTAATTGATGTTCATCGGTTGGAAAGAAGATTTTTCATCGGTGAGATGTCCGCCGGTGATGTGCCCGATCAGCGCGCCCAGAGCCGTTGTCGGCGGCGGCGGGGGCAGGGTCTCGCCCCTGGCTTCGGCGGCGGCGAACCGCCCGGCCAGCAGGCCCATGGCAGCGCTCTCGACATAGCCTTCGACGCCGGTGATCTGACCCGCGAAACGCAGCGAGCGCTCGCCGATCAGACGTTTGAGGCGCAGGTCCGCCCCCAGCACCTTGGGCGACTGGATGAAGGTGTTGCGATGCAGCCCGCCCAGACGCGCGAACTGCGCGTCCTGCAGGCCGGGGATCATGCGGAAGACCTCGGCCTGCGCGCCGTGCTTCAGCTTGGTCTGGAAGCCGACCAGATTGTACAGTGTCCCCAGAGCATTATCCTGACGCAGTTGCACGATGGCGTGCGGCTTGACGGTCGGGTTGTTGGGATCGGTCAGGCCGACCGGCTTCATCGGGCCGAAGCGCAGGGTCTCGCGGCCGCGCTCGGCCATCACTTCGATCGGCAGGCAGCCGTCGAAATAGGGGACGTGCTCCCATGCCTTGAAATCGGCCTTGGGACCGCTCAGCAGGGCGTCGACAAAGGCCTCGTACTGGTCCCTGGTCATGGGACAGTTGATATAGGCCGCCGCGTCGCCGCCGGGGCCTTCCTTGTCGTAGCGCGACTGACGCCAGGCGATCGACATGTCGATGGAGTCGGCATGGACGATGGGGGCGATGGCGTCGAAGAAGCTTAAATGTCCTTCGCCGGTCAGTTCCAGAATGACATCGGACAGGGATTCCGAGGTCAGCGGGCCGGTGGCGCAGATGATATTGGCCCAGTCGGTGTCCTTTAGCGAAGTGATTTCCTCGCGCCGGATGGTCACCAGCGGATGCGCTTCCAGCGCGGCGGTGACCGCCTGCGAAAAGCCGTCGCGATCGACAGCCAGCGCGCCGCCGGCGGGCACCTGATGCTTGTCGGCGCAGGCCATGATCAGCGAGTTGCCGCGGCGCATCTCGGCGTGCAGCAGACCGACGGCGTTGAATTCCCAGTCGTCGGAACGGAAGGAATTGGAGCAGACCAGTTCGGCGAGGCCGTCGGTCTGGTGCGCGTCGGTCATTTTGACTTTGGGTTGCCCTACCGCTTCGCCGCTTGAGGGCTCGCCACGCATCTCGTGGATGATGGCGGGAACGCCGGCCTGAGCCAGTTGCCAGGCGGCTTCGGAACCGGCGAGTCCGCCGCCGATAATGTGTACGGGTTGGATTGTCATGCGGCTCATATAATTAGATCGTATGGCGATGTCACGGCCCGGATGAAAAACGCCGGCGGTTTCGCCTTTGCCCTTTTAAAGGGAAAGGATTTGTTTAACAGTACGCCCCGCCTAGGGTTAACGCCGCAGGCTTTTGGGGCAGTTGGGGATTATCGGGATATGAGTTTCGGCACGGCCTTTCATCTGATCGGTGCGCTGAAGGCGGCGGGGCAGGCCCTGCCGCTTATGTGGCGCAGGGCCGGGCTGGTTCTGGCCGCCTTGTTTGTTATCCTGCTGCTGGGGCACCTGCCGTTTCTCGATATGTGGGTGCGTCGCCTGTTGATCGTGCTGGGGGTCATCGCCCATACGGCGGCGGCGGGCGCGCTGTACCGGCTGGTTCTGTTCGGTGAGCGCTACGCGGCGTCCGAAGGATTGGGTTTTGGCGGGTTGCAGTTCGGCAGGCCCGAGCGCCGTCTGCTGGCCGCCAGCGCGCTGGTCCTGCTGTTCTGGAGCATGGTCTTCGTGACCGGCGCGGTGGTGCTGGCCCTGTTCATGGGGGCGGCGGGCCTGCCGGAAGACAGCTTCCGCACGCCGCACGCCCTGCTGATGACCCTGATCAATGGACCGCAGCCGCAGGGCGTCGTGGTGGCGCTGGCTATATTCGCCGTCCTGCTGATCCTGACCATTCTGACGGTGAAGCTGTGGCTGCACCGCGCCGCCACGGTGGCCGAACATCGTGTGGTGTCGCTCAATGCGCTGAACCTGTCTTCGGGGCAGACGGTCAAGCTGTTCCTCGGCTACGCCTATATCCTGCTGCCCTTCATTTTCCTCAGCACGCTCATGCCGTCGCTGGCCGTCGTGGCGGGGATGCCTTTGGGAGGCGTGATCAATCTGGCGCTGGGCGTCGTTGTCTTCATGCCGCTCGGCATTGCTTTTTTGGCCTCGGCCTATAGGCAAATCAGCGCACTTCGCGCTAAGGGATAGATTGTTTTCGCTCCCCGGTTTTTTGCATGGCTTCGTCCGTCGATTTCGCCTTTGAAGGCTTCCGCATCATCCGTGAGCGGCCCATCCTGATCCTGTGGTGGGGGATGGTGCTGCTGGTGGCGCTGATCCTGTCGACCGCCTTGCTGATGTCCGTGGCCGGGCCGGAATGGAACGCGCTTATTCAGGGGCAGTTGCCGAACGACCCCGAAAAGGCCGGTGAGATGGTCGTGCGTCTGGGGCCGGCCTATCTGCTGGCCCTGATGGTCACGCTGGTCTTTTCCGCCATCATCACCTGCGCCATCTACCGGGCGGTTCTCGGCGGACACTCGCCGCGTTTCGGCTTCCTGCGTCTGGGGGTTGACGAGGTGCGTCAGGTGGCGCTGTCCTTCGTGCTGGCTCTGGTCATCATCGTGGTGACGCTGCTGAGCGCGGTCGCTCTGGCCATTCTTGGCGGGCTGCTGTCCCTGCTGGCCGGCGCCTTGTCGCAGGCCATTGTGCCCGTGATCGGCGCGCTGACGGCCGTGGCGGCCATGGGATTCAACATCTGGCTGATGGTGCGCCTGTCCATGGTCAGCGTGCAGAGCTTCGATGAAGGGCACTTCAATCTGACGGGTTCGATCCGCCTGACTCAGGGCCGCTTCTGGTCGCTGCTGGGAGGCTTTGTCGTGGCGTTTCTGATGGCGGTGGTGGTCAGTATGCTGGCCCAGACCGTGTACATGGCGCTGGCCGTGCTGGTTACCGGTCACGATGTCACGACGGTCGATCAGGTGCCGCGCCCGGACGTGTCGCAACTGGCCAACATTGTCGAGCCGCTGACCGGGGTCTATCTGGCCGTCAATGGCGTCATCGCGCCGCTGACCACGGCCATCATGATCGGTGCGGTCGCAGCGGCCTATCAGATGCTGAAAAACACGACGAAGGCTTAGCCCCCGACAATGTGCAGAATGTCGCGATCCTGCGGTGGCTGGATCGGACGGGCGTTCGGTCCGGTCAGGCGCTGATAGGCGTCCACCTGCTCCGGTGAAATCGACAGGGGCGAGGCATAGACCATCCATGTCACTTTTTCTGTGCATGGCGGCGTGGTGAGCGAGCCCGAATAGGCATAGAATTCTTCGGTCGCCGGCATCAGGTCGCGGGCATTGACCAGCAGGTCGGGGATGAGAGCGGCCGGGCCCGGATCGGTCGGCAGCCATGTCCAGATGGGGGCCAGCATGGGGTCGGCCACGCCGACATCCGACAGAACACCGATAACCAGCAGATTGCCCTTGTCATTCTTGTGGACGAAATGGGTTTCGATAGCCGCGCGGTGACCGTTGATCGTATGTTCGGACGGGGTGTGGAAGTGGAACTGCACCAGCTTATAACGCACACCATCCATCACCACGCCGCCGCCATCGGTCGGTGACACCTGAATGACATGCCCCAGATTCTGGATCTTGGCCGGGGATGAGGTGTAGTCCAGCGTCAGATTGACGGCCTTGGGCGCCGCGATGCCACTGAGATTGATCGGTGACTGACGCGGACCGCTCTTGCACAGCTTGTTCTCGGTGCCCAGATCGCCCCAATGGGTCGGGCCGTCATCCCCCTCATAGCTCCAGTGCGTGACGTCGCCCGCCGCGCCTTGACCGCCGCCGCCATGGCCGTCGTCACCGTGGGGCTCGCCATGCCCTGCGCCCTCGGCAGCGTGCGCTTCGCCGGGCTCGGCCTTCTTGCCGCAGCCGGACAGGCCGGCGCTCATCAGCGCGAAGGCGGCAACCGTAAGAAGCAGAACTGGGCGGCGCATGGAGGGAATCCGAATCTGGGCAGTGATTGTCCAGATTGATGCCCGAATAGGGTTAACGCGGGGTTCATGTTTCCAACTCTCCTCCCTGTCGCTTAAGCGATGGGGAGGAGAGATTACGCTTTCCGCGCCTTGTGACGCGCCAGAATGTCCTTGAGATACTTGCCGGTCCACGACTTCGGATTTTCGGCGACCTTTTCCGGCGTGCCGAAGGCCACGATTTCACCGCCGCCGTCGCCGCCTTCCGGGCCGAAGTCGAGCAGCCAGTCTGCCGTCTTGATGACGTCGAGATTGTGCTCGATGACCACGACCGTATTGCCGTGATCGGTCAGTTCGTGCAGCACTTCCAGCAGTTTGCGCGTGTCCTCGAAATGCAGACCGGTGGTCGGTTCGTCGAGAATATACAAGGTCTTTCCCGTGGCGCGCTTGGACAGTTCCTTCGACAGCTTGACGCGCTGCGCCTCGCCGCCCGACAGCGTCGTCGCCTGCTGACCGATCTTGATATAGCCCAGGCCCACGCGCTTGAGCGTCTCCAGCTTGTCGCGGATGGTTGGCACGGCCTTGAAGGCCTCGGCGCCTTCTTCGACCGTCATGTCGAGCACGTCGGCGATAGAATGGCCCTTGAACGAGATTTCCAGCGTTTCGCGGTTATAGCGCTTGCCCTTGCACACGTCGCAGGTGACGTAGACATCGGGCAGGAAGTGCATTTCGATCTTGATCAGGCCGTCGCCGGTGCAGGCTTCGCAGCGCCCGCCCTTGACGTTGAAAGAGAAGCGCCCCGGCCCGTAGCCGCGGGCCTTCGATTCCGGCAGGCCGGCGTACCAGTCGCGGATCGGCCCGAAGGCCCCGGTATAGGTGGCGGGGTTCGAGCGCGGGGTGCGCCCGATGGGCGACTGATCGATCTCGACCACCTTGTCGAAAAACTCCAGCCCCTCGATCTTGTCGTGAACGGCGGCATTGGCCGAGGCGTTGTTCAGCCGCCGCGCCGCCGCCTTGTGCAGGGTTTCCAGCGTGAAGGTCGATTTGCCGCCGCCGGAGACGCCGGTGATGCAGGTCATGACGCCGACCGGGATTTCGCCGGTGACGTTCTTGAGGTTGTTGCCGCGCGCGCCGATGACCTTGAGCATCTTCTTTTTATTGATCGGGCGGCGCTCCTCGTCCGTGTCCCTGGAGAAGAAGAGGGGGATTTCGCGCTTGCCGGTCAGGTACTGGCCCGTCAGCGAGTCGGGATTGTTCTTGACCTGCTCAGGCGTGCCCTCGGCCACGACCTGACCGCCGTGGACGCCGGCGGCGGGGCCCATGTCGATGACGTAGTCGGCGGTGAGGATGGCGTCTTCGTCGTGTTCGACCACCAGCACCGAGTTGCCGAGATCGCGCAATCCTTTCAGGCTTTCGAGCAGGCGGTCGTTGTCCCGCTGGTGCAGGCCGATCGACGGCTCATCGAGCACGTAGAGCACACCGGTCAGGCCCGAACCGATCTGCGAGGCCAGACGGATGCGCTGGCTTTCGCCGCCCGACAGCGTGCCTGAATTGCGCGAGAGGTTGAGATAGTCGAGGCCCACCGCATTGAGGAAGTTCAGGCGGTCGAGGATCTCTTTCAGGATGCGACGGGCGATGTCCATCTGCTTTTCCGTCAGATGGTTTTGCAGATCGGCGAACCAGTCGTGCGCCTTTCTGATCGACAGGCCGGAGATTTCGGCGATATCCTTGGCGTGGACCTTCACGGCCAGGGCTTCGGGCTTGAGACGCTTGCCGCCGCAGGCCTCGCACGGGGTTTCGGCCTGATAGCGGCCGAGGTCTTCGCGCACCCACGAGGAGTCGGTTTCGCGGTAGCGGCGTTCCATGTTCGGAATGACGCCCTCGAACGGCTTGGTCACGTCGTAGCGGCGCGTGCCGTCCTGATAGACGAACTTGATCTTTTCCGAGCCGGACCCCAGCAGGATGACGTCCTGAGCTTCGGGCGTCAGGGCGCGCCATTTGGTGTCCATTTTGAAGCCGTAATGGGCCGATAGGGCTTCGAGCGTTTGCCCGTAGAGCGGCGAGGGGCCTTTGGACCACGGCGCGATGGCCCCGTCCTTGAGGCTGACGCCTTCGTCCGGCACGATCAGCGAACGGTCGAAGGTCAGCTTGACGCCCAGACCGTCGCAGGTCGGGCAGGCGCCGAACGGATTGTTGAACGAGAACAGGCGCGGCTCGATCTCGGCAATGGTGAAGCCGGAGACGGGGCAGGCGAACTTTTCCGAGAAGATGATGCGCTTCGGCTCGGTCTCGCCCTCGGCAATATCGGCGAACTCGGCGATGGCCAGACCGTCGGCGAGGCGAAGCGCGGTCTCAAGCGAGTCGGCCAGACGCTGCATCAGCCCGCCCTTCACGACCACACGGTCCACGACGACGTCGATATCGTGCTTGTACTTCTTGTCGAGCTTGGGAGCCTCTTCGATGGCGTAGTACTGGCCGTCGATCTTCAGGCGCTGGAAGCCCTGACGCTGAAGGTCGGCGATCTCCTTCTTGTATTCGCCCTTGCGGCCGCGCACGAAGGGGGCCAGCAACAGCAGACGCGTCCCTTCGGGCAGGGCCATGATCTTGTCGACCATCTGCGAGATGGTCTGGCTCTCGATGGGCAGGCCGGTGGCGGGCGAATAGGGCACGCCGGTGCGCGCCCACAGAAGGCGCATATAGTCGTGGATTTCGGTCACCGTGCCGACGGTCGAGCGCGGGTTCTTCGAGGTCGTCTTCTGCTCGATGGAGATGGCCGGCGACAGACCTTCGATCAGATCGACGTCGGGCTTCGACATCAGTTCAAGGAATTGCCGCGCATAGGCCGACAAGCTTTCGACGTAACGGCGCTGACCCTCGGCATAGATGGTGTCGAAGGCGAGCGACGACTTGCCCGACCCCGACAGACCGGTCAGCACGACCAGCTTGCCGCGCGGAATATCGACGTCGACGCCCTTGAGGTTATGCTCGCGCGCGCCGCGCACCTTGATGAAGCCCTGCATCAGGTTGGAGCTGCTCATCAGCATATCCTTGTCGTGTCCGCTATCGGCCATTACGCACATCCATCGGGGAGGGGGCAGTCGCCGTCATATAGGTATAATGGCGGCGTCGAAAAAGTGTCAGCAGACACCTGCCTCATTTGAATGAGGCGTGCAAGAACGTTTTGCGAACGCTTTTGTAAAATTTGTGTCCACGGCGAACCATATAAAGGCCGGATTGTTTGTCTCATTCTGCGGGAGAAGGGGACGACATGGCGCAGCGCGACATCCAGGGGCGGCAGATTGGCCAATGGCGGCAGACGGGGATCGTGGTGCTGATCGTTGCCGGCGCGCATCTGGCGCTGGGTCTGCTGTTCCTCATTTCGCGCAAGGTCCGCGAGACGCCGGCGGTCCTGCCCGCGGCGGAGGTATGGCTGGTGCCGCAAAGGGCCGTCAGGACGCAGGCGGTGCGAAGCGAGGCCGCGCAGGCGGCGAA
Organism: Asticcacaulis sp. AND118; assembly: GCF_020535245.1. Classification (GTDB taxonomy): domain Bacteria; phylum Pseudomonadota; class Alphaproteobacteria; order Caulobacterales; family Caulobacteraceae; genus Asticcacaulis. Next base: position 1,875,911 of record NZ_CP084910.1, on the reverse strand, counting down.
CGCACCGGCTTATCGCCGGTCATCGGCGGCGGCCAAACCCTCCGATGTGGTGCCTGTCGTGGTCGAAGGTAACGCCCTTTCCGCCCGATCCCACGATATGGCCGAACGGGAAAGGCTGGGGGCGGTTTTGCGTCACGGTCAGGATTGCCGCAAGGCGATGATGAGCGGAGCGCCCTTGCCGCCGGACTGTCCGGAGCGCGGCCTGCGGCAGACCGGTCCGGTGCCGGTCAAGCCCGGCGCGCAACCCTACTGGGACCAACAGGTGGCGGCCAATGAGAAGGCGCGACGCTACAGGACCGACCCCGGCAGTACGGAATACTGGCAGCGCGTCAACCGCAGCCGATCCGACCCGCAACGTTACACGCCGCAGGAGTGAGTCAGGCTTTGAAGCCGTAGTTGAGCGATTGCGGGTTGCGGTCGCTGATGGCCGCGCCGGGACCGTAGGTCAGGCTGGGCTTGCGCGTTTCGTTGAGCGAGTCGGCGACGGCCTTCATCAGCCCTTCGGAGATGGCCTTGGCGGCTTCGACGGCGCGGGCATGGCGTTCCGAGATAGTCACAAAGGCTTCGGTGGCGCGGCGCAGGCTGTCCTTGTGGGCGTTGCTGAGGCCTTTCAGGCGCGACGGATCGGCCTTGAGGCGGGCGCTTTCCTGACGATACAGGGCCGACAGGCTGCGCGTCTCCTCGACCGATTCGCGGATGTCGAGCGGACGATGAGCCTCCAGCGCCTCGGTCTCGCCGGTCAGGCGCTCGGTCAGGCGCTCGGTCAGGATGAGAAGCTGAGCGGCGTAGTCGTTGGCGTCGCGGGCGGAAATGCTCATGCTTGCGCCTCCTGTAGGGCGAGAAGTTGTTTCTGGACCTGATCGGAAATGCCGATGCCGCCAGATTTTACCACCTGACCGGCCAGAGCGTCGAGATAAAAGGAGCGGAAGGCTTCCTCGCCTTCGCCGCCGCCGAACATGCCGTCGGTCTCAAGACCCTCGAACATGGGTTTGAGCATCTGAGACATGACCATGTGCTCGAATTCGTCGCCGATTTTTTTCGGGTCGCCCTTTGTCGCCCTGTTGATCGAGGCGGCATCGAGATTGAGCGATACGGCGGGTTTGCTGAGCGTGTCCATCGTTTCGGTTCCCCTTACATCACTTCGATGTCGGCCTGCAGCGCGCCGGACGCCTTGATGGTCTGCAGGATAGAGATCATGTCGCGCGGGCTGACCCCCAAGGCATTAAGACCGTTGACCAGATCGGTCAGCGAGGTCGTTTCCTGAAGTTCGTAGAGTTTCTTGCCTTTTTCCTCTTCGATGCTGACATTGCTGTCGGGCACGGCGGCGGTTTGGCCTTGCGAGAAGGGGGCGGGCTGGCTGACGAAGGGGCGCTCGTCGACGCGGATGGTCAGATTGCCCTGGGCGATGGCGACGCGCGAGACGCGGACATTCTCGCCGATGACGATGACGCCGTTGACCTCGTCGATAATCACCTTGGCCGGGGTGTCCACCGCGACGGACAGTTGCTCGATGGCGGTGATGAAGCTCATCATGTTCATTTCCGGGCGGTTGCGCACGGAAACGACGGTGGGGTTGTCGGCGAAGGCCGTGCCCGGATAGGCTTTATTGACGGTGTCGGCGATGCGCTTGGCGGTGGTGAAGTCGGGGTTTTTCAGCGTCAGGCGCACGATCGGCATGGCGTTGAAATCGAAGCCCGTCTCGCGCTCGATAATGCCACCCGAAGCAATGCGTCCGGCGGTCGGCACGCCCTTGGTGATGGACGAACCCGAAGCGCCGCCGGCGGAAACCGATCCGGTCTGCACCGACCCTTGCGCCGCCGCATAGGTTTCCCCGTCGGCGCCCAGAAGCGGCGTAACCAGCAGCGTGCCGCCCAGCAGGCTCTTGGCGTCGCCCATGGCCGACACGGTGACGTCGATGCGCGAACCGGGGGCGGCGAAGGGCGGCAGTTCGGCCGTAACCATGACCACCGCGGCGTTTTTGATATTCAACGAGGCGTCGCGAATATTGACGTCGAGGCGGCCCATCATGCTTTCCATGCTTTGCTTGAGCATGGGCGAGTTGCGCACCGTATCGCCGGAACCGTTGAGGCCGACGACGAGGCCGTAGCCCACCAACTGGTTCTTGCGCACCCCTTCGACATCGACAATGTCCTTGATGCGCGAAGCGGCGTAAGCCGCCGGCGCACCGAGAGATGACGCGCAGAGGGTCAGAAGGGCGGCAACAAGAGCGATCAGTGAGCGCATACGCTTTTCCACGGATAGGGCATTAACCATGTTTGCCGGGGTGCGAATTTCGTGCCAGAGAAAAACCTGTTTGGAGTCAGTAGGCTAATTTTCAGGATTTCGAGCGGGACCGGTTCGGGGGAAAAAACTGCCGGGCCGTTAAGGGCTTGGAAACTACGGGCGGCAAATACTCGCCATTACAGTTCCCCTCAGAAGAGGGTTCGCGTCCTTTTCGCCAGAACGGCCCCGCCATGACCATAACACCGCTGAATGGGGCAAGTATGATCAAGATCAACGGACCGGCCGGACCGGCCAATGTCGGCGCTTCGAACGCGACGCGACGCACGGCAGGCGGCTTTTCGCTGAACGGATCATCTGAAGCGAAGTCGAGCGCTTCGGCGGCATCGGTATCGCAGGCCCTGTCTCTGGGCGGGATCGATGCGCTGCTGGCCTTGCAGGCCGAAGACGACGGGCTTCAGGGCCGCCGCCGCCGTCAGATCCGGCGCTCTCAGGACATTCTCGAAGCCCTCGACGATCTCAAGGTGGCGCTTCTGGGCGGCACGATCGACGACGGCGCCTTGCTGTCGCTGCAAAAGATGATCGAACTGCAACGCGAAGAGGTCGAGGATCAGGGGCTGCAGGGCATACTGAACGAGATCGAAACCCGCGCCTATGTCGAACTGGCCAAGCGCAGACTGATGTAATTTCGCCTGATGCGCGAATGCGGTCACATTCCGTTGTGTGCGTTGCACCATCGAAACCCCGGCGCTGTAAAGAAAACGTGATTGTTCACGGGTGATTCCGCGGGTATAAGCCGCGCCATCGGGCCAGTGCGCCGACGTGTCCAGATGGGGCCCTGTTCTTGCAGGGAGGGACAGGGCGGCGGGGGCGTCTCATATCGGGGCGCGGTCAGCGGGTGCCGGTGAACAATGTCATGGGGTGTGGTGCTAAGATGAGTGCAGTCGAGCTTTCCAAATCCGATACCGAGACCTATCGTCCGCTGGACGACGAAGAATATATGAACGAGCGTCAGCTCGCCTATTTCCGCAAAAAGCTGATCTCGTGGAAGAACGAAATCCTGGCCGGGTCGAAAGAAACCGTTTCGATCATGCAGAAGGAAACGGAAAATCACCCCGATCTGGTCGACCGGGCCTCTTCCGAAGCCGACCGCGCGCTGGAACTGCGCACCCGCGATCGTCAGCGCAAGCTGATCTCCAAGATCGACGAAGCTATCGCCCGCATCGATGACGGCTCTTACGGCTTTTGCGAAGAGACCGGTGAGCCCATCGGCCTCGGTCGCCTCGAAGCCCGCCCGACGGCGACGCTCTCGATCGAAGCGCAGGAACGCCACGAGCGCTCCGAGCGCGTCCACCGCGACGACTAAAAGATGTGAAGGGCGCTGGAAACAGCGCCTTTTGTCTTTTCCGGCATGTGAAAAAGCGGCTTTAAAAACCGTTCGGTCCGGCGTAATAGACCTGCCTGATTTCGTTTCACATTCTGGATAAATCATGACCGTCAAGGTTCGCTTCGCTCCGTCGCCCACCGGCCGCATCCACGCCGGCAATGTCCGCGCTGCCCTTATCAACTGGCTGTTCGCGCGCAAGAATCAGGGCGTCTTCGTGCTGCGTATCGACGATACCGATCTGGAACGTTCGACCCAGGAAAACGAAGACCTGATCGAGACCGACCTCAAGTGGCTGGGGCTCGAATGGGGCGAGCGCTACAACCAGTCCAAGCGCTTCGACATCTATCAGAAGGCCGCCGACGCGCTGAAGGCCGCGGGCCGTCTTTATGCCTGCTACGAAACCGCCGAGGAACTGGACCGCCGGCGCAAGGTGCAGTTGTCGCGCGGTCTGCCGCCGGTCTATGACCGCGCCGCACTCAAGCTGACCGATGACGAAAAGGTCGCCTACGAGGCCGAGGGCCGCAAGCCGCACTGGCGCTTCAAGCTGGAAGGCAAGCGCGTCGCCTGGGAAGACCTCGTGCGTGGGCATTGCGAAGTCGATACGACTTCGATGTCCGATCCGGTGCTGATCCGCGAAGACGGGGCCTTCCTCTACACCCTGCCGTCGGTGGTCGACGATATCGACATGAAGATCAGCCACGTCATCCGAGGCGAGGATCACGTCGCCAATACCGGCACGCAGATCGAGATTTTCGAGGCCCTGTCGGCCTTTTTCGGCGGTTCGCCGCTGCCGACGTTCGCGCACATGACCCTGCTGGTCGGGGCGGACGGCGAAGGGTTGTCCAAGCGTCTGGGGTCGATGTCCATCTCCCAGATGCGCGAAGACGGCATCGAGCCGATGGCTATCGTGTCGCATCTGGCCAAGATCGGCACGTCCGATCCGCTGGAGGTCGCGCCGTCGCTCGACGCTCTGGCCGAACTTCAGGACTTCGACAAGATGGGGCGCGCCCCCGCGCGTTACGATTTCGACGACCTGATGCGCCTCAATGCCAGCGTCCTTCAGGCCATGTCCTATGCCGAGGCCCAGCCGCGTCTTGAGGCTCTGGACTCAGATTTGGGCGAACTGTTCTGGGAGACGGTGAAGGTCAACCTGCACAAGTTCGCCGACGTGACCTTATGGGCGCAGGTGGTCAAGGGCGACATCGCGCCGGTGATCGAGGACGCCGCGTTTGCCGCAAAGGCGCTGGAACTGCTGCCCGCCGACTATGGCCGTGAGAGCTGGGGCGTGTGGACGGCGGCGATCAAGGACGCCACCGGCGCCAAGGGCAAGGCCCTGTTCATGCCGCTGCGTCTGGCCCTGACCGGTCAGCCGCACGGCCCGGACATGGGGGCGCTGAGCTTCCTCATAGGTCGGCAGAAGATTGCGGATCGCCTGAGCGCCTGATTGAAGACGGCGCCCCTTGTCTTTGTGCCGCCTGCCGGTAGAGTGGCCGTGACGGAGACGATCATGAGCGCTTTGATACTGACGGCCCTGCTGGCGGCGGGTCCGGCCGATATGGCTTCGCTGGACTGGCTGGGCGGTTGCTGGGTTCAGACCAGGGGCGAAACACGCATCGAAGAACTGTGGACCTCTCCGGCGGGCGGTATCCTGCTGGGCAGCGGGCGCACCACAAAGGCCGGAAGCCTGCGCAGTTACGAACAGATGCGTATCGAGGTCATAGACGGCACGCCCACCTTCATCGCCCTGCCGTCGGGACAGGCGGAAGGCCGTTTCCCGCTGAAATTCGCGGCTGACGACGAATGGGTATTCGAGAACACGGCGCACGACTTCCCGCAGCGGGTGATCTACAGCCGTGGCGAAACCGGGCGGCTCAATGCCGCCATAGAAGGCACGATCAAGGGCCAGACGAAGCGCATCGAATTCGCCTATGAAGCCTGTCCGGCCCCTTAGACCTGACGACGGCGGCTCATCGGATCGCCCAGATCGGCCTCGCTGTCGATTTCGGTATGGGCATCGGGCGGCGCGCCCTCGGTTGCCGGTTCGGGCGGCGTTTCATCCGGTCGGTAGGGATGGTCGCTGGCCGCACCGGTCTTGGGACCGTAATCGTTCAGGCCGTTTTGTTTCGGGGCTTGCGGGTTCAAGGTCCGGTCGTTCATATCTTCCGGTAGCATGGGCAGTCTCCTTATCTGCAAGAGACTGCGCCCTTCCGGCTAAAGAAACGATTCTAAAGCACGCGCCGCGTGTCGATTTCTTCGTCGTGCGAGGCCATTTCGGCGATCGCGTCCAGCACCTCATCGACCGTATCGACGCTCTTATAGGTGTGACGGAAGGCGTCGGGCGTGAACTTCTTGCCCACGGTAAAATCGACCAGATCGAAGAAGGGCTGCCAGAAACCGCCGGAATTGAGGAAGATGATCGGCTTCTTGTGCAGGTCCAGCCTGCGCCACGACAGAAGCTCGATGACTTCTTCCAGCGTGCCGACGCCGCCCGGCAGAACGACGAAGGCGTCGGACTCCTCGAACATCTTCATCTTGCGCTCGTGCATCGACTCGACGATGACCGTTTCGACCTCGTCCAGCAGGCGCTCCTTGGTGCGCAGAAACTGCGGCATGATGCCGAGGACCTTGCCCCCGGCCTCGTAGGCCCCGCGCGCGGCTTCGCCCATCAGGCCGACCCCGCCGCCGCCATAGACCAGACGGAGCTGATGGGCGGCGAGGATGCCGCCCAGTTGCCGCGCCTCGTCCTTGTAACGCTGGTCCACCGCGTCCGACGACCCGCAATAGATGCACACCGACAGGATGGGGCGGGGCAGGGTGGCGGAGGTGGCATCGGGCATGCGAAAATCCTTACTTCAGAAAGAGATGGCGGCAGGGCTTGATTGCCGCGCTCAGGAAACGATATGGTCAATCGGGTAAATAAAATGAATGTCCGGCATAAGTTAGAGCGCATTCCGAAAAGTGTACAACGGTTTTCGGATATAAATGCGCGCTCTGCGAATCCGGCTTGTCCGGGTTTCACAAGCCCTTTTGAAAGGCATCGGCGTTCGCATGGGTTTCAAGCTGCACACTTTGATCGTTCCCATGGCGATGGCCGTTCTTGTGAGCGCGTGCGGGCAGAAGGCGCCGGAAAACGCCGAGGTCGCGGACTATGTAGCCACCAATCGCGGCTATGTGAAATCGCCGGAAGTGACGTCTGTGGCGGTGACCGCAGCGGGCGAGCTTCTGGTGACCGGTTCGGCCCTGCCGGAATCGCGCGTGCGGCTGACCTCGCCCGGCGGACAGGCCTATGGGGTCACCGCCGGCGGTGACGGGCGTTTTCAGGCCAGCCTGCCCCAGGTGTCGGGCGGTAGCCTCTACGATCTGGCCATGGAGGCCGAAGGGCGACTGATGAAGGCCGAAGGCCGGCTGTTCGTGCCGCCGGCCTCGGACATCGGCGCGCCGCCGCGTTCCGTGCTGCTGCGACCGGGGGCGGCGGGTCTGCCGCTGTGGCCGCAGGCCGGGCTGCTGGCGGTGGTGGATTACGATGCGGGCGGGGCCATGGCCGTATCGGGACGCACCGACCCCGGTGCCACGGTCGATGTCGAGATCGACGGCCAGCCTGCGGTCGAAGTCCGCGCGGGCGACAACGGCATCTACACGGCGACACTCCCGGTCAGCGGCGGCCTGCGCGACGGCACGGTCAGCGTCGGGGTCCATGCCCGCGACCGCTTCGAGACGCGGCAGGTCAGCCTGCGTCAGCCGGCGGGCGAACGGGCGGCTCTGGCGTCCGGCGTGTGGTATGTCGACTGGCAGATCACCGGCGGCGGCATGCAGACGACGGTGGTATTTTAAAGCTGCACCTGGCCGCATCACTCGCAACGTTTTTGTAACGCATTTGCGTAAACTGTGATGCGGATAACGCAAATATGTGCGCTGCGGCCTCTTAACAGGATTAAAGTTTGCACTATCTTGAACTCAGGTGAAAACTGTCGGAGCATTCTCTGACGGCCATTCGCCGGTATGAGTCTCACGACGAAGGGCGCGTTTTCGCCTTTCGCCCAACGAAGAGGACAGGTTTGACATCTGGCAAATCCCTGCTGCACACCGGAACACTGGCTTTCGAGCCGGTTAAGGCGGCGCGCGCCCCAAAGGCGCCGGTCACCGATGTGGACAAGCCGGCCAATGCGCCGTTCGCCATCATCGACGCCAAGCCGAAGGCGGCGAAGCCGTCCCTTTATCGGGTGTTAATCCTCAACGACGACTATACCCCTATGGAGTTCGTCGTGTACGTGCTGGAGCGATTCTTCAACAAGTCACGCGAGGACGCCACCCGCGTCATGCTGCACGTCCACCAGACGGGCGTCGGCGTCTGCGGGGTCTATACCTACGAGGTCGCCGAGACCAAGGTCGCCCAGGTGGTGGACATGGCCCGTCGGCATCAACATCCGCTTCAGTGCACTATGGAGAAAGACTGAGGATCATCCGATCCATAACTTTCAGCCCAGGTTCATCGAGGAGAGACCAGACTACCCCTGTACCCGCTTTTTGCTCCAAGGAGAGGCCAGACATGCCATCGTTTTCCAGCGCTCTCGAAGAAACCCTGCATCGCGCGGTGGGTCATGCGAACACCCACCATCACGAGTACGCAACCCTGGAGCACCTCCTGCTGGCCCTTGTCGACGATGTCGACGCCGCAGGCGTCATGACGGCATGTAATGTCGATCTGACCAAGCTCAGGACCGCATTGACGGCCTATATCGAAACCGACCTCAAATCGCTGGTCGTGCCGCATTCCGAAGAAGCCAAGCCCACCGCCGGGTTCCAGCGCGTCATCCAGCGCGCGGTGATCCACGTGCAGTCGTCGGGCCGTGACGAGGTCACCGGCGCCAATGTGCTGGTCGCCATCTTCTCCGAACGCGAATCGCACGCCGCCTTCTTCCTGCAGGAGCAGGAGATGACGCGCTACGACGCGGTCAACTATATCGCCCACGGCATCGCCAAGAAGCCCGGCGCGTCCGAACCGCGCCCGGTGCGCGGTTCAAGCGAAGACAGCCCGTCGTCCGAGGAAAAGTCGGGCAAGGCGGCGTCGACCGACGCGCTGGCGGCCTATTGTGTGGACCTCAATGAAAAGTCGCGCCACGGCAAGGTCGATCCGCTGATCGGGCGTTCGGCAGAGGTCGAACGCGCCATTCAGATCCTGTGCCGCCGCACCAAGAACAACCCGCTGCTGGTCGGCGATCCGGGCGTCGGCAAGACGGCCATCGCCGAAGGCCTCGCCAAGAAGATCGTCGAAGGCGAAGTGCCTGAGGTTTTGTCCGGCGCGACCATCTATTCGCTCGATATGGGCACGCTGCTGGCCGGCACCCGCTACCGCGGCGATTTCGAAGAGCGCGTCAAACAGGTCGTCAAGGAACTGGAAGCCCATCCCAACGCCATCCTGTTCATCGACGAAATCCACACGGTCATCGGTGCGGGCGCGACGTCGGGCGGGGCCATGGACGCCTCCAACCTGCTGAAGCCGGCCCTGGCCTCGGGCGCGCTGCGCTGCATGGGTTCGACCACCTATAAGGAATACCGTCAGCACTTCGAGAAGGACCGGGCGCTTGTCCGTCGCTTCCAGAAGATCGATGTGACCGAGCCGACGCTCGACGACACGGTGAAGATCCTCAAGGGCCTCAAGCCCTACTATGAGACCTTCCATAATCTGAAGTACACCGACGCCGCCATCAAGGTGGCGGTGGAACTGTCGGCGCGCTATATCACCGACCGCAAGCTGCCGGACAAGGCGATCGATGTGATCGACGAAGCCGGTGCGCTGCAGGTGATCCTGCCGGAAGGCAAGCGCAAGAAGGTCATCGGGCCGAAGGAGATCGAGACGGTCATCGCCAAGATCGCCCGAATCCCGTCGAAGTCGGTGTCCAAGACCGACACCGAGGCGCTGCGCGACCTGACCAACGACCTGCAACGCGTGGTCTTCGGTCAGGACGAGGCTATCGAGCAGCTTTCGGCGGCCATGAAACTGGCCCGTGCGGGTCTGCGCGACGCCAACAAGCCGATCGGCTCCTACCTGTTCTCCGGTCCGACCGGCGTGGGCAAGACCGAAGTGGCCAAGCAGTTGTCGCAAACCCTCGGCATCGAGCTGCTGCGTTTCGACATGTCGGAATATATGGAGCGTCACACCGTGTCTCGACTGATCGGCGCGCCTCCGGGCTATGTCGGCCACGATCAGGGCGGCCTTCTGACCGACGCCGTCGATCAGACGCCGCACGCCATCGTCCTGCTCGACGAAATCGAGAAGGCGCATCCGGATATCTACAACATCCTGCTTCAGGTGATGGATAACGGGACGCTGACCGATGCGGTGGGCAAGAAAGTCGATTTCCGCAATGTGGTGCTGATCATGACCACCAATGCCGGCGCTTCCGACAACCAGAAGAACTCGATCGGTTTCGGCCGCGAGAAGGTGTCGGGCGAGGACGAGGTGGCCATCAAGCGCCTGTTCACGCCGGAATTCCGCAACCGCCTCGATGCCATCGTCACCTTCCGTCAGCTCAAGCCGGAGGTCATCGGGCAGGTCGTGCAGAAGTTCATCCTTCAGCTCGAAATGCAACTGGCCGATCGTCACATCACGATCGAACTGTCTGCCGATGCCGAAAAGTGGCTGGCCGAAAACGGCTATGACGAACTCTATGGCGCGCGTCCGCTGGCCCGCGTCATTCAGGAGAACATCAAGAAGCCGCTGGCCGACGAGATCCTGTTCGGCAAGCTGGTGCGCGGCGGGCATATCCTGGTCAAGCTGGCCGATGGCAAGATCGCCTTCGACATCACGCCGGCCAAGGACAAGAACGCCTCGCGTGCCGAGGCGGTGGATTAGGAAAAGACGCAGGGGGCTGGCCCCCTGCACCCCATTACGGGGAGTAAATGACTTAAAGTTATGGGGTGTGGGGTCCGTGACCCCACATCTTTTGAACAAAAAGAAACCCTCCGGAGCAAATCCGGAGGGTTTCTTTTTGTTCAAAAATGAGCCCCGCCCTTACGGTGCGTAGGGCTCCGGGGCCAGGACGCTGGCGCCTTGTTCGCGCAGTCGGGCGTCACGGGCTTCCTTCATGATCATCTGGGCGCGCGGGTCGCTCGAAGCCCAGCCGAGGAAGGACAGGGCCTCGAAGCCCTTGGCGCTGGCCTCGACACCCTTGCCGAACATGGCGAAGGGCGACTTGTTGTTGGGATAGCTGACCAGCTTGACCTTCACGTCGTCGCCAATCTTGGCCAGTTGCTTGGCCTTGGCCACGGCGGCGTAGAAGCCGCCGGTGTCATCGACGAGGCCCAGTTGCTTGGCCTGAGCGCCGGTCCAGACACGGCCCTTGGCGATCTCACGCACGCGCTCCGGAGCCAGCTTGCGGCCCTCGGCGACATGGGTGATGAAGGCGTTATAGATGCTGTCCATCCAGTTGGAGATGGCCGCGGTCTGCTTTTCGCTGAACGGCTGACCGGCCGAATAGGCGCCGGCGAAGTCCGATCCCACGCCGATCTGGCGGAAGTCGACGCCGAAGCGCGATGCCGCCTCACCGATGGCCATCTTGCCGCCATAGACACCGATCGAGCCGGTGAGGGTGGTCGGATTGGCGACGATGGCGTTGGCGCCCGCCGAGACCCAGTAACCGCCCGAAGCGGCGTAGTCGCCCATGGAGACGACGACCGGCTTGCCGGACTTCTTGGCGTAGGCGAGGGCGCGCGAAATCTGTTCCGAAGCGGTATCCGAACCGCCGGGTGAAGACACGCGGAAGACGATGGCCTTGACCTTGTCGTTGTCCACCGCGTCGTAGAAGGCCTGAGCCACATCGTCGGAGAGCATCTGGGCTTCGCTGCCGAAGCCGCCGCCCTGACCCTTGCCGGTCATGATCGGACCTTCGCCATTGATGACTGCGATGGTCTGGCTGCCCGAAGAGGTGACGGTGGCGGCGTAGGACTGAATGTCCATCAGTTGCGTATCGGTGCCGCCCTTGGCCTTGGCGGCTTCCTCGATTTCCTGCACCTGACCGAGATGGGTGATCAGGCCCAGTTCCTTGGCCTGTTCGGCGCTGTAGGGACCAGCTTCGAGCACGGTCTTGAGCTTGGCGGCGTCCAGCTTCGCGTCCTTGCGGTCGGTGGCGGCGTCGCTGATCAGCGAGTCGTAGACCGAGCCCATCCACGACAGGGTGGCTTCGCGGTGCGCCGGGGTGAAGTCGCTTTGCAGGTAGGGGTTGACGGCGTTCTTGTATTCATAGCGCTGCTGGAACTGCGGATTGATGCCGTACTTGTCGAAGGCCCGCTTGAGGAAGACTTCTTCGGTCGAGATGCCCGTGACCTGGAAGGACGACCGCGGCTGCATCCAGAATTCGGTCGCCGCCGTACCCACCGTGTAGGAGGCCAGCACCATGGTCGAGGGATAGAGGCCCTGCGAATGGGCGTAGACGGGCTTGTTCTTGCTGCGGACATAGCGCACGGCGGTGCGGATTTCCTGCGCTGCGGCCGGCATCAGCCCGCCTTCGGGCAGGCGGATCAGCACCGATTTCACTTTGCCGTCGTCCGCCGCGTGATAGAGCGAGGTGACGATGTCCATGGTCGACAGAGGGCGGCCGGTGAGGAAAGCGAACGGATCGGGCCGCGTCTGATCGGTCAGGCCTTCGCGCAGATCGACCACCAGCGTGATGGCCGAAGGGGTCGTCGGCTTGGACGCGGCGGCGATCATGGTGATCAGCAGGAAGGGCACGCCGACGAAGAACAGCACGAAGGCTGCGAATACGGCGCCAACCGTAATGAAGAACTGTTTCATGTGTCGAACGTCATCCCCCGAATGGGTGCAGCGATAAAATATGCGCCATGACCACAATAGACGGCGCACGCGCACTCACGCGCACAATAGCGCCCCGAACGATAAGGTCAAATGAAGACCGTGTAATGAGTGCGTTCGCCGGACATCAGAATTTGGTACGTCCGGCCGCCGGCTCGCGGTCGTGCTGGTATTTCGGATCGCCGTGGCAGTGCGGGCAGGACACGCCCTTTTCATAAAGCGGGCTCTTCTGATCGGCCTCGGTCAGGGCGTGGTCGCAATAGAGACAGAGGGTCGCGGTCTCCGACGGCTTGAGGCTGTGGTCGACGGCGATGCGCTCATCGAAGACGAAGCATTCACCGTCCCACAGCGACTCTTCGGCGGGCACGTCCTCGAAATACTGCAGAATGCCGCCCTTGAGGTGATAGACGTCATCGAAACCGTTATCCATCATCCAGGCGGTGTACTTCTCGCAGCGGATGCCGCCGGTGCAGAAGGTGGCGATTGTCTTGCCTTTGAACTGTCCGGCGTTCTGGCGCGTCCATTCAGGCAGGAATTTGAAGGTCGGGATTTTCGGATCGATCGCGCCTTTGAACGTGCCGAGATTGACCTCGTAATCGTTGCGCGTGTCGAGAATGACCACGTCGTTGCGGCGGATCAGGTCGTTCCAGTCCTTCGGTTCGACATAGTGGCCGCGCTTGCCGAGATTGACGGGCTCACCCAGCGAAATCGTCTCTTTCTTGAGCCGCACCCGCACCTTACCGAAGGGCTGGGTGTCGGCATAGGACTCCTTCCACACGATCGGTTCGCCTATCAGTTCGGTCTGGAGGTAATGCAGAAAGCTGTCGATGGCCTCGCGCGTGCCGGCCAGAGTCGAGTTGACTCCTTCGGAGGTGATCAGCAGCGAGCCCTTGATGCCAAGCCCTTTCAGCCGTTCGAGCAGCGGCGTCTGCTGCGCTGCGAAATCGGGGAAATCGAAGAAATGGTAGAAGGCGGCGATGACGTAAGCGGGCTGGGACATGCGGCGGGAGCTATCACAAAGCCCCTTGTCATGAAAGGGGGGGGGCGGAATATCGCGGGGATTACAGGAAGGTCCAGCGGCGGATAAAGGCGGCCTGACCGTAACGGATGCCGGCTTCATCGACGACGTTCCACAAGACGGTGTCTTCTATATGAAAGCGTCGCCCTGAGGCTGAGACGCGTATGCCGGTGTAATGATCGACGTGTCCCTGCGCCAGTGCCGCCCTGAGCAGGTCATTGCGATCGGACTGGATGCCGCTGTCGCCCTCGGCGGAATGGCGCGAGGGCAGGCGGGTAAAGGCCTTCCACTCCATCTCCCATAAAGCGAGCGCCTGCGCATTGGCGTAGCGGAAAACCGGATCGGCCTCGGTCCCGTGCGAGACGATGGCCTGCGGCGCCTGAAACAGGGCGTCAGCCAGTTCGGAATCGGTCAGGGTGCCGGCATTGCCGGCCATGTCCTGCCCGGTAAAACGCCGGAAGCTATTGGCCATCAGACGATTATAGGCCTGAACGGCAGGATCGAGGTGAGGCGGCATGAAATCAGAGAAGTTGGGGAAAATTTCAAAGGGGGGATTGCATGTCATAAAAGCTTGGGTTAGTGAAGCGCCCTCTCGCTGAGACAAGCGTGGGCAGCAAGTCTTTCAAAGACTTCTTAAAGACCTGCTGGGGAATGGTGTAATGGTAACACTCCGGTTTTTGGTACCGTCATTCTAGGTTCGAGTCCTAGTTCCCCAGCCAATTTTCTTTTCCTGACAATTATCGTAAGGCGACGCTATCGACGTTTTGTCGGTATGCGCCTGGCGTATCCGTTATCAGCACGACCCCCTGTTTGTTTATCGCATAACAACGGTGAGCGATATTGGCGATGCGTTTCCCGTCAGCGCCCGATTTCGAGGGCAAAATTTTACATGACCCGTGCGGGGAAACGGCGTAAGCCTTCGTCAAAACGTATCACCGGGGGCTACAAATGTCCGACGCCATCGCACTTCTCATTCCGCCGCGCGAAAAGGATCTCGGCGGCTTCACCGTCAAGCGCATCCTGCCGTTTGCCAAACACCGCATGGTCGGGCCGTGGATATTCTTCGACCATATGGGACCGGCGATGTTCGAACCGGACAAGGGCACCAATGTCCGCCCGCATCCGCACATCAATCTGGCCACCGTTACCTATCTGTTCGAAGGCCATATCCACCATCGCGACTCGCTGGGCTCGGACGAGGTCATCTCGCCGGGCGCCATCAATCTGATGGTGGCGGGCAAGGGTATCGTCCATTCCGAGCGCGAGCCGCTGGAAGGGATAGATACGACGCGCAACCTGCACGGCCTGCAACTGTGGCACGCCCTGCCGGAAGCCGATGAAGAGATCGATGCGGCCTTCTTCCACTACGATGCCGAGGAAATTCCGGCGCTTGAGGTCGAGGGCGTGCCGGTGCGCGTGATGATGGGCGCGGCTTACGGCGTCACCTCGCCGGTCAAGACCTATGCCGAAACGCTCTATCTCGAAGCCCGTTTGCAGGCCGGTCAGACGCTGGTTCTGCCGGACCATGTCGAAGAACGCGGGCTTTACGTCGTTTCGGGCAGCGTCACGGTCAACGGCGCGCCGGTTGAGGCCTTCCATATGGCTATTCTTACGCCCGGTGCGACGGTCAGCGTGTCGACGGACAGCCAGGCGCAACTGGCCCTGGTCGGTGGGGAGCCCTTCACCGAACGTCATATCTACTGGAACTTCGTCTCGTCGCGCAAAGAGCGCATCGAGCAGGCCAAGGCCGACTGGCGCGAAGGACGTTTCCCCAAGGTGCCGGGCGACGAAATCGAATTCATCCCGTTGCCGGTGGAATGATGAGCGACCGTATTACCGCACGGGTCGAAGAGACCCATATTTCCGAATTCAGCGTTGCCATCGAGGTCAGTGGTCATCGCCTGAGCGGAGACGAACCCGTCGCGAAGGGCGGGCTGAACCTCGCCCCTTCGCCCTACGACTATCTGACGACGGCGTTGGGCGAATGTACGGCGATGACGGTACGGTGGTACGCCAAACAGAAGGGCTGGCCACTGGTGCATGTGGCGGTCGAACTGACGTACGAAAAGGTCGCCGGGCACGAGTCGGGCAAGGCCGACATCTTTCGTAAATCGGTGACGCTGACCGGCGATCAACTGACCGAAGAACAGCGCCAAAGACTGCTCGATGTCGCCGCCAAATGCCCGGTGCACAAGACGCTGAGCGGCGGGGCGTTTATCGAGACCCTGCCCGCCGGTTAGGCGACCTCGCTGCAAACGGTTGAAGCGGGTGCAAGCTTTCGTTTGAAACAATTATGACTTTACAAGGCGGTATGTGCCTCATTAGTGTCCGGCGCAAAGCACTATAAAGGGTAGCGTCGATGAAAAAAGGCATGATGGTCAGCGCAGCCGCACTGGCGACGGTTCTGTTTGCGGCTCCGGTTTCGGCTCAGGTCTCTGCACCCTTGCCCCCGCCGCTGCCGGCTTCGGCGCAGGTCGACTATCCCGGCACGCTGAAGGTCTATGTCGACGCCACCGATACCGAGCAACGCGTCATGCGCGTGCGTCAGGTCGTGCCGGTGGACAAGGCGGGGCCCTTCACCCTGATCATGCCGCGCTGGCTGCCCGGCAAGCATGCGCCGCGCCCGCAGGCCGACAAGATCGCCAATGTACGCTTTTCCGCCGGCGGTCAGAATCTGAAGTGGCAGCGCGATCCCGTTGAAGTTACGGCCTTTCATATCGACGTGCCTGCCGGCGCGAAGGAAGTCGTGGCAGAGTTCGACTTCCTGAGCCCCATGACCACCACGGCGGGGCGCGTCGTCGTCACCGATGTGATGGCCAACCTGCAGTGGGAAAATCTGTCCATGTATCCGGCAGGCTATGCCGTGACGCGCGTGCCGGTCGAACTGACGCTGAAACTGCCGGAAGGCTGGGCCTATGCGGCGGCGCTGGACGTCGCGTCGAAAAATGCTGACGGCACCGTGACCTTCAAGCCGCTGCCCTATGAGCACTTCATCGATTCGCCGATGTTCGCCGGCAGGTTCAGCAAGAGCTTCGACCTCAGCATCGATACGAAGGTGCCGGTGCGCATGCACGTCTTTGCCGACAAGCCGGGCGATCTGGCGACCACGGACGAGCAGATCGCCATCCACAAGAAGATGGTGGCGCAGGCGGTGAAGGTCTTCAAATCGCAGCATTACGACCACTACGACTTTCTGGTCCATCTGTCGGAAGAGATGGGAGATATCGGGCTTGAGCATCATCGCTCGTCTGAGAACGGGCACGATTCCAACTATTTTACCGACTGGAAGACGGCCTATGTCGGGCGTGACCTGCTGGCGCACGAATTCACCCATTCGTGGGACGGCAAGTTCCGCCGCGGCGCCGATCTCTATAATCCCGACTTCCACACTCCCATGCGCAACAGCCTGCTGTGGGTCTATGAAGGCCAGACGCAGTTCTGGGGTTACGTCCTGTCGGCGCGTTCGGGATTGTACACGCCGGAGCAGGCGAAGCAAGCCATCGCGCTCATCGCCGCCCAGTACGACAACTTCTCCGGTTCGCAGTGGCGGCCGCTGGTCGACACCACCAACGACCCGATCCTTTCGGCGCGTCAGCCCAAGAACTGGCTGAGCCAGCAGCGCAACGAAGACTATTACAATGTCGGCCTGCTCATCTGGCTCGACGCCGACACCCTGATCCGCGAAAAGACCAACAACAAGAAGTCTCTGGACGATTTCGCGGGGCTGTTCTTCGGCGTCAAGGACGGTTCGTGGACGCCGGAAACCTATGAGTTCAAGGACGTGGTGGCCGC
Organism: Asticcacaulis sp. AND118; assembly: GCF_020535245.1. GTDB lineage: Bacteria > Pseudomonadota > Alphaproteobacteria > Caulobacterales > Caulobacteraceae > Asticcacaulis. The sequence continues at coordinate 1,858,664 of NZ_CP084910.1, read as the reverse complement.
GCTCAACAGCGTCTACGCCTATGACTGGGACACGTTCCTCAAGACCCGCGTCAACGAGACGTCTCAGGGCACCTTCCTCGACGGTCTGGAGCGCGGCGGCTACAGGCTGACCTATAGCGACACGCCGACCGACTGGTTCAAGGCGCGCGAGAAGAAGCTGAAGACCACGGACCTGAGCTATTCTCTGGGACTATCGCTAAACGCCACCGGTGAGATCAGCAGCGTCTTCTGGGACAGTCCGGCCTTCAAGGCGGGACTGGGGCAGGGCATGAGCGTGATTGCCGTCAACGGCGCCGCCTATGAGGCCGAGGGCATCAAGACCGCCATCACCGACGCTGCCAAGGCCGATGGCAAGCCGGTCGAACTGCTGATCAAGCGCGGCAAGACCTATAAGACGGTGACCCTCGACTATAAGGGCGGCCTGCGCTATCCGCGCCTCGACAGGATCGACGGCAAGAAGGCCTATCTGGACGATATTCTGGCCGAAAAGAAGTAGGCAGGGGCACGGCCCCTGCACCCGTTAGTTTGGGTTTCTCGACTTCATGTCCTTGGCGATTTTCTCCAACGTTTTCTTCTGTTCCGGCGTAAGTGGGATAGTCTCGATACGGCAATGGCACTTTGACCACATCGGATACAATTCGGTGATCAATTCTTTTGGCCACTGACCATACCAGCCATAGCCTGAGCGGCGTTCCGGGTGGATGTCGGCATAGGTAGCGACCCGCACGCCGTCGCGGTTGGCCAGGATCACCGAATTGTCGATGATATCATAGAACCGCGCCCACAGTGGCGGCGCGGAGGGATCATCCACCAGTCGGTTATCGATGGTCGCCGTGTGATAGTCGTACTTGACCGGGGCGGGCAGGGCGAAGGTCTCCAGCCGTTTGCCGCGGATGGCCGAGCGCTTCATCCACGCCACCGCGCCATCGACCGCGGCAATCACCTCAGGCGAGGGGTTCGGGATGGACATCAGATAGCGGGTATTTTCCACGCTTTCCTGAGAGACAATCGACACCAGTTCAAAGCTGCGCCCTTTGACGGGCTGCAAGGTCACGGGATCGTACTGACCGGCCCAGCCGGTGAGCTGCCCGTTCTGACGGATTTGCAGCCTGAGCAGGCAGGCATCGCCAGCGGCCACCGCCGATGCGGCCTGCTTACGTAAATATTTATTCACAGAATCAAAAGGATATTCGCCTGTGCTGATGCGACGCAGCAGGTGCAGATTGCCCGATGTCACCTCATCGGCCATGGTTATCTTGTCATGAAAGCTGCTCTTGGCCGGTACGCTGTGGGGCCAGCCACCGCAGGTCTTGATCTGCTGCGACAGGATGAGATCGAGGCCACGCAGGGCCGCGTCGCGATAGGCGGCCTTCTGCGTCCGTTCATAGACCGCCATCAGATAGTCGACCTGCGTATAGATATTGCGGTTGTCGAAGCTGAAGGCCGGATCGCTCTTTTCTTTTAAGACCGTCGCTTTTTCTTCCGGCGTCAGGATGCGCGCCGGGTCTCGGTTTTCAATCCACCCGCCATTATCCCTTTGCAACAGAAGAAGATTATCGGCGATGGCCGTGACATCGTCATCGGCATGGCGGGCATAGGCCTTGCCGTTCCTGTTCTGCCAGTGATGGATGGCGTCGCCAAAGCCGCTCAGCGAGGGCGCGGAAGGGGTGGCCACAGGTCCGGTGACGCAGGCCGACAAGGCCAGTGCGGCGATAAGGCAGAGCCGTCTCTTCATGGTGTGTCCCCTGTGTTTTGTTGCAAACTAGCACGGGATCAAAATTCCGCCACCAACGCAGGGCGGGAAAACATCGACGCGTAACAGGATGAGACCTGAACGGAGACACCCATGCGCCTGACCCCCGTATTGCTGAGCCTGTTGATGGTGGCCACGGTGCCCGCTCATGCACAGGGACCGCTGCGCGAGCGCCTGAAAGAGCGGCGCATCGAAAAGCTTCAGGACAAGAAGGCGAAGGAAGAACGCCCCATCGATCTGCAGGCCATAGCGCCCGGCGCGACGAAGCAGACCCTGAGCTACGGTAGCGCCACCTTGCAGGCCGTCGATGTCTACCGGCCCGCCGATGCCCACAACGCGCCGATGATCGTCATGGTGCATGGAGGGGCGTGGAAAATCGGCGACAAGGCCAATACCGGTTCGGTCGAGAACAAGCTGAAACACTGGCTGCCCAAGGGCTATGTCTTCGTCAGCGTCAATTATCGTCTGCTGCCGCAGGCCGACGCCTATGCACAGGCCGATGACATCGCCACGGCTCTGGCCTTTGTGCAGAAGAACGCAGTGGCGTGGGGCGGGGACGCCTCGCGCCTGGTCCTGATGGGGCACAGCGCCGGGGCGCAACTGGTGGCCGTGACCTCGGCCGATCCGTCGGTGGTGACGGCGAAGGGCGGTCGGTTGTGGGCCGGGACGGTGGTGCTGGATTCGGCGACCATGGACCTTCAGGCGACTATGCAGCAGAAGCGCCTGCCGAAATTCTATACCGAAGCCTTCGGCTCCGATCCTAAGCGTTGGCCGCAGGCCTCGCCTCTGGCCCGCCTGACGCCGCAGGCCGTGCCGATGATGATCGTCTGTTCGACCAAACGCCCGGACAAGCCCTGCGATCAGGCCCAGACCCTCCGCACGGCCATGCAGAAGCTGGGCAAGCCCGCACCGGTGCAGAAGGAGGCCAAGACGCACGAGGAGATCAACCGCCTCGTCGGCGCACCCGGTCCCTATACGGCGGCTATCGACGCCTTTGTCGCGGCACGCCTAGGCGCTGGTAAATAGCCACGCCATATAGGCGGCGTAGAGCCCCAGAAAAATCAGCCCGCTCAACCGCCCGATCTTCTGAGCGAAGAGAATAAGAAGAAACAGCCCGCCCGCCACGCCCACTGCGACGGGTATGTCGATCCGCGCCATCTGAGACGATATGGAGAGGGGCGCAATGCCTGCCGTAACCCCTAAAATGCCCAGTATGTTGAAGATGTTACTGCCGATCAGATTGCCCAGGCTGACCTCGCCCTGACGGCGGAAGGCGGCGATAATCGTCACCGTCAGTTCGGGCAGGGAGGTGCCGACCGCCACCAGCGTCAGACCGATCACGGCTTCCGAAATGCCGAAGCCGCGGGCGACGTTTTCGGCCCCCCGCACCAGCGCATCGGCTCCGGTAACCAGCATCAGCAGTCCCAGACCCACCCAGATCAGGGCCAGAAACGGCGACCCCGGAGGTTCCCTGACAGCGTCCCCGGCAGGTGGGGTATCCTTGCCTGTTATGACCTTTTCCCAGATATAGACCCCCATCAGATAAGCCGCGAGCAGGGCCAGCATGATCCAGCCGTGGTCGCGTGTGATGACCCCCTGAAGGCCCAGCCACAGAAGACCCACGGTGACCGCAAACATGATCAGGGCGTCACGCTTCAAGTCCAGCCCGCTCGCCGCCATCGGCGAGAGCAGGGCGCCAATGCCCATGATCAGCAGGATATTGGCGATGTTGGAGCCGACGACATTGCCTACGGCCAGATCGGGTGAGCCCTTGAGGGCCGACTGCACCGAGACCATCAGTTCAGGGGCAGACGTGCCCATGCCGACCACGGTAAGGCCGATGATCAAGCGGGACATCCGCAGGTTCAAAGCCAGGCTGACTGCGCCGCGTATAAGGCTTTCACCGCCGACAAACAGCAGGCCCAGCCCACCGGCAATAAGCACGTAATCGACCCAGGCGGCGTCGATATAGGCCGCGATAAAATTGACGATGACATCCATGCCTGCCCCCTGACCATTAACCATCCTGCCCCGATGAGCGCCGAAGGACAAGGCTATTCGTCACTTGGCGTCGGGGGCCGGAGGCAGTATGAGAGCGTCATGATCCGACTGTTTATTGCCGAAATCACGCCGCCCTTCGCCGAAGGGCTGGTCTTCCCGCTCAATCCCGATCAGGCGCGCTACCTCGCGGCGGTCATGCGGCTGGGCGAGGGGGACGAGATCAGCGTTTTCAATGGCCGTGACGGCGAATGGCGCGGGCGGTTGCAGACCGTGACCAAGAAGCACGTTCATGTCGAGCTGGTGGCGCAAACCCGTGCGCAACCTGTCGCAGACCCTGCGCCCAAGCTGCTGATCGCACTGGTGAAACGCGCGCGTCTTGAAACCATTATCGAAAAAGCCACCGAGCTGGGTGCTGGTGAAATTCAACTGTTGATCACTCGCCGCACCAATGCTGATCACACCAATGTCGGACGGTTGCAACTGATCGCGCAGGAGGCCGCCGAACAGACCGAGCGCCTCGACGTGCCTCAGGTCATCGCGCCGGTGAAGCTTGAGGCCTATCTCAAGACTGCCGCTGAAACCCTGATCTATGGCGACGAAGAGTCTACCCATGAAACCGGCGAGCGCACCATTCCGCCCATGCTCGAAGCGCTGCACCGAGTGGGCGAGGGGGCCGTATCTATTCTGATCGGGCCGGAGGGCGGTTTCGACGAGGTCGAACGTCAGACCCTTGGCACGCTGCCCAATACCATGGCCGTCAATCTGGGGCCGCGTATCCTGCGCGCCGACACCGCGGCGATTTCGGCCCTGACCCTCTATCAGGCCGCGAAAGGCGACTGGCGATAGTTTAGTCTAATTCACTTGTGCAGTGCGGAGGATGCCCCCATATAGCCGGAATTGTAATCAGACCGCTTTCGGTTCCGAAAGCTTTCTGATTTATTTTGGGCGCCTCCTGTTTTCCGAAAAGTGTTTCCCACTTTTCGGCACGAGGCTTAGGCTGGTACTTCAAGGATGGGGCGCGTGGTCAAGATTTCGGAACCCATTCAATCGTTTTCGCAACTGACGGACTATTTCGCCTCGGGTGAAAAGCCGCGCGAGCGCTGGCGCATCGGGGCCGAGCACGAAAAGTTCGTTTTCCACCTCAGCGACCTGCGTCGCCCGGAATACGGCGGTCCGGACGGCATCGAGGCCCTGCTCAAAGGCCTGATGCGTTTCGGCTGGAGCGGTGTCTACGAAGGCGAAAATCTGATCGCGCTGGAGCGCGACGGGGCGTCGGTTTCGCTGGAGCCGGGCGGGCAGTTCGAACTGTCGGGCGCGCCGCTGGAGACCATCCACGATATCTGCAACGAAACCGGTCAGCACCTCGAAGAGGTCAAGGCCGTGGCTTCCGAACTGGGGCTGGGTTTTCTGGGTGTCGGCTTCTCACCGCTATGGACGCGCGCCGAGACCCCGGTCATGCCCAAGGGCCGCTACAACATCATGCGCGCCTATATGCCGAAGGTCGGTAATCTCGGCCTCGACATGATGCTGCGCACCTCGACCATTCAGGCCAATCTCGACTTCTCAAGCGAAGACGACATGGTGCTGAAATTCCGCACCTCGCTGGCCCTGCAGCCCATCGCCACGGCGCTGTTCGCCTGTTCGCCCTTCACCGAGGGCAAGCTCAACGGCTTCCTGTCGGCGCGCGCCAATGTGTGGACCGACACCGACGCCGACCGCACGGGCATGTTGGGTTTCGTCTTCGAAGAGGGTTTCGGCTACGAGAAATACGCCCGATACGCCCTTGATGTGCCGATGTATTTCGTCAAGCGCAAGGGCGCGGCGAACGGGGGCTATATCGACGCGGCGGGTCAGTCCTTCCGCGACTTTATGGACGGCAAGCTGCCGGCCCTGCCGGGGGAACGGCCCACTATCGACGACTGGGCCGATCACCTGACCACCCTGTTCCCCGAAGTGCGCCTGAAGAAGTATCTCGAAATGCGCGGCGCCGATGGCGGTCCGTGGAGCCGCATCTGCGCCCTGCCGGCGCTGTGGGCGGGCATCCTCTACGATCAGACGGCACTGGAAGCCGCCTGGGATCTGGTCAAGGGCTGGCGTATCGAGGACCACGACACCCTGCGCGGCATGGCGGCCAGGACCGGCCTGAAAGGCGAAATCGCCGGGCGTCCGGTGAAGGACTGGGCGCGCGATACGCTCAATATCGCCCGTGACGGCCTCAAGCGGCGTAACCGTCTGTCGGGGGGGCTGGTCGATGAAACCGGCTATCTCAACGAACTGTTCGACATCGCCGAAAGCGGGATCACCCCCGCCGAGCGTCTGATCGAAAAATATAACGGTGTGTGGGCCGGCGACCTTCGCAAATTGTACACAGAAGAAGCCTACTAAAACCGTATACCGTTTCGCCTGAAACGGAAGTGCGCTTGCCAACCGGTTAATTTGCTGCTCCTATCGCCGCAAATCCAATCGTCTGTTGTCCGATAGCGGCCCGAATGGCGCCCCGGCACAGGCCACCCGGGGCAAGTTTGCATGATCAATATCGTTATCGCCGCAGGGATTCTGATCACCCTGCTGACGGCCATTCCGGTCGTCACCCAGATGCGCCATCATCCGCGCGGCCTGATCGTCTGCTTTTTTGCCGAAATGTGGGAACGCTTTTCCTATTACGGCATGCGGGCGCTGCTCATCTATTACCTGACGCGCCATTTCCTGTTCTCGGACGACAAGGCCAGCGACCAGTACGGCTCCTACACCTCGCTGGTCTATCTGCTGCCGCTGATCGGCGGTCTGGTGGCCGACCGGTATATCGGCACGCGCAAGGCGATCATCTTCGGCGGCCTGCTGCTGGTGGCCGGTCACACCGGCATGGCGCTGGAAGGCACGCCGAACCAGTCGGTCCTGACCTATCAGGGCACGACCTACGAATACGTCATCCGCGACGTGGAATCGGGCAATGCCCCGCCGCGCCTCAAGGTTGGCGACGCCTATTATGAAGTCGGGCCGCTGGCCGACGGCGGTCGCGAGATCAAGGGCCTGCCCGCCGATGCGCCGCTGCCGGCCGTTCTGACCAAGGACCAGTTCGTCGAGAGCGTGCGCAGCGCCACGCCGTGGGCCGAAAACGCTTTTTATCTGTCGATCGCGCTGATCGCCATGGGCGTAGGCTTCCTCAAACCGAACATCTCGTCGCTGGTCGGGCAACTCTACCGCGACAAGGACCCGCGCCGGGATTCAGGCTTTCAGCTCTATTATTTCGGCATCAATATGGGCTCGTTCTGGGCCACCATCCTCTGCGGCATTCTGGGTGAGCGCGTCGGCTGGTGGGCCGGTTTCGGTCTGGCGGGCGTCGGCATGCTGGTGGGCCTTCTGGTCTTCGTCTTCGGCAAGAAGATGCTGGACGGCAAGGGCGAGCCGCCGAACCCCGAAGCCATCCGCCAGAAGGTCGGCGGCCTGATTTCCAAGGAAAACCTGATCTACCTGCTGGGTCTGGCCGGTGTGCCGGTCATCTACTTCGTCATCCAGCGCAACGACATCGTCGGCTGGGCCCTGCTGGCCTCGACCATCTGCATCCTCGCCTATGTGTTCACCCAGATGTTCACCAGGTTCAGCAAGGTCGAAAACTACCGCCTCGGCCTAGCTATGGTGCTGACCCTGTCGTCGGTGATCTTCTGGACCCTCTTCGAGCAGGCCGGGTCGTCGCTCAGCCTGTTCGCCGAGCGCAACACCGACCTCAGCCTGATCGCCGAGCCCCTGCGTCTGGGCAGCCTGCTGCTGGCCACGCCGGATCAGATCAAGACCATGGGCGGCGTGCCGTCGGGGGCCTTCTGGATCGATATGGGCTTCAACGCCTCGCAAACCCAGAGCTTCAATCCCTTCTTCATCCTGGTCTTCGCGCCGATCTTCGCCGGTGTCTTCACCTTCCTCGCCAAGCGCGGCAAGGACCCGGATCCGGTCAAGAAGTTCGCCTTCGGTCTGGTCATGGCGGGCGTCGGCTTCTTCGTGCTCGTCTGGTCGGCGCCGCTGGCCGGCCCTGACTTCCGCGTGCCGCTGTTCTGCCTGTTCCTGACCTACATGTTCCACACCTGGGGCGAATTGTCGGTGTCGCCGGTCGGCCTGTCGCAGCAGACCAAGCTGTCGCCGGCGGTCCTGATCTCGACCATGATGGCCATCTGGTTCCTCGGTACGTCGGGCGCGCAGTATCTGGCGGCCATCATCGCCAAGTTCGCCTCGACCGAGACGGTGGGCGGTCAGGTGCTCGACCCGAACGCCGCGCTTCAGGCCTCGCTGAACACCTTCAACACCATCGGCTGGGCCGGCATCATCCTCGGTGGTCTCCTGTTCCTGCTGTCCTTCGCGATCAAGGGCTGGGCGCACGGGGCGTCGGACACTACGGACGACACGCCGACTACCGGTCACTGACCGGATGGCGGATACGAAAAACCCCGGCGGTGCGAACCGCCGGGGTTTTTCGTGTCATGTTAGGCGCTTAAAGCTCGTTGCGGATACGCAGATAGAGCTTCGGTTCGGAGTCGCGCTGCGTCGTTTCCTCATAGGACAGCACATTGCCCGAACGCAGTCCGTCATAGCGCGTCACGTCGTAGCGCGTGGTGCGCGAGCCGAGGTTCTGCAATTCGGTGCGCACCGACAGCTTGGGCGACGGCTTGAACTCGGCATAGAGGCTGACCCACGGCGAGCCTTCGGAGTGGCTGACCTCTTTCGAGCGCCAGCTTGTATTGTCCCAGCCGCGATCCACCGACCAGCCCCACGACATGCCGGGGCGGTCCTGATTGAAGCTCAGCGACAGCGTCATCGGCGTCTGACCGGAGATGCGCCGCTTATGACCCGTCAGCGGATCGGTGATGTCGGAATCGTACCAGGTGGCGTTAAGGCGCAACATGCCGTTTTCGAGATAGTTGTCGACCGGCACGCTGAGCCGCGTAGAAATCTGCTGGTTCTGGCCGTCCCCGACATTGCCGATGATGTCTTCGATGCCGCCGTTCTGGGTATAGAGGGGCACGCGCTCGACGGCGTCGTCGATGTCGTTCAGTTCATAGCTGAGGGCCAGTTGCCCCTTTTCCCAGAAGCGGTAGTCGACGCTGAATTCGTTCGACCACTGGCGGTAGGGCACAAGGTTCAGCGGATAGAGCAACTGGTCCGGGCGTTCGTACTGCCACGCGGCGATCGAGACGAAGTCCCAATAGCCCATATAGCCGACCTCACGGGCGCGGCTGAGGCGCACCTGAAGCACCTGATCGGGCTTCCATTGCAGGCTCAGGCGCGGTTTGGGGAACTCGTAGCTCCGCTCGGCGGCGTAGGTGCCGCGGTGGCGGAAGGTCATGCTCTCAACCGCCAGGCCGCTGTCGATGGTCAAGGTGTCGTTGGGACGCCAGTTGCCGGAAACGTAGAGCGAGCCGCGCTGTTCCTCGCCGCGTGTGCGGCCGGGATCGGGGACTTCACCTTCGGCCAGCCACGAACCGACCGACAGGGATTCGGCGTCGAAATTATTGAAACGACGCTCGCCGCCGGCCTGAAACACCAGTGCCTTGGAATAGTGCCACGTCGCCTGCGCCGACAGCGAGCCTTCGCTGGTTTCCTTGTCCTCGGTATAGGTCGAGGTGGAAGCGGGCTTCTGACGGTCGGTGCGGTTATCGCTGACGTTGCGCTTGCCCCACAGGTTGAGGTTCAGCTTGAACTTCTTGTTGAGGCTCTTCTCGTAGCGGCTCGACACTTCCTGAGACAGGTTTTCGGCCGTGCGCTGCTCGTATTCGGTGGTGCCGTTCTCATAGACGGCGTCGAAGGCCGAGCGGTTGTAGCGCATGGCGCCGCTGACATCGAGCCGCCCGCCGCTGGCCGGACCGGCCCACGCGCCGCGCAGTTCCGCGCCTTCGCTTTGCCCTTGCGAATCCAAAGCCTGATGGCGCGTCGTGCCGTCGGCATAGGTGGTGTATTTGTCGCCGTGGCCTGTGCCTTCGTCGTGGTTCTGATACAGGTTGACGCCGGCTTCGAGATTGCGGCCGTTCTGGTTTTTCTGCCACGTGAAGCCGACCTGCGGCTTGACCTTGCCGTCGGGATAGATGTTGGCCGAGGTGGTGATTGTCACCACGGGCTTCGACATCGATTTGCGCACGACATTGATCAGTTCGCTGTGGCCCTGCATGTCGTAGCCGGCGGCGCCGGCCTTGATGCGCTCGATGCGTTCGATCTGGTTGAGCGGCAGGCGCGCCAGAGCGTCATTGGTGTCCGAGGGGCGCTGACCGTCGATCAGCACGTTGGACGACCCGCCCGAACCGGTAAGGATGAAGTTGGGGATGTATTTGAGCGCGTCGGCAGCCGACTGGACCGGCTTGCCGACGAAATCCGCCGCCGTATAGCTGGCGGCGACCGCAACGGTGTCACCGGCGGCGAAAGCCTGAACCGGCAGTATCGCCAGCGCACACACCGATGTCAGCCAAAGAAGCCGCATAACGCCCCGTCATTCCAAATTATATGGAAACAAACACACATACTGAAAGCTACGCTCTAGGCAGCCAATATGACGACATAAAGGCGAAATGACAAGTTCGCAGATGCGAAAAAGGCGAATTGTTAAAGCTTAACAGAGTGTTGCCAAAATATCTGATGCCATGTTTACGCCCCGGTGCCGCCGACGGTCAGGCCGCGGATTTTCAGGCTGGGCTGACCGATACCGACCGGCAGGCTCTGGCCCGCCTTACCGCAGGTGCCCACGCCGGGATCAAACCTGAAATCGTCGCCGATCATCTCGACCTGACGCATCACCGCCGGGCCGTCGCCGATCAGCGACGCGCCCTTGACCGGGGCGGTGACCCTGCCATCTTCGATCAGATAGGCCTCGGTGCACTGGAAGACGAACTTGCCGTTGGTGATATCGACCTGACCGCCGCCGAAATTGACGGCGTAGAGGCCGCGCTTTGTCGAAGAGAGCATGTCGGCCAGCTTGTCCTGCCCGCCGGTCATGAAGGTATTGGTCATGCGCGGCAGGGGCTGGTGGGCATAGGACTGACGCCGGCCATTGCCGGTCGGGGCGACGCCCATCTGGCGCGCCGACAGGCGGTCGTGCATGTAGCCGACCAATACGCCGTCTTCGATCAAGGTCGTGGCGTGGGTCGGGGTGCCTTCGTCGTCCATGTTCAGCGAGCCGCGCGCGTCGAGGATGGTGCCGTCATCGACCACGGTGACGCCTTTCGCCGCGACCTGCTGGCCCATCTTGCCGGAAAAGGCCGAGGTGCCCTTGCGGTTGAAGTCGCCTTCGAGGCCGTGACCGACGGCTTCGTGCAGCAGCACGCCCGGCCAGCCCGGTCCAAGCACGATGTCCATTTCACCGGTCGGCGCGGGCACGGCTTCGAGACTGACCAGAGCCTGACGCAGGGCCTCATCGACCTGCGCCTGCCAGTATTGCGGATCGCTCAGCAGGTCGAGCGCGATGCGCCCGCCGCCGCCCGCCGAGGCGCTTTCGCGGTGGCCGTCTTGCTCGACCGACACGCCGATGGAGAGGCGCACCAGCGGGCGGTAGTCGTGATAGACCTCGCCGCCGGCGCGCAGGATGGTGATGTGGCGCTGATCGGCGGCGACCGAGGCCGAGACCTGCACCACGCCGGGGTGGCGGCTGCGGGCATAGTCGTTGATGGCCTCCAGCAGCGCGATCTTGTCACCGAACGCCATCGAACCGATGGGATCGTGTTCGCCGTAGTGGCGGGCATTGGAGCGGGCGGGGGAGGTCGCCAGAGAGGCTGAAAGCGACAGGTTCACCGCCTTGCCCTGTTTGGCCAGCACCGCTGCGTCGGCGGCGCGGCGCACGGCCCCGACCGACAATTCAGCGGCATTGGCGAAACCCACGGTCTCACCGGCGACGACGCGGAAACCGAAGCCCTGATCCGCGCCGTAGGTCGAGTGCTTCAACCGCCCGTCGTCGAAGACCAGCGATTCGCTTTCGCGCGTCTCGAAATAGATTTCGCCGTCATCGGCCCCGTGCAGGGCGGCTTCCAGCACCGCCTGACAGGCCGCGAGGTCGAGATCGCGCATCGAATCGGGCAGGGAGGCGGGGAGGGGGGGCAAAGACGTAGGTAGAGACATTCAGGTTACCGGCGTGGAACGTGTTACCTCTATGTAGGACGCCGCGTGGCGCTTGACCAGAGATTCGCGTGGGTTATCCGCAAGGGGCCCCGCAACCACCAGGGGCGCGACAAAAGCGCGCAGGTCCGCCTGCGCAGCCGCCTCAAATCGCCGGAAGCCGCGCCTGACGGGACCTGTCTTTGCCGACAGTCGGCCCGCGCTGCTTTTAGGCCTTTGCATTTTGCAAATATGGCATTAATGGGGAACAACGGGGTGAGACCATGTGTCCCATGGGGACGCATTGTCACGCCCGAAGACCGAGGATTAAACGGGACTGCGCGGAAACTCCTGTTCGCTAGAAGACAGGCGCGCCGTGCGACCCATAATTAGGGATTAAAGGAATGCGCATCCGAAGGCTGATGGCAGGGACCGCCGCCGTGATGACTGCACTTGCAGGGGCACTGGGGGCCGGAGCCGTCTGGGCCCAGGACAATCTGGGGCTGCCGACCGACAAGGCCATCGATCTTCAGCCGGCCGCCGCGCCGCTCAAGCACGACGCCATCTGGTTCCACGACATCATCCTGATGCCGGTCATCACCGCGATCGTGGTGCTGGTTCTGGCTTTGCTGATCTGGATCATCCTGCGCTACAACAAGCGCGCCAACCCCAAGCCCGCCACCTTCTCGCACAACACCGCCATCGAAATCGCGTGGACGGTGGTGCCGGTGCTGATTCTCGTCGTCATCGCCTTCTTCTCCTTCTCGCTGCTGCGCAAATATAACGACATGCCGACGCCGGACGTTGTCGTGAAGGCCACCGGCTACCAGTGGTACTGGGCCTACGACTACCCGGAACTGGGGGTCGAGGGCGTCGAATCGCGTCTGCTGCCCGAAGCGCGCGAGCTTGAAACCGCGCACGAGGCCAAGGTGCCCTTCCTGTTGGGTGTCGACAACGAACTGATCGTTCCGGTGAACCGCGTGGTTCAGGTGCAGGTCACCGGCTACGACGTCATCCACGCCTTCGCGCTTCCGGCCTTCGGTCTGAAGACCGACGCCATTCCGGGCCGTCTGAACTCGACCTGGTTCAAGGCCGAAAAGACCGGCGTCTTCTACGGTCAATGCTCCGAACTGTGCGGCGTCGACCACGCCTATATGCCCATCGTCATCCGCGTCGTCACCGACAAGGAATTCGACGACTACATCGTCAAGGCGGGCGGCAAGACCAAAGCCATGATCGCCGCCGAAGAAGCGGCGACTGCGGCGGAAGCCCAGCGTGCGGCGGCCGACGCCGCGGCCTCGGCTGACGCTTCGACGGCTGCCTCGGCAGCGGCTCCCGCAGAAGCGGACGCAGCGGCTTCGGCCGCGGCTCCCGCCGTTCAATAATTCAGGTAAGAGAGACGCTCGTCATGGCATCGAATGCTTCTGTCGTTCACGATCATCATCACGACGATCACGACCATAAACCCGGTTTCTTCGCGCGCTGGTTCCTGTCCACCAATCACAAGGACATCGGCACGCTCTACCTGATCTTCGCCATCATGGCCGGCCTGCTGGGCGGGGCCCTGTCGGGTCTGATCCGCTGGGAGCTTTATGAGCCCGGTCTGCAGGTCTTCGTCCAGGGCTCGCTGCTGGATCAGCTCAATATCTTCGAGGGCAAGCACGGCTATAATGCCGTCGTGACGGCCCACGCCGTTCTGATGATTTTCTTCATGGTCATGCCCGCCATGATCGGCGGCTTCGGCAACTGGTTCGTGCCCATCATGATCGGCGCGCCGGATATGGCCTTCCCTCGCCTGAACAATATTTCGTTCTGGCTACTGGTCGCCTCCTTCATCCTGCTGATGGTCTCGATTTTCGTCCCCGGCGGGCCCGGTGGCGCGTCGGAGCACGGCTTCGGCGGCGGCTGGACCATGTATCCGCCCATGTCCTCAACCAAGGGCAGCCCCGGTGCGGCCTTCGACCTGATCATCTTCTCGTTCCACCTGTCGGGCGCGTCGTCGATCCTGGGGGCGATCAACTTCATCACCACCATCTTCAACATGCGCGCGCCGGGCATGACGCTGCATCGTATGCCGCTGTTCGCGTGGTCGGTGCTGGTCACCGCCTTCCTGCTGCTGCTGTCGCTGCCGGTCTTCGCCGGCGCCATCACCATGCTGCTGACCGACCGTAACTTCGGCACCGCCTTCTTCGATCCGGCGGGCGGCGGCGACCCGGTTATGTATCAGCATCTGTTCTGGTTCTTCGGCCACCCGGAAGTGTACATCCTGATCCTGCCGGGCTTCGGCATCATCAGTCACGTCGTTTCGACCTTCTCGAAAAAGCCCGTCTTCGGTTATCTGGCCATGGCTTACGCCATGGTGGCCATCGGTTTCGTCGGCTTCATCGTGTGGGCGCACCACATGTACACGGTCGGTATGGGCTTCAACCTGCGCGCCTACTTCGTCATGGCGACCATGGTCATCGCGGTGCCGACCGGGGTGAAGATCTTCTCGTGGATCGCCACCATGTGGGGCGGCTCGCTAGACTTCAAGGTGCCCATGCTGTGGGCCATCGGCTTCATCTTCCTGTTCACCGTCGGCGGCGTGACCGGCGTGGTGCTGTCGAACGCCGGCATCGACTACAGCCTGCACGACACCTATTACGTCGTCGCCCACTTCCACTATGTGCTGTCGCTCGGGGCGGTGTTCGCCATCTTCTGCGGCTTCTACTACTGGTACGAGAAGATGTTCGGCATCAAGTACAACGAACTGCTGGGTCAGATTCACTTCTGGCTGATGTTCGTCGGCGTGAACGTCGTCTTCTTCCCGCAGCACTTCCTGGGCCTTCAGGGGATGCCGCGCCGCTATGTCGACTATCCGGAAGGCTTCGCCTACTGGAACAAGGTGTCGTCGATCGGTTACGTCATCACCGCCATCGGCGTGCTGGTCTTCCTGATCATGATCGTCGAGTCGGTCATCCGTCGCCGCAAGGCCGAGGCCAATCCGTGGGGCGAAGGCGCCACGACACTCGAATGGACCCTGTCGTCTCCGCCGCCTTATCACCAGTTCTCGGAACTGCCGGTGATCAAGGACGAAGACGGCCATCACTAAAGACCGTATCGCCCGTAACGGGCGGAGGGTATAATACGGGGGATGGGGGCCTGAGGCCGTCATCCCCTTTGTTTTACGAGTACCACTGTGAACCTTAAGCCCGTGACCATCGAAACGCCGAAGCCGGACCCGACACACCCCGCCTATGCCGAAAAGGCCTTGCGGGGGCTGCCGACCGACTATTTCCAGTTGCTCAAGCCGCGCGTCATGTCGCTGGTGGTGTTCACCGGCCTGACCGGTCTCGTCGTCGCGCCGGTGGACATGGACCCGTTTCTGGCCTTCGTCGCCGTGCTGTGCATCGCGCTGGGGGCAGGGGCCGCAGGCGCGCTGAACATGGCCATAGAAGGCGAAACCGACGCCCTGATGCGCCGTACGCGCGGGCGGCCCGTAGCGTCGGGACGCGTCACCAAATCCGACGCCATGGCGTTTGGCGGCGTGCTGGCCTTTCTGTCGGTGGCCATGATGTGGCTGGCGATCAACGCCATCGCTGCCGGTCTGCTGGCTCTGACCATCCTCTATTACGTCGTCTTCTACACCATCGTGCTCAAGCGCCGCACGCCGCAGAATATCGTCATCGGCGGGGCCGCCGGGGCCTTCCCGCCGGTGATCGGATGGGCCGCCGCGACCGGCGCCGCGCCGCTGGAAGCCTGGGTTTTGTTCGCCATCATCTTCCTGTGGACCCCGCCGCATAGCTGGGCGCTGGCCCTTTATACGGCCGAAGACTACGCCAAGGCCGGCATCCCGATGATGCCCGTGGCCAGGGGGGCGAAGTCGACGCGCCTGCAAATCCTGATCTACAGCCTGATCATGGCTCCGGTGGCCTGCCTGCCCGTGGCCTTCAGCCTGGGCGGCATGATCTACGCCGTAGTGTCGGTGCTGGGCGGGGCCTTCTTTATCTTTCTGGCGGTGCGTCTGTTCCTGTCGCGCGCCGGCGACCATCCCGAAGGCGGCGAGAACTCGCTCTACGACGTCAAGAAGGAAGCACTGGCCGCGCGCAACCTGTTCGCCTTTTCCATCCTCTATCTGACGGCGCTGTTCGCCGCGCTGCTGATTCATCACGCCTTTATGGGAGCCTGAACCAATGGCCAACAAGGACGTTCTGTCGACGCCGGACGACGATAAAAAGGCCTATCTGGCCGCCCAGAAGCGCCGCAACATCGCCATCGGTCTCGGCCTGTTCGCCTTCGTCGTGCTGGTCTTCCTCGTCTCGGTGATCCGTATGTCACAGGGCGTACAGGCGGCCCACG
This sequence comes from Asticcacaulis sp. AND118, assembly GCF_020535245.1. Lineage (GTDB taxonomy): Bacteria > Pseudomonadota > Alphaproteobacteria > Caulobacterales > Caulobacteraceae > Asticcacaulis. The sequence continues at coordinate 1,842,511 of NZ_CP084910.1, read as the reverse complement.
GCGGATGAAAAAGCTGAGCCGAAACCAGAAGGTCGCCGTGTGGTGCGTGGCGGGGCTGGCCGGCATGTTCGGTCTGGCCTTCGCCTCGGTGCCGCTCTACCGCATGTTCTGTCAGGTGACGGGCTTCGACGGCACGACCCAGCGCGCCGAGGTGGAGTCCTCGATCGTGCTTGAACGCAAGATCCGCGTCTATTTCGACACCAACGCCAATAATATCCCTTGGAGTTTCAAGGTCGAACGGCCGGTGCAGGACACCCAGCTCGGCAAGACCAACATGATCTATTTCACGGTGAAAAACGATGGCGATGTGCCGCTGACCGGGCGCGCCAGCTATAATGTCCTGCCGGAAGCCATGGGCGGCTATTTTATGAAGCTGCAATGCTTCTGCTTCACCGACCAGACGCTGAGGCCGGGCGAAGAACGCACCTTCCCCGTGGTCTACTATGTCGATCCCAGGATGCTGGAAGACATCGACGCGAAGAATACGAAGGACGTGACCCTCTCCTACACCTTCTTCCCGTCGCAGATCGATAAAAAGTAAACCGTTTCAGTCTATTGTAGCGCGTACCTCAATCCGGCCGGCAGGGCTGCGGCGATCCGCCGCACCGGGACGCGATGCCGCACAAAAAGCGGCGGTTCGGATTGTGTTCACAGCCGATTTGCCCTAAGACTCAAGGTCAAATCATATAACGGAACCGCCAGTGTCCGAATACAGGGGGGCACGGCGCATCGAGGTGAGTTGCCGACTATGTCTAACGACGCCGTCAAACACGATTATCACATCATCAACCCCAGCCCGTGGCCGTTGCTTGGCTCGCTGTTCTCCGTGATCATGTTCATCGGACTGGTCATCTGGATGAAGGGGCTGTTTGGCATCGAAAAGACCCCGGTGGTGTTCGGCATTGGTTTCATCGGCGTGCTTTACGTCATGTGGGGCTGGTGGGCCGATGTGATCAAGGAATCGCGCGCTGGCGACCATACGCCGGTCGTGCAGATCGGTCTGCGTTACGGCATGATCATGTTCATCGCTTCGGAAGTGATGTTCTTCGTGGCCTGGTTCTGGGTCTTCTTCGAAGCGGCGCTGTTCCACGAACACCGCGCGGGCGTCCATTCCTCGATCGAGGAAGTGCGTACCGCCTGGGCGTCTCTCGGTGCGACCGACCCTAACGGCTGGCTGCCGGCGGGCGTCGAAGCGGTTTCGGCGTGGCAACTGCCTCTGCTCAACACCCTGCTGCTGCTGCTGTCAGGCACGACCGTCACCTGGGCGCATCACGCGCTGCAGGAAGGCGACCGTAACGGCGCCAAGTGGGGCCTGTTCCTCACCGTCATTCTGGGGGCCATCTTCACCAGCGTGCAGGCCTTCGAATATTACCACATCGTCCACCACCACCTGTTCTTCAACGAAGACGCCGCCAATGCGGGCCTGTACGGTTCGGCCTTCTTCATGGCTACGGGCTTCCACGGTTTCCACGTCCTCATCGGCACCATCTTCCTGCTGGTGTGCCTGATCCGCCTGCTGCGCGGCGGCTTCACCCCGCAGAAGCACTTCGGTTTCGAGGCGGCGGCCTGGTACTGGCATTTCGTCGACGTGGTGTGGCTGTTCCTCTTCGCCTTCATCTACGTCATCTTCGGGGCCTAAGCCCGGTCAGGTGAAGACGCCCACACGCACCTTTCCTGTTGCCCTTACGGCCTTTGTGGCCGTGGCGCTGATCATCCTGCTGGGTCTTGGGACCTGGCAGGTTCAGCGTTTGCACTGGAAGACGCAGTTGCTGACCGATCTGGAACGCACCCGCGCCATCGCGACGGTGCCCGTCGAAACCCTGCTGTCAAAGCCCGGTGATCAGGACTGGCGGCAGGTCTCGCTCGATTGCCGCAGCGATCCCCGCGACTGGGTCTATATGCACGGCGTGTCCGACGGGGTAGCCGGTTTTTACGTCCTGACGCATTGCGCGGCGGGGCAGGGGACGATCCTTGTCGATCTTGGCTTCACGACGCAGAAACCGACTCTGAGCGCGCCCATTGACACGGCTTTGACCGGACGTCTACGGCCTTTTGAGACGCCCAATGGCTTCGTGCCGCCCAATAATATCGCGGCGGACGACTGGTACTCGCGTTCGGCCACCGATCTGTCGAAGCGCTGGAATACGCCCCTGCGTCCGGACTATTTCGTCGCAGCGACCGTGTCGGTTGTCCCCGGTCTGACGCCGGTGGACGCCACCGCCAACCTGTCCAATCGCCATCTGGAATATGCCCTGACCTGGTATGGGCTGGCGGCGACGCTGATCGGTGTCTATATAGCGGTTCTGTATTCGCGCCTAAGAGCCATTTCCGCCGGAAACGGCTCTTAGGTTTATCTCGTCGCGCATTTGATTCCAAAAACCGCTGGGCACTTTTTGGAATGCGCTTGCGCCGCGCAAAGGAAAAGAATGAGTTTCACCCCTCTTGGCGTGGGTAACGCCTCTGTCGCCACCCTGAGCAATGGCCTGCGGGTGGTGCACGATCCTATCCCCGACCTGCACACCTTCGCCCTGACGGCCATCATCCACGGCGGCGCGCGCTACGAAGCGCCGCATCAGTCGGGTTGGGCGCATCTCAGCGAGCACATGGTGTTCAAAGGCGCCGGCGGGCGCAGCGCGCGCGAACTGGCCGAAGTGATCGAGCACCGCGGCGGCACCATCAATGCCTCGACCGGCTATGAGCATACCCGTTTCGAAGTGCGCGGCATGGCCGACCTGACGCCGCTGGCGGTCGAGGTCGTCGGCGACCTGATGTTCCGCCCGGCGCTGGAGGGCGAGGAGCTTGAGCGCGAGAAAAAGGTCATCGAGCAGGAAATCTCCGAAGCCTTCGATACGCCTGACGACCACGTTTTCGACCTGCTGCAACAAGCCTGTTTCGGCGATCACAGCCTGGCGCGTCCCATCCTCGGCACGCCGGACAGCCTCGCGCCGGCGCGGTCCGACACCCTGCGTACCTATATTGAGCGCCTGTACAATCCGGCCGACACGGTCCTGTGCGTTTCCGGCGGCGTCGAGTCGGACGCCGTTCTCCAGGCCGTGCAGGCCCATATGAGCGTGCCCGCCCGCGGCGCGCGCGAACCGGAAACGCCCGCCCGTTTCGCCCCACGCCACATCCGCCACGTGCGCAAGGTCGAGCAGACGCACCTGACCCTGGCCTTCGAAGGCGTCAACCGCTTCGACGACGACCTCTATGCGCTCAAGCTGTTCGGGGAAATCCTCGGCGGCGGCATGGCCTCGCGCCTGTTTCAGGAAGCGCGCGAAGACCGCGGTCTGGCCTATTCCATCGACGCGTGGACGACGCAGTTCCGCGATACGGGGATGCTGGGCGTCTACGCCGGGTGTGCACCAAAGGATGCCGCCAACCTGACCGAACTGATCGTCACGGTGATGCGTCAGTTGATCGACAATCCGCTGGAGGCCGAGTTGGAGCGCGCCCGGGCGCAGTACCGCACCTCGCTCTATCTCAACGACGAAAACGCCGCCCAACGCGCCAATACGCTGGGCGGGCAGGTCCTGACCCATGATCGGGCCTTTACCCTGAGCGAGCAGGTGGCGCGGCTGGAGGCGGTGACGCTCGACGACCTGAAGCGCGTCGGCAGCCGCGCGCTGCAATCCGGCGCGGCTTCGGCCATTCTGGGGCCGGCGCTGAAGGCCGACCCGCAGAAGCGCCTTGAGGCCCTTTTGGCCTAATTTGCAGGCTGCACCTTCACCAGCACCACGTCATTGCTGCGCATCGGCACGGTGACTGAGGCCGTGCCGTTGGCGCCGACCGTCACCTTGCGGTCGGTTTCCGGGGCGTCAGTGGTGAGGGCCTGCATCTTTTCGATCTGCGCCGGCGTGAGTTTGTCCGGCGCACCCAGTTCGATATAGGCCGAATAGGCGTCGTTCTTCTTGTAGCCCGTGCGCTGCATCGTCAGGCGATAGTTGCCCGGTTTCAGGCCGTTCAGCTTAAGGCTGACCGGCGCGGATTTGGCGTTCGGCACCAGCTTCGAGAAGAAGGTCTTGTTGCTGCGGCCCTTCTGGTCGGGCAACTGGAAATCCCAGACCACCGCTGCGACCGATGCGCCGTCGACCGCGGCCCACACCTGCGCATCCGTCGAAGGCACTTCCTTGCCCTTGAGCGCATTCAGATACTTGTAGGTGAACCACGACGATTTGCGGATGCCGTCCTTGGTCATCAGCCCGAAACCGCCGTGGAAGGGCGTGGTCGGCGGGCCGGGCTCTTCAAACAGGTCGGAATAGACCCAGTAGCTCATGCCCTGCACGATGCCCTTGGTGCCCTTGAGCTTGCTCAGAATATAGGGCGCGGCGACGTAGGAATCGTGGCTCAGGTCGCGCGGGTTATAGCTGGTGCTCCATTCGGTGAAGAACAGCGGCAGGCCCGGCAGGTGCGACGCCTCGATCTCGCCGCGCACCTTCTGCACATCGCCGATAATGGCGTTTGGGTTCTTTGATAACTGAAGATCCATCTTCCCTTCCTCGTCGAGATAGCCGTAATCCACGCCATAGGTGTGGGTGGTGGCGAAATCGACGGGGGTGTGGGTCGCCTTGGCGTAGGCCAGCAGTTCCGGCACCCAGGCCGCGCCGGCGGTCGAAGGTCCCCCCACGCGCAGTTGCGGATCGATGGCTTTCAAGGTGCGCGCCGTGACGCCGTAGAGGGCAAAATACTGCTCCTGATCGGCATATTGAAAGAAGCCGTCGAGATTCGGTTCGTTCCACACCTCGAAATACCAGCTACGCACCTCATCGATGCCGTAGCGGTCGATCAGATGACGGGTGAAGTCGTTGATCAGTTGCTTCCACAGGTCGAGGCGCGGATGCGAGGTATTGCCCTTCCAGTAGAAGATGGTCTGGTCCGAGGTTTTCAGGGCCGAGGGCGTAAAGCCCAGTTCGATGAAGGGCTTGATCTTCATCTTGAGCAGGCGGTCGTAGAGATAGTCGATCTTCGTCCAGTCATAGACCAGCTTGTTATCGACCATCTTCACCGTGCCCAGCTCATCGTGGAAGATGTCGTGGAAGCGGATATAGCGGAAACCCAGTTCTTCGGCGGCGGTTTCCAGTTGCGCCAGATTGGCGTCGCGGATCGTCGTGCCGGGATAATCGGCCCCGACCGACAGATCGTAGAAGCGATCGACCGGCTGCTTGGCCTTAGAGATATCCAGTTCCACGCGGCGCTCGGCAGCGTGAGCGGTCGTCGTCAGCGCCAGCCCAATCAACGCTGCGCCGAAAAGTCGGGGCATCCATCCCATGCGTTATCATCCCTGTGTTTGAGCGCATTCCAAAAGTGTGCAACGGTTTTTGGAATCCAATGCGCGACAATTATAAAGCAGCGCGAGTGGTCGCCCCGGCTTTTATGATAACGCTATCATCGTATAAATGGTTTGGGAAGGGTGTTCAGCGTCTAGCCAAGAAAGGCCTTGCGCGCGGCCACACCGGTATCGGCGAAGTCCGTGAACACGCCGTCGATGCCCATGTCGAACAGTTGTTTGAACTCGGCCTGCGGATCGCCTTTATAAACACTGGCCAGACGTGTGGCGTCGTTGCGCAGGGTCCAGGTGTGGACCTTGAGGCCAGCCTTGTGCGCGGCCTCGATCAGGGCGCGGTTCTCGACGATGCGGCAGTCGGCTTCGCTCGTCTTGTCGGTCACCGGGCCATTGGCCACGGCCTTGAGCAGGTAACGTTTCCACGGCGCGATGACGTCGGCGTAGGTGCGCACCTCGGCCAGACCTTCGGGCGTCAGCATGTCGGCATAGACGCCCTTGCGACCTGCCGCCGCCCAGTCGAACGGCACGGATGCGCCGACCTCACCGGTGGCATAGTCCACCTCGCCGCCATCGACCAGTTGCACGCGGGGCAGGGGCGACAGGGCCTTGAGGCGCTTGAGGCCATCGGCCTCGAAACATTGCAGAAAGACCGGCGCGCCGGCCTTGTTCATCCCCGCCTTGGTCAGCACCTCGACCAAACGCTCTTCCAGCGGTAAACCGGCGGCGCGGTGCAGGGTTGGGTGCTTGGTTTCGATATATAAACCAACGCTCTTGCCGGTCGTCTTGAAGTGATTTCTCACCAGACCGATGACTTCCTCAAGCGTCGGCACCTCGAAGCGGCCATTGTAGCTCTGATCGCGGTCGGCAAAGGCCTGTTTCGCGCGCAGGGTCTTGATCTCGGCCAGCGTAAAGTCGCTGGTGAAGAAGTCGGTGATGCTCAGGCCGTCAACCGCGATGGTGCGTTGGCGCGAGGCGAATTCCGGGCGCTGGCGCACGTCGGTCGTGCCCGACAACATGGGTTCGTGGCGGCAGATCAGCACGCCGTCCCTGGTCGACACCACGTCCGGCTCGATATAGTCCGCCCCCATATGGATGGCGAGATTGTAGGCTTCGATCGTGTGTTCCGGGCGGTAGCCGCTGGCCCCACGATGGGCGACGATGAGGGGTATCTTGTGGTTCACCGGCGCGGTCCCGGCCAGAGATGGCCGCAGCCCGATGACGCCGCCGGCGACGGCTCCCGTGCAGGCGATGGCACCGAAGGTGAAACGGCGGCGGGCGGTATCGACGGAGAAGGACATGTCGCACTCATCACGGTTGAACCCGTATCGCCCTTAGACTGCGTCGATGACAGCCCTGTGAAACCGTTTGTCGATTGTGCGTGAGTGTCAGTCCGGTCTCAGGCTCGGACTTCAGGCTCTTCCGGCGGTGGCGCTCAAGTGCTCCGGCGATATGCCCAGCATTTTGAGCGCCTTTTGCCAGAGTGCTGTGGAATCGTGCGAAAAGAGGATGTCGGCGCTCGACGGCGCCACCAGCCAGGCGTTCTCGCGGATCTCTGCCTCCAACTGCCCCGCATCCCAGCCGGCATAGCCTAGCGCAATCAGGGCGCGCGACGGACCCGTGCCGCGCGACAGATCGACCAGAATGTCGCGCGAAACGGTCAAACCCACGCCATGCCGCAGTTCCAGCGCTTCCGGGTCGATGTCGAGCGGCAACGTCACCTCATCGATGAAATAGTCGAGGCTATGCAGGACGAAGCCGCGTTCGTTCTGCACCGGGCCGCCATTATAGATGGGCGTCGTCGCATGGCTGTCGTCGGTGATGTCGATCCCTAACTCGTCCATCATGCGCGGAAAGGTCAGCCCGGCTATCGGCTGATTGAGCACGATGCCCATGGCCGACTCGGCGTCGTGCTGACAGACATAGATGACGCTGTGGTCGAAGTTCGGATCGTCGAGGCTGGGCATGGCCACCAGAAGCCGCCCTTGCAGGGAGGCGGGTTGGTCGGGGAGGACTGAGCCGGTTTCCGTCATAGTGCAAAGATGGGGACGGAAGGCGGGTCTGGCAAGAAAAAAGCGCATAAAGCCGCCCCTGCCGCTCTGGTGTGCGGCGCGGCACAGGCCTATAAGCGGCGGGCAATCAAACGGAGATTTGCCCCATGACGATCCAACCCGGCGACAAGCTGCCCGAAGTGAAGTTCTCTTCCCCGGCCGAAGACGGCCTCAAGCCGCTGACCACCTCCGAAGTCTTTGCGGGCAAGCGTGCGGTCCTGTTCGCCGTGCCGGGCGCCTTTACCCCGACCTGCTCGGCGCGCCATCTGCCGGGCTTCCGCGATCAAGCCAAGGCCTTCAAATTCAAGAATGTAGACGTGGTCGCCTGTGTCAGCGTCAATGATGGATTCGTGATGAAGGCCTGGGCCAAGGATCAGGGCGTCACCGACGAAGTGCTGATGCTGGGCGACGGCAATGGCGAGTTCGCCGAAAAGGTCGGTCTGGTGCTGGACGGCGAAGGCTTCGGCATGGGCAAGCGCTCGCAGCGCTACGCCATGATCGTCAATGACGGCGTGGTCGAAAAGGTGTTCGTCGAAGCGCCGGGCGAGTTCAAGGTCTCGTCGGCTGACTATGTCTTGGAGCAACTCTAGGATTTAAGATCGTGGGGCCGCAGGCCCCACACCCCACTAACCGGGAACAAGCGGAAAGGCCGGAGCGTAAAACTCCGGCCTTTCCCTTTGCGCCAAGTGATGGGGTGCGGGGCCTGCGGCCCCGCGTCTTAGAAACTTTCATCCTCCAAAGCAAACAACGCCTCCGCCCCGGCCTTCATCTTTTGCAGATGCGCCTCGGCTTCGGGCAGGATGCGCTCCAGGAAGACGCGCCCGACCTTGAGTTTGTCGGCGTAGAAGGGATCGGTCGAGCCGGCGTCGATGGCGGCCTGAGCGGCGTGGGCCTGCATGGCCCAGCTATAGGCCATGGCGGTCAGGCCGAACAGGCAGAGATAGTCGAGCGAGCCGGCGGCGGCGGCGTCCGGATTGCCCATGCCGTTCTGCATCAGCCACATGGTGCCGTCCATCAGCCGGGCCTTGGTGTCCTTGAGGCCCTTGACGTAGGCGGGAACGGCGCCGCTTTCATGCTCGGCGACATAGGCGTCGATTTCGGCGAAGTAGCTCATCACCGCGCGACCGCCCTTGGACGGTAGTTTACGGCCAACGAGATCGAGCGCCTGCACGCCGTTGGTGCCTTCGTAGATCAGGGTGATGCGCACGTCGCGCATATATTGCGAGGCCGGGAAGTGTTCGGTGAAGCCCGATCCGCCGTGGACCTGCATCGAGTCCTGCGTGACCTTGAGGCCTTTTTCGGTGAGATAGGCCTTCACAACCGGCGTCAACAGGCCCATGTAATCGCTGGCTTTTTCGCGTGTGGCTTCATCCTCGGCGTGCTTGGCCAGATCGGCCTGAAGCGCGACCCAGGTGAGGAAGCCCCGGCCGCCTTCGAGCAGGGCGCGGCTTTCGAGCAGCATCCGCCGCACATCGGGGTGGACAAGAATGGAGTCGGCGGGTTTGTCCGGCGATTTGGGGCCGGTGAGAGCGCGTCCCTGCAGACGGTCCTTGGCGAATTCGACGGCGGCGACGTGGCTGGCGTGACCGATGGCCAGGCCCTGAAGGCCGACGCCGAGACGGGCATTGTTCATCATGTAGAACATGATCTTCAGCCCCTCGTGTTCGCTGCCCAGCAGCCAGCCCTTGGCGTCCTCATAGATCATGACGCAGGTCGAATTGCCGTGGATGCCCATCTTGTGCTCAAGACCGGCGCAGTGGAGGCTGTTGCGCTCGCCCGGATTGCCGTCGGCGTCAGGGATAAATTTCGGCACGAGGAAGAGCGAGATGCCCTTCACACCCGCCGGGCCGCCTTCGATGCGCGCCAGAACGAGGTGACAGATATTGCTGGTGAAGTCGTGTTCACCGGCGGAAATCCAGATCTTCTGACCGGAAATCCTGTAGGTGCCGTCGCCGTTCGGCACGGCCTTTGAGCGCAGCAGGCCCAGATCGGTGCCGCAGTGCGGCTCGGTCAGGTTCATCGTCCCCGACCATTCGCCGGAAATCAGCTTCGGCAGATAAAGGGCCTTGAGTTCGTCCGTGCCGCCCACGCCCAGCGCCGCCACCGCGCCGTCGGTCAGGCCGGGATACATGGCGAAAGCCGAAGACGCGCCGGTGAGCATTTCCGAATAGGCCGTGGCCACAACGTGCGGCAGGCCCTGACCGCCATATTCGGGGTCGCCGCCCAGAGCGGGCCATCCGGCCTCGACCATCTGAAGATAGGCTTCCTTATAACCCTTTGGCGCGGTGACGCTGTGGTCGGGATGGAGCACGCAGCCTTCCTTGTCGCCTGGGGCGTTCAGCGGGGCGACGACCTCTTCGGTGAATTTGGCACCTTCTTCCAGAATGGCCTGAACGAGGTCAGGGGAGGCGTCCTGAAAGCCCTTGAGGTTGGCGTACTGCCCGATATTGAGAACGTCGTTGAGCAGGAACTGATAGTCGCGCACGGGGGCCTTATACGGCATGGAGGTACTCCTGGCGTGTTATTTGGGCGTTATTCTGTGTTCTTAAATTTCGGATTTAGCGCGCTGATTTCAGGCGCTTTTGCGATCGTCGACGGCATCCGCTCCGGCGTCTGTTCCGGCCTCTTGTCTGGCGATTTCACCTTCCATCCAGGCGCAGCCCTCGACCATGTCCTTGATGGCCAGATCGATGTCTTCGCGTTGGCGCTTCAGGTTCTCGATCTGGGCGTGGTACTTGGCGACGGTGGCGCGCATCTGCTTCACGCCGCGGTCCTCGCGGTTGTAGAGATCGAGCACTTCGTGGATTTCGATGAGCGAGAAGCCCATGCGCTTGCCGCGCAGGATGATCTTCAGCCGGGCGCGGTCGCGCGCCGAATAGATGCGCGTCTGACCCTTGCGCTCAGGGCTGATAAGGCCCTTGTCTTCGTAGAAGCGCAGGGCGCGGGCGGTGACGCCGAACTCCTTGGAGAGCTGACGGATGGTGTAGGTACGCATGTCCATGGTGACCCCCTGTATAAGGTCTTTATATTGACGTTTACGTAAACGTACATCTAACTTGCCCCAAACGTCAAGAGGCAGGTTTTCACATCTTCGTGCCGATGCGGAAGGCTCCGGTTTCAATTGACGCCCGGGCCCGCGGGCTTTAAAGCCACAGCCTTGTTTTCATTTGCTGGAAAGGGGTTTTCCCAAGTGTCTTCCGAACTGACTCTCCTCGCGCAACAGGGCCGTGCCTGGCCCTTCGAGCAAGCCCGCGCCCTGATTGCGCGCGTGCTGAAAGTGCGTCTGAAGGATCAGTCGGACCAGAAACGGGCGCAGGAACTGATCTCCGCCGGCAAGGCGGATGAGGCGCTGGAGACCTTCGAGGCGCTGAACCGTCCGGTGATTTTTGAAACGGGTTACGGGCCGTCGGGCCTGCCGCACATCGGCACCTTCGGCGAAGTGGCGCGCACGACCATGGTGCGTCAGGCCTTCACGGCGTTGACCGGCGGGCATTGGGCGTCGCGCCTGATCTCGTTCTCGGACGATATGGACGGCCTGCGCAAGGTGCCGGAGGGCATCCCCAATCCGGACATTCTGCGCGAAGACCTGTATAAGCCCCTGACCGTGGTGCGCGATCCGTTCGGCACGCACGACTCGTTCGGCGCGCACAACAATGCCCGCCTGCGCGCCTTCCTAGACTCGTTCGGTTTCGAGTACGAGTTCAAGTCGGCGACGGAGGCTTACAAGTCGGGGGAGTTCGACGCGACATTGCTGACGGCGCTGGAGCGTTTCGACAAGATTCAGGCCATCATGCTGCCGACCCTTGGGCCGGACCGTCGCGCCACCTATTCGCCTTTCCTGCCGATTTCGCCGGTCACCGGCCACGTGTTGCAGGTACCGACGCTTGAGCGCAACGTGTCGAAAGGCACGATCGTGTTTGAGGAAAACGGTGAAAAGTTCGAGGTTCTGGTTACCGGCGGCAATGTCAAGATGCAGTGGAAGCCCGACTGGGCCATGCGTTGGGCGGCTCTGGGCGTCGATTACGAAATGGCCGGCAAGGACCTGATCGACTCGGTCAAGGTGTCGTCGCAGGTGTGCAAGGTGCTGGGCGGCACGCCGCCGGAAGGCTTCAATTACGAACTGTTCCTCGACGAACAGGGCCAGAAGATTTCCAAGTCCAAGGGCAACGGCCTGACCATGGAAGACTGGCTGCGTTACGGCGCGCCGGAATCGCTAGCCTACTACATGTTCCAGTCGCCGAAATCGGCCAAGAAGCTCTATTTTGACGTCATCCCGCGCGCCACGGACGAATTCTTCCAGCAGCAGGACGCTTTCCCAAAGCAGGAAGAGGCCAAACAGATCGAAAACCCCGTGTGGTTCGTTCTGCGCGGTGAAACCGGCACCAAGTCGCCGCCGGTGACCTTCGGTCTGATGCTCAACCTCGTCTCGGCGGCCAATGCTTCGGACAAGGAGACGCTGTGGGGCTTCCTGCGCGCCTATATTCCGGGGGCCACGCCGGAAAGCGAGCCGGTACTCGATCGTCTCGCCGGCTATGCGCTGAACTATTTCGAGGATTTCGTGAAGCCGTCCAAGACCTTCCGTCTGCCCGACGACAAGGAAAAGGCGGCGCTGATCGACCTGCGTACGCGTCTGGCGGCGCTCGATCCGCAAACGCGTGACGCCGAAGCGATCCAGAACATCGTCTTCGAGGTTGGAAAGGTTCACGAATTCGAGCCCTTGCGCGCCTGGTTTCAGGCGCTTTATGAGGTGCTGCTGGGGCAGTCTCAGGGGCCGCGCTTCGGCTCCTTCGTGGCGATCTTCGGTATCGGGCGGACGCTGGAACTGCTCGATCAGGGCATCAACGGCGAGTTGGCTGCTTAGCGCGCATTCCAAAAAGTGTGCAACGGTTTTTGGAATCAAATGCGCGACAAACCCAAGCTTCAAACCTCTCCGGAAACGGAGAGGTTTTTTGTTGGAACCGCAGAAGATACGAATGTCCGTGCTTTCGGTGTCTTTCCGTGGCTAATTCTGCTTCTGATCAACCCGCGGAGGAACCTATGCGGTCTTGGCTCGTCAGTGCAGCGTTGGCGTTTTTACCGTCCGTAGTTATGGCGCATGATCTGCCCAAGCCCGCGGCCATCGATGCCGAGGTCGGGCGGGTTCTGAAAGAGACCGGCGCCAAGGGACTGGCCATCGCGGTGATCGATAAGGGGCAGGTCGGTTATGTGCAGGCCTACGGCGTACGCAACGCCAAGGGCGATCCGCTGACGACCGACACGGTGATGTACGGCGCGTCACTGACCAAGACGGTGTTCGCCTATACGGTGATGCGTCAGGTCGATCAGCGGCGCATGACGCTGGACAAGCCTTTGGCCGAAGTCCTGCCGCAGCCCTTGCCCCGCTATCACTCGCCGGAGATCGTCAATCGTTATAGTGATTGGTCGGCGCTGGACGAACGCTGGCGCAAACTGACGCCGCGTATTTTGCTGACCCATTCGAGCGGGTTTTCCAACTTCTATTTCCTTGAGCCCGACGAGAAGCTGAAGTTCCATTTCGATCCGGGCGCGCGTTACGCCTATTCGGGCGATGGCCTGCTGACGCTGCAATTCACCATGGAAACCGGGCTGGGCATTGATCTGCGGACGGAGACCGACCGGGTGTTCAAGGACTTCGGCATGACCAAGACGAGCCTGATCTGGCGGCCGGATTTCGCGGAAAATCTGGCCGATGGCTGGAACGACAAGGGAGAGGTGGAGCCGCACGATGAGCGTTCCAAGGTACGCGTGGCGGGGTCGATGGACACGACCATTTCGGATCTGGCGAAATTCGCGGCGGCCTATGTGCGGGGCGACGGCCTGAGCACCAAGGCGCGGACTAAACTGACGACACCGCAATTGCATATCACCACGCGGACGCAATTCCCGACCTTCCAGCCGGAACTGCCGGCGGATCAGCAGCGCAAAGACCTTTATGCCGGTCTGGGTGTGGTGGTGTTCGACGGACCGCAGGGCAGGGGCTTCTTCAAGGGCGGGCACAATGACATCACGGGGAATACGTGGGTTTGTGTCGAAAAATCAAAACGCTGTGTGATTATCCTGTCGAACGACGTGCGGTCGGAAGCGAAGTTTTCCGAGTTGGTTAAGTTCGTGCTGGGCGATACAGGCGTGCCGTACGAGTGGGAATACGGGGATCACGCCGGTAAGTCGTGACGCCGGCATTTATGGGGTGTGGGGTACGTGATCCCACATCTTCTTGTTCCCATAAAAAGCCGCACCTTGGGGGCGGTTTTTTATGGGAAAGAAAAGGCTTGGGGCCGCAGGCCCCAAACCCCATAACTATCCGAGTCACTGACTCGCCCACACGATCCGCGCAATCCACGCCAGTTGCACCGGTTCCAGAACACGGTTGGAAAAATCCGGATTGAGCGAGCGCAGTTCGACCTGCTTTTCCGTCAGGCGGACCAGTTCCTTGGCCATGACCTCGCCCTCGGTCGTTTTCACCACCACCCGGTCGCCGCGTCGCAGGTTTTGCTTGAGCGGATCGACGATGATGCGGTCACCGTCACGATACAGCGGCAGCATGGAATCGCCCGAAATCTCAAGCGCATAAAGCCCTTCACCCGCCGGCAGGCCGATCTCGTCCCAGCCCTGTCCGACCGGAAAACCGGCATCGTCGAACAGCCCGTCATTACCTGCCTGCGCAAAGCCGATCAGCGGCACGCCCTTGGGCGCCGGGCGCGGCTCGGTCAGGGCTGCGAAATCGGAAAAGCTCTGTCCCGTCGCGTCCAGCAGTTTGGCCAGACTCTCGGTCGACGGCCAGCGCGGACGCGGCGGCTCTTCGGTCGATTGCCGCTTGGATTTGTTGAAGGCCGTCGGGTCGAGCCCGGCCAGTCGCGCCAACCCGGACGGCGACGTGCCGAGATTGAGCGCCAGTCGGTCTATGGCGTTCCAGATTTGCGCGTGCGACAGGGACATGAGAATTTCCCGTGAGATATGAGGAAAATAAATCCAATCATAGGAAAATCAACTTATTTTATGAATTTAATCCTATTTTTTCTGAGCGTGGCAAATGCACCCCACACAAGAGCCACGAAAACAGCCGCCGTCGTCACGGTCAGAGCTATCTCCGATGCTGCCTCACCGATACGTGGATCGCTCAGCGCCACCACCGGCAGCATGGCCGACATCCACTGAAAACCGCCGGCGACCACCGGCCAAGGATGCGGTGATTTCCAGCACAGCGTAATCAGCACACCAAGAAATATCACATTTAATATCAAAGCCATGATCAGATGACTTTGCGTGACGCTCCACAGCGCCAGAAGCGGCAATCCGGACAACAGGCCGGCAATGGCGAGGCGCTGACGGCCGCCGCCTTTGAACACGCCATCGACACGCGTTTTGATCGCACGTCTCAGCCCATGCGGCCCTGAAATGCCCCCCGGCAACCTCTTCCCCCTTCAATTGCGAAGGGCAGATTAGGAACATCTATAGATTGTGGCAAGGGGCTTGCGCGAAATGACTTCAGGTGGAATCGTCATTCCGCTCTAAGTATTTACTTTGTCGCGATATTATCACCGAAAACCGCTTACACTTTTCGGCATATCGCTCTATCCCATTATAAAGTGCGCCTGAAGCGTGGCGATGGGCTGTTCGCGCAATTCCTGCCACGCCCAGGCCTCGACATTGGCGATGGTGCGGCCCACACGGTTGATGCGCGCGCGGGCATAGGTGTCGATGGGCTTGCCTGAACGCAGATATTGCACACTGACATTGACCGGCTTGGGGATGTGGTCGAACGTCTCGAACACCGACAACTGCGCGGTGGCGGTCAGTTCGAGGAACGCCCCGATCGTACCGCCATGCAAGGCCGGCAGCAGCGGATTGCCGATCAGGTGCGGTGCGAAGGGCATGACCGTGGTCAGTTCATTACCGGCCAGTTCCATCTTCAGGTTCAGGAACTGTGCAAACGGAATGCGGCGGAACAGGTCTTCCGGCCCGGTGATCATCAGGTCTTCGATCATGCGTGCGCCTCCCGGTTCTTGAGGCAGGGGTGCGAGATGATGAAGGCCGCCTGCGCCGCCGCTACCGGGTCGCTGAGGCTGTCGTCATAGGCAAAGCCGCGCACGAAACCGACGCTGCGCGTTAGCTTGTAACACTTGGCGAGGATGAACAGGTCGCGGTTCGGCTGGGCCGGGCGCATATAGTCGATCCGCAGGTCCATTGTCGCTATGGGTTTGTATTCGTTGATCTCGTCCCACACCGCCATGCCGCAGGCGTGATCGAGCAGCGCCGTTACCGCGCCGCCGGCGATGACGCCGGTCGCCGGGTCGCCGATCAGGTCGTCGCGATAGGGCAGGCGGAGTTTTATACCGTCATCGGAGCGTCCGGCATAACGGGCGCCGATGGCCTTCATATAGGGGATATTGTCGACCAGCAGGTCGAAGCCTTCGCGGAAAGGCGCGTGTGACATCGGTTCGCCTCCATTAGCATATTGTTATTGTTGTTTTTATTAGGCGCGGGATCGCGTCGGGTCGATATACTGGCGCAATTTGACCGCGGCGTCAAAACGATTGCGAAGGCGGCGCAGGCCAGTTTGGACTTGCAAAATCGCTCAAAGGGTTTCTTTACAGGAGCGACAATCGTTTCCGTTGCAATAGAGAGTAACCCATGAGCCAGCCTGCCCTTGAAACCGTGCCCGCCGACCGTTCGGCCCTGGTGCTGTTTTCCGGCGGGCAGGATTCGACGGCCTGCCTTGCCTGGGCCTTGACGCACTTCGACCGCGTGGAAACCATCGGCTTCGACTACGGTCAGCGCCACGCCATCGAAATGACCACGCGCACCCGCGTACTGGAGCGTTTCCCCGATGTGTTCGAAGCGGCGCGGACGCGACTGGGTGAAGACCATGTGGTCGATCTGAAAGGGTTCGGGCGCGTGGCCGAATCGTCGCTGACGCGCGAGCAGGAAATCCGCATGGGCGAACGCGGTCTGCCCAACTCATTCGTGCCGGGGCGCAATCTGGCCTTCTTCGTCTATGCGGCCGCCGTGGCCGACCGGCGCGGTCTCGATCATCTGGTCGGTGGTATGTGCGAGACGGATTTCTCCGGCTATCCCGACTGCCGCAAGGACACGCTGGACGCCATGCAAACCGTGCTCAATCTCGGCATCGAGCGCCCCTATATCATCGACACGCCGCTGATGTTCCTGACCAAGGCCGAAACCTGGGCGCTGACGCACGAACTGGGCGGCGAAGCGCTGGTTGAACTGGTGCTCGAAGATACCCATACCTGCTATCTGGGGGAGCGCGGTGAACGCCATAGCTGGGGTTACGGCTGCGGCACCTGCCCGGCGTGCGAGTTGCGCGCGCGGGGCTTCGACCAATGGCGTAACGGCTAATGGTCTATAGTTTCAAAGAGATATTTCTGACTCTTCAGGGCGAGGGCGGGCAGGCGGGCCGCGTGGCGGTCTTTGCGCGCTTCGCCGGCTGCAACCTGTGGAGCGGGCGTGAACAGGACCGGGCGACGGCGGCCTGCACCTTCTGCGACACCGATTTTGTCGGCGTGGATGGCGATGGCGGCGGCAAGTTCGACACGCCCGAAACCGTGGTGGCGGCGCTGGACGCCCACTGGGGCGGCATAGACCCGGCGCATAAGTCGGTGGTCTTCACCGGTGGCGAGCCGCTGCTGCAACTGGATGCGCCGCTGATCGCCGCGGTAAAGACTGCGGGCTATTTCATCGCGGTGGAATCGAACGGTACGGTGCGCGCACCGGACGGCATCGACTGGCTGTGCATCTCGCCCAAGGGCGAGAACCGTCTGCACCAGACGTCAGGGCAGGAACTGAAACTGGTCTGGCCGCAGGACAATGTCGATCCGGCGGAGTTCGCGCACCTCGATTTCGAGCGCTTCTTCCTGCAACCGAAAGACCCGCTGGACCAGAGTCCGGCGACGCGCGTGGCCCATACGCAGGCCGTCATCGACTACTGTCTGGCCCACCCGCAATGGCGGATGAGCGTGCAGACGCACAAGGTGGTCGGGATCAGGTAGAGATATGCCGGAAAGTGTAATCGGAACGATTCACGTCATTCCGATTTTGGCTTCCCTCGACGCGCCCGGCGGCGGCGCGGGCGCTTTTTCACCATCGACAGCAACAGGCCTTCGCGCAGACCGCGATCGGCGACGCGCAGGCGGTCGCACGGCCACAGGCTTTGCACCGCCTCAAGGATGGCGGCTCCGGCCAGCACCAGATCGGCGCGGTCCTTACCGATACAGGGTTCCTGCTCGCGGCCCTTCTGCCCCAGCCCCAGCAGGCGGTCGATCACCGCCCGGCACTGATCATGCGTCATCCATAGGCCGTCGACCTTGGAGCGGTCATAGCGATCGAGTTGCAAGTGCATCCCGGCCAGCGAGGTGATGGCGCCCGACGTGCCGACAATATAGGCCTGCTGGGCGTCGAAATAGGGGCGCAGAGGCTCCGGCGCATCGAAATCCTTCAGGGCCTGACGCACGTCCTCCACCATCTGAGCGAACCACGCCTGTTTGTCGCCGTCGGGCGGTTCGGGGAAGCGTTCGGCCAGATTGACCACGCCCTTGGGGATGGATATCCAGTATTGCGGCCGGGGCGGCTTGGCCCGCGCCATCAGGCCGCGCGGCGCGGTGGCGCCGGCTTTTTCGGTCTCCCCGTTGAGGGGCAGCCACGAAATCTCGGTCGAGCCGCCGCCGACATCCATAACGATGGCCGCCTTGGCGTCGCCTTCCAGCAGCGAGGCGCAGCCCACGACCGACAGGCGCGCTTCCTCTTCCGGCGTGATGATGGTCAGTTTAAGTCCGGTCTCTTTTTCAACGCGGCGGATGAAGTCCGGGCCGTTCTGCGCGATGCGGCAGGCCTGGGTGGCGACGGCGCGCGTGCGCACCACCTGACGGCGGCCGACCTTTTCGGCGCACAGTTTGAGCGCGGCCAGCGCGCGCTCCATGGCGCGCTCGGACAGGTTGCCGGTCTGGCTCAGGCCTTCGCCGAGACGGACGATGCGCGAAAAGGCTTCGACGATGCGGAATTGCCCATTATGCCAGGCGGCGATCATCAGGCGGCAATTATTGGTGCCAAGATCGAGGGCGGCGTAAAGCGGCGCCTGATCGGTTTCCGCCTGACGCGGAGGTGTACGCGGCGTCTGGGGCCGGGACGGGGGCCCCTTTTGCCCATTTCGGGCGCGGTTCGGGCCACGCTTGCGCGGCGGGCCGCTTTTTGAGGGAGCCTCACTCATGAGTGGCTCATACCCCGCTTTATCACAATGTGGGATGTATCCGGCTTTGTGGACGCATCAAGTTGCCTCCAACCTAGAACGCATTGTGATCCGTGCAAAGCGCTTTTGTGTTAATTTCACCACGCTCGGGAAAGGTAAAACCAGCCTGTACTTTTGCAACCACCCGCCCGCCGCATGAATTGCGCTTTTTCCCGACAACCAAGGGGGGAAGGCGAAAGGCGTCACGAATGAGTCGCGCTACACCAGAGGGGCTGACGATACCGCAAACCGAGGGAGGCACTATGATTACCGATTCTGTCTCTGGTTCCGTTTCTGGCCCTTTTACGTCCCGCGACGAAGGCCGCGCGGCCCGGTTCGGCATCGGTCAACTGGTCCGGCACGTCCTGTTCGATTTCCGCGGCGTGGTGTTCGACATCGATCCGGAATTCGCCGATACCGAGGAATGGCTGCTGGCCATTCCCGAAGCCGTGCGTCCCGAAAAGGATCAGCCCTTTTATCACCTGCTCGCCGAAAACGGCGACATCTGCTACGTGGCCTATGCGTCCGAGGGTAATCTGTGCGCGGACGATACCGGAGCGCCGCTGCGTCATCCGCAGACCGGCCTTATTTTCGAACGCTTTGAAAACGGCCGTTACCTCCTGAAATCGCGTCTGGCCAACTAAGGCCTTTATCGCTTTTCCTGTTCGCCGGGCTGTCCCCAGGCCCGCAATACGTTTGCCGCAATTTTGCCGTGCTGCAATCGTTTCGTGCGCCCCACAGAGGCGTTCAGCGCGCGTTCATGATGGGTTTTTTACGATGGCGAATGAAAGTGGCATAAAAAAAGCTCACCAATTCTGGAAGAATTGGTGAGCCCGCTGGGACTCGAACCCAGGACCCTCTGATTAAAAGTCAGATGCTCTAGCCGGCTGAGCTACGGGCTCATCAAGACGACCGAATGTAACCGTTACCGGTGCCGCTCGGTGCGGTCTTCATAGTGGGGACTTTTTGATTGCGCAAGCGCAAGGTTCAAGTTTTATGTGTTGTACTGTAGATAAATGGCGTACAAGTCCGTGCGTGGAGGGGCTGCTAAGATGAGGATATGGCGTATCGCTTCGGCCTTGGGCGGAATAGCGTGCCTCACCGGACCTCTCAGCGCCTGCGCCAGCAAGCCTGACAAGGTGACTGTCGTCGAATCGCGCGCCGTCGAAGCCGGTGCCCCCAAGACGGAAGACGACCCTTCGATCACCCAGACCATGCGCAAGAGCGCGGCCGATGTCGGCGATGGTTTTGGCGACGCCATCACCGCGCCGCTGGTCGATCTCAATCTGAAACGCAAGGAAATCCCGTCGGCTCTGATCCGGGCGTCCAAAAATACCTACGACCTGACCAATATGGAGCGTTGCGAATCGATCGCGGGCGAGGTCGCCCTCCTCGATGACGCGTTGGGGCCGGATTTCGACGAACCGCCGGCGCCGGAAAGCTCCATGCAAACCCGAGGCGGCAAGATGGCGTCGGACGCCACGCTTACCGCTGTGCGTTCAGCCGCCACCGACGTCCTGCCCATGCGCGGCCTGATCCGTAAGATGACCGGGGCGGAAAAGCATCAGAAGGTCATGGACCGCGCCATCGCCGCCGGTCATGTGCGTCGCGCCTATCTCAAGGGCGTCGGCATGAACAAGAACTGCGCCCCGCCTGCCGCGCCTTCGTGGTTCGTGCCGAAGCAGGCCAGGGTCACGATCGAAGAAGTGGTCGATGCGCCTGCGTCGCCCATCCAGAAGGTGAACAAGCGCAAATAGTTACGCGCGATTTCTCACGTGCCTCTCATGAAACCATTTGCGGAAGGCCTGAAATTCACCGGCCGCAATGGCCGCGCGCATACCGATCATCAGGGCCTGGAAGAAGGCGATATTGTGCCAGCTCAACAGCACCTGACCCAGGATTTCCTCGGCCTTGAACAGATGGTGCAGATAGGCCCTGGAATAGTCGCGGCTGGCCGGGCAATCGCTTGAGGCGTCGAGCGGCGTGTCGTCTTCGGCAAAGCGGGCGTTCTTGATATTGATCGGGCCTTCCCAGGTCCAGACCTGACCGTGGCGGCCGGACCGCGTCGGCAGGACGCAGTCGAACATGTCGACGCCGCGCGCCACGCCTTCGACCAGATCGATCGGCTTGCCTACACCCATCAGATAACGCGGACGATTCCACGGCAGAAGCGGCGTGCAATATTCCAGCGTTTCGCACATGGCCTCGTGGCCTTCCCCGACCGCCAGACCGCCGATGGCGTAACCGTCAAAGCCGATCTCCAGCAGGCGGTCGGTCGATTCGCGGCGCAGGGCCTCGAAGGTCGAGCCCTGCTGGATGCCGAACAAGGCCTGCGTATCGCGTTGGCCAAAAGCGGCCTTCGAGCGCTGACCCCAGCGGGCGGACAGTTGCAGGGCCTTTTGCGCGCGGGCTTCGTCGGCGGGCCACGACACGCATTCATCCAGTTGCATGACGATGTCGGAACCGAGCAGGTCGGCCTGAATCTCCATCGAGCGTTCGGGCGACAGGACGTGCTTCGAGCCGTCGATATGGCTCTGGAAGGTCACGGCCTCTTCGGTGACCTTGGAAATCTGCGACAGGCTCATCACCTGAAAACCGCCCGAATCCGTCAGGATAGGGCCGTCCCAGCCCATGAACTTGTGAAGTCCGCCCAGACGCTTCACGCGTTCGGCCGACGGACGCAGCATCAGGTGATAGGTATTGCCGAGGATAATTTTGGCATGGCTCTGGCGCACCATGTCGAGCGTCAGGGCCTTGACCGTGGCGGCGGTGCCGACCGGCATGAAGATCGGAGTCGGAATGTCGCCACGCGGCGTCTTCAGCACGCCGGTGCGGGCCTGACCATCGGAAGCGGAGATTTCAAAAGGGAATGCGGACATGGGCGGCGTCATACAGAAACGGGCCGGTTGAGTAAACCCGCTGACCTCTATGTCGCCGGATACCGTTCATACTTGGTGATGGTCGCCCCTTTATAGCTGGCGTCGCCGAAGGGCGTGTATCCGAGCGTTGCCGCAACCTTCTGCGACGGCAGATTGCTGCCGTCGATGATGCACACCGTGCGCTGCGGGCGGGTGGCGTCGAACCAGTGGTGCGCGGCGCGGACGGCTTCGACGGCGTAGCCCTTGCCGTGACAGGCGGGCGTGATGGCCCAGGCGGCTTCGGGCGACAGGTCGAAATCCGGCCCCAGCCCGCGGTGAAAGTCGGCCAGGCCCGTCTCTCCGACGAAGCGCCCGCTGTCTTTTTCGATGGCGGCGAACAGGCCCCAGCCGAAGGCTGTCCAATGCCCCATATAGCGCAGCAGGCGGTGCCAGACGTCTTCCGGCGACTGCGGCGTCAGGCCCGACAGGCGGTAAAACTCCGGATCGCCGAACATGGCGCACAGGGCATTGTAGTCGTCAAGGACATGCGGGCGCAGCAAAAGGCGAGGGGTTTCGATCATGCCAAAGGCGTATCGTGCTTTTCTCACGTCCGCAATCTGGTGCGCAGCGTCCGATGGGGTATAACCGCGGCATGACTGCCGATATCGCCCCCTTCTACGCCATCGAAATCAGCCGACTGGCCCACGCCCTGAAAGATCAGGGCCGCTCGATCATCCATATGGAGTTCGGTCAGCCCTCGACCGGCGCGCCCAAGGCCGCCCTCGACGTGGCGCACACCGTACTCGACACCGAGGGCATGGGCTATTGGGAAAGCACACCGCTGAAGCAACGGCTGGCGAAGCACTATCTCGACAGCTACGGCGTCAGCGTCGATCCTGACCGCTTCATCATCACCTGCGGCGCGTCGCCGGCGCTGGTGCTCGCCCTCAGCGCGGGCTTTAAACCCGGCGCGCGCATCGCTCTGGCTCGCCCCGGCTATGTCGCCTACCGCAATGTGCTGAGGGCGCTGAACATGGTGCCGCTGGAAATCCCCTGCGGGCCGGAGGTGCGCTTCCAACTGACGGCGCGAGCCCTTGCCGCGCTCGATCCGGCACCGGACGGCGTGATCATCGCCAGCCCGGCCAATCCGACCGGCACGCTGATCGCGCCCGACGAACTCAAGGCCATCGCCGAGGTGTGCCGTGACCGCGGCATCCGCATCGTTTCCGACGAAATCTACCACGGCCTGACCTACGAAGCCCTCGCGCGCTCCCTGCTCGAACACGC
This sequence comes from Asticcacaulis sp. AND118, assembly GCF_020535245.1. GTDB lineage: Bacteria > Pseudomonadota > Alphaproteobacteria > Caulobacterales > Caulobacteraceae > Asticcacaulis. The sequence continues at coordinate 1,819,780 of NZ_CP084910.1, read as the reverse complement.
GCCGGACGCCTGGGTGGTCAGCAGTTTCTCCAAATATTTCAGCATGGTCGGCTGGCGGCTGGGCTGGTGCCTCGCCCCCGAAAGCCATCTGCCGGCGGCGCGCGCCTATGTCGGCAACCTGTTCCTCACCGCGCCGTCGCTCAGCCAACACGCCGGCCTGATCGCGCTCGACAGCCGCGACGAACTGGACGGCCACGTCGAAACCTATCGCCGCAATCGCCGTTTGCTGCTTGATGCCCTGCCCGAACTGGGCCTAAGCCATATAGCGCCGCCGGACGGAGCCTTTTACGTCTATGCCGACATCGGCCACCTGACCGACGACAGCCTGCAATTCTGCAAGGACCTGTTGAGCGATACCGGCGTGGCCACCGCGCCCGGCATCGACTTCGATCCGGTCGAGGGCCATCGCTTTATCCGCTTCAGCTTCGCGGTTTCGACGCCGGAGGTGGAAGAGGCACTCAAGCGCTTGGTGCCGTGGTTCAAGTCTAAGGGATAAAGACGCAGGGGTCGCAGACCCCTGCACCCCACCACATATTCCGCGCACAACTCATGACGTTTGCGCTCCAACTTTGGGGGTGCAGGGGCCTGCGGCCCCTGCGTCTTCTTATCTTGATCTATTGCTGAGCAAACTCGCATCGCCATACGAAAAGAACCGATACCCGCTCTCGATGGCATGGGCGTAGGCGGCCTTCATCGCCTCGGTCCCGGCGAAGGCGCAGACCAGCATGAACAGGGTCGATTTGGGCAGGTGGAAGTTGGTCCACAGCAGGTCGGCCGACCGCACGCGAACGCCCGGCGTAATGAAGATGGCCGTATCGCCGGAAAACGGATGGATGACGCCGTCGTCGTCGCAGGCGCTTTCGATCAGACGCAGGGCGGTGGTGCCGATGGCGACGATGCGGCCGCCGGCGGCGCGGGCGGCATTGATGCGCGCGGCGGATACGGGCGAGACGACGCCGAACTCGGCGTGCATCTTGTGGTCGTCGGTGTCCTCGACCTTGACCGGCAGGAAGGTGCCGGCACCGACGTGCAGGGTGACTTCCTCGAACAGGACGCCCTTGTCGGTCAGGGCCCGCAGCAGTTCCGGCGTGAAATGCAGTCCGGCGGTGGGCGCGGCGACCGAGCCTTCGTCGCGGGCGAAGACGGTTTGATAGTCGGTCTTGTCCTGCTCGTCTTCCGGGCGCTTGGAGCGGATATAGGGGGGCAGGGGCATGCCGCCCAGCCGGTGCAGCCCGTTGATGACCTCGGACGGCGCGTGCTCGAAGCGCAGGACGTAGACGCCGTCCTCGCCCTTGCTGAGCACGCGGGCCGTCAGGTCGCCGAAAGACAGATGGTCGTCTTCCCGGATACGGCGGCCGGGCTTGAGGAAGGCCTGCCAGTTCTGACCGTCCAGCGACTTGATCAGGGTGGCTTCGAAGGCGACGCTTTGCCCGTCGCGCTCACGGGTGCCTTTGAGCTGGGTCGGCAGGACGCGCGTATTGTTGAGCACCAGCAGGTCGCCGGCCTTGAGCAATGACGGCAGGTCGCCGACGCTCAGGTCCTGACGCGTGTCGCCGTCCACGATCAGCAGTTTGGCGGATTCGCGCGGGGTGACGGGACGCAGCGCAATGCGATCCTCAGGGAGGTCGAAATCGAAATCGGAAACCTTCATGCCCGCTTAAGAGGCGATTGCGTTCCGAAAATCAAGAGGCGTGGATCGTTTCGGCATGGGTGTGGGTATTTTCGCCGGCGTCCTTGCCTTCGATCCAGTTCTGGGCCTGCATCCTGTCGCCGAAAATGCGGATGATGCGGGTGGGGAAGGTGGCCGGGTAGGCGCTGGCGCGGGCGAGAACCAGCGGGTCCTGACTGATGATGGCGACCTTACGCCCCATGTCGCGGCCTTGAGCGATGGTGGCCCATTGGCGCGCCAGCCGCCCCAGATCGTCGAAGGGCACGAAGCCCTCGAAGCGGCGCATATCGATGACGATGTCGTAGAGCCAGACTTCGCCCACCGATTCCAGATAGCGGGCGATGCCGTTGACGATGGTCTGCCCGTCAAGATCGCCGATATAGCGGATCGTGATGAGTTTTTGCTCGTCGTTCTGCGAGAAGTTCAGGCGGGAGCGCATGGACATGGCGACAGGCTCTGAGGCGGGTTCAGACGGCCTTCAGGATCGCATAAGCCCGTTAATAAAAGCAAAAAACGGACGTTTTGCGTGCAAAATGAACCTCTTGCGGTTTCAGGTTACCGGACGGGCTTCGCGCGATTTTTTCAGCCAGTCCAGCCCTTCGTCCAGTGTATGAAACACGGCCAGCACGTGATTGGGAAACAGGTTCTGCGACACGCCCAGACGGGCGTGGATATGCGGATCGGGAGACACAATTGCGGTGAAGTGGCCCGGATCTTCGACGGGCAGAGCGGCGTACCACCACCTGGAGAAGGCTTCGTTGTCGGCGCTCAGGATGACGCCGTCGAAACGGCGCATGTCCAGAATGACGTCGTAGGTCCAGAAGTCTTCGACGGTCTTGAGATAGGCTATGACGTCATTGACGATCTCATAGCCGTCGATCTGACCGAGGTAACGGATGATCAGACGCCGGTGGGTGGCGTCCAGCGTAAAAGCGACACGACCTGCAACCGGCATCTGATACCCCTGCTTTACGACTTAAGCGTCGGCAGCGACCTTGAAGCTGACGATCTTGCCCGGTGCGCGGGGCGGCTCGCCCTTGGGCAGGGCGTCGACGTGTTCCATGCCCTCGGTCACTTCGCCCCAGACGGTGTACTGGTTGTCGAGGAAGCGGGCGTCGGCGAAGCAGATGAAGAACTGGCTGTCGGCCGAGTCGGGGTTCTGCGAACGGGCCATCGAGCAGACGCCGCGCACGTGCGGCTCGCTGGAGAACTCGGCCTTGATCTTCTTGCCCGAACCGCCATAGCCCTGACCTTCCGGGTCGCCGCCCTGGGCCATGAAGCCGGGGATGACGCGGTGGAAGACGATGCCGTCGTAGAAACCTTCGCGGCACAGTTCCTTGATGCGGGCGACGTGGTTGGGGGCGAGGTCGGGGCGCAGCTTGATGCGCACTTCACCGCTTTCCAGCGTCAGAATGAGGGTGTTTTCCAGATCTTCGGACATCGAGGTCTCCTTTTAGGCTTCGGGCTGGAATAGGCTATTCGCAAGGCTTTGACAAATTTTATCGGACGCTATCCCGCGCATTCCGTCGGCTTTTTCTCGTCCGGACCGTACATGGCGCAGGACCGTTCGATCTCGCCCTGAATCATCAGGCAGGGATTGTTGACATGGCACGGCGGATGGGTCGCTGGGCTGACCGCGCGGCAGCGTTTCGCCAGCTTGTCCGCCTCGATCTGCCCCTTTTCCTCAAGGCACGTCGCGGTCGAGGCACGGGTGGGATTGAGCGACGGCTCGGCATAGGCCAGCGGCGCTTCGGAAACGTCGACGGCGGCCACCGACTCCGACGTGGCGTAGGACCGGTCTTCCTCGGTCACCGCAACCGGTTTGCAGGCGGTAAGGGCAAACACCAGCAGCGTGGGGGTGAGCAACGGCACAAGGCGCATCGGTTGTCTCCTCTTGTGCCGCGACCCTAGCCCGCCGCATATAAAGGCAAAATGATTTTCAGTGTGGGACAAAACCCGGTATAGACGCCGCATGAGTAACGACACCCCCGAAGAACCGCGCCGCCGCATGGTCAAGCCGCCCGAAGGCGGCAACCTGTCCGGCCGCGCCAAGGGCCACACGGCGGTCAAGACCGCCAAGCAGCGTACCCAGTCTTCCGCCAAATGGCTGGAGCGGCAACTGAACGACCCCTTCGTGCAGAAGGCCAAGGCCGAGGGCTGGCGCTCGCGCGCGGCGTTCAAGCTGCAGGAAATCGACGATCGTTTCCGCATACTCAAGCGCGGTTCGCGCGTGGTCGATCTGGGCTGCGCGCCGGGCGGCTGGGTGCAGATGGCCAAGAGCCGCGGCGCGGAATACGTCGTCGGCGTCGACCTGCTGCCGGTCGATCCGATTCCCGGCGCCGACATGATCGAGGCCGACTTCACCGATCCCGCCATTCCGGGACGTCTGATGGAGATGATGGGCGACAAACCAGACGTCGTGTTGTCGGATCTGGCGCACAATACGGTCGGCCATCGTCAGACCGACCACCTCAAGATCATGGGGCTGCTGGAACTGGCGTCGGATTTCGCGCTGGAGAATCTGAAGCCCAATGGCGTCTTCGTGGCCAAGGCGTTTCAGGGCGGTGAGACGGAGCATCTGCTGTTGAAGCTGAAACTCGCCTTCCGCGATGTGAAGCACTTCAAACCGAAGTCGAGTCGTGCGGATTCTTCGGAAATCTATATCGTGGCCCAAGGGTTCAAGGGTTAGGATTCACATTGCCTCTTTAGGTCTGCCCGTTTGAAATGGCTGACGGAAAGGGGCGCCATATGAGTAAGATTAAAACCGTAATCTTTACAGTCTTGGGTATTATTGCCTTCGCCGTGCTGGGCTGGGCGACAACGCCGTACTGGACGGCGGGTCAGGCCGTGGTCGAGGTCACCGGCACCACGACCAAGCGCGAAGGCGGCAAGGACCGCTATCTGGTCTTCACGACGTCCGGCACCTATCGCAACACCGACAGCCTGCACTATCTGAAATTCGATTCCTCCGACCTTCAGGGCCAGCTTAACAAGCCGGGGCGCTACAGGATAAATTATTATGGTTTTCGTGTTCCTGTGCTATCGATGTACAAGAACATAACCAGAGCCGAAGCGGCTCCATAAACAGTATGCGTACCCCAAGGAAACGAATGACCAGACTTCCGCTTAATCCGTTCTTCGCCTGGACCGCTCTGGCGTTCAAAAGTTCGGAAATGATGATGGCTTCCGCCGAGGTCATCACGCATCGCGTCAACCGCATGGCCAATGCCGACGCCATCCCCAGCCTTGAGGATCAGCGCGAATTCACGCTGATGGGGCAGGAGAAGTTCGAGGCCGGCACCGAATCCCTGATGGCCATGGGTCAGTACTGGATGAATCTGAACCATGAGGTCAGCGCTCAGGCCTTTCACAACATGATGGATATGGGCCAGAACCTGACGGCGCTGGCCACCAGCCGTTCGGCGGCGGAGGCGCTGACCCATCAGGCGCGTCTGGCCGACAGCCTGATGCGCGGGGCGAACCATGCCGCCGACCTGTCGGGCAAGGCAGCGGCTCTGACCGAACATGGCCTCAAGCCGGTGCACAGCCGCGCCGTGGCCAATGCCAAGCGTCTTAAAAAGCACAAATAAGCCGCTTTAATCAGCTTCCGGGCCCGGCGTTTCGCGGCCCGGAATTTCGCCGGTCAGGAGGCCGTGCGCCGAGATCGGCTGGGCCTTGCGGAGGTCGATCGACACCGCCGTTACGTCGCGCACGCCCCAGCTTTTGTCCGTGTCCGCTCCGGCGTCGCCCGCCGTATTCAGCCGCCACAGGTTCGACGCCTTGTCCGTTGTGCCGCTGCCGGGCAGGTCGCCCTGCGTCAGGGTGAAGGGCGCGGTGTCGCCGTGGATCAGGAAAACCGGCTTGCCGAAGGCGCGCGCATCCGCGATCAGGGCGCTTCTCACCGAGAGGAAGCCATCGCACAGGCGCTTGTTGTCGACGACGGCGTCGGTGCAGGGCTTGAACCGGGCGTCCGGCTTCATTTCGGTGATCATATCGGCCTGAGTGGCGATGACGACCGCCGCCGCGCCGCGCTGACGAGCATGGGCGAAGGCGGCTTTCAGCCAGTCTATATTGCGGGCGTCGCGCTGATCGGCGGCTCTGGCGGCGGCGCTCACATCGTCGCCCATGACCGAATCCCGGGCATTATTGGTCGCCGTCAGGTTGACGGTGACGAAAACGAAGCGTCCGTAATCGAAGCGCGCGTTTTCCGGCATGTCCCGTTGCTGGACATAGCGCCATTTGGCGTCGGTTACCGCCGGGGCGGCGAAGAAGCGCTTGCGCAGAATATCCAGCCGCGCCAGTTCCGAGAACCGCCTGCCCGTGGCCGGATCGTCCTTGCGGTCGCAGTCGGTCCATTCGTTGTCGCCGGGAGTATAGAAGAGCGGGATCGGCTTCAGGTCGGAGACCAGCCTGGCGAAGGCGTCATCGGGCGGCCCGCAGACCTCGCCGCCGGACTGAATGTCGCCGACGTGCAGGATAAAGGGCGGATTGCGATCCCTGACCGCCGGAATAGCCTTGGCCAACATGGCGCGGTCGGTGTCGTCATAGGGGGTGTCGTTGATGACGACGAAATCCACATGATCGGGCTGCGGTTTGGGCAGAAGGGCGCAGCCGCTTACGCCCAAGGTCAGGAAAAGGGCCACAGCCGCCAAACGCTTCATCGCCTTGCCTCCGGAATTGCTCCGCAGGATTAGGACGCGTTTGCGACAGATTCAATATCGCCGAAAGGTTTGCCCGAATAAATCAGACGGCCAGCTTCAGTTTCAGGCGATGCGTGCGCATCATGGCCTCGAAACGCGCCTGACGGAAAAAGGCCGTCAGGCCGTAGGACATCTCCACCAGCCAGCAGGCAATGCAGTACTCGGTGCGGATCTTGAACTGGCTCACTGGGTTATCTTTCTGTGGTGAGACGCTGTGCTGTGGACAGTTTAGGCCAAACCGGTGAAGGCCTCGCCAACAAAGACGGTTAAGTAAGGGTTGCGGCAAGATTATGGGCGCCCGATATCCGGCGCCTGAAACAATATTTGCCAAAAAGTGAGGCTGTGCCCCTTTACGCGGCGCGGGGTTTCGCTTAAGCCCGACCCGCAAAATGGAGAGTCCGCTATGGATATACGCGAAGGCCTAACCTTCGACGACGTTTTGCTGGAGCCCGGTCCTTCGGACGTGGTGCCCACTCAGGTCGACACGAAAACCCGCTTCACCCGCACCATCAAGCTCAACATCCCGCTGGTCTCTTCGGCGATGGATACCGTGACCGAGGCGCGTCTGGCCGTGGCCATGGCGCAGGCCGGAGGTATGGGCGTCATCCACCGCAACCTGTCCAATGAGCGTCAGGCCGAGGAAATCCGCGAAGTGAAGCGTTACGAGTCGGGCATGGTCATCAATCCGGTGACGATCAACCCCGACACGACGCTCAACGAAGTCCGCGCCATCATCGCCCATCGCCATATTTCGGGCTTCCCGGTGGTCGAGCGCGACACTAATCGTCTCGTCGGCATCCTGACGAACCGCGACATCCGCTTCGAAAGCGACGGTTCCAAGACCGCCGCTGAACTGATGACGAAGGACGCCCTGATCACCGTTACCGAAGGCGTCAATCAGAGCAAGGCGCGCGACCTGATGGCGCTGCACCGCATCGAGCGCATCATCGTCGTCGACGACGCCTACCGCGCCGTCGGCCTGATCACCGTCAAGGATATGGAAAAGGCGCAGGCCTATCCGCTGGCTGCCAAGGACGAGGCGGGCCGCCTGCTGGTCGGCGCGGCGTCGACCGTCGGCGACGCCGGTTACGAGCGTTCGCAGTTCCTCATCGACGCTGGTGTCGACGTGCTGGTCATCGATACCGCCCACGGCCATTCGTCGCTGGTGGGGCAGGCCGTCGAGCGCCTCAAGCGCGAATACAACCACGTTCAGATCGTTGCTGGCAACGTGGCGACCTATGACGCCACGCGCTCGCTGATCGATGCGGGCGCCGACGGCGTCAAGGTCGGCATCGGGCCGGGCTCGATCTGCACCACGCGCATGGTCGCCGGCGTCGGCGTGCCGCAACTGACGGCCGTGGCCGACTGCGTGCGTGCCGCGAAGGACACGGGCGTGCCGATCATCGCCGACGGCGGCATCAAGCTGTCGGGCGATCTGGCCAAGGCCATCGCCGCCGGGGCCTCCACCGCCATGCTGGGGTCGATGTTTGCCGGCACCGAAGAAGCGCCGGGGGAAATCATCCTCTATCAGGGCCGCTCCTATAAGTCCTATCGCGGCATGGGCAGCGTCGGGGCCATGGCCCGCGGCTCGGCCGACCGCTACTTCCAGAAGGACGTGCAGGACTCGATGAAGCTGGTGCCGGAAGGCATCGAGGGTCAGGTGCCGTACAAGGGCCCGATCGCGCCGGTCATCCATCAACTTGTCGGGGGCCTGCGCGCCTCGATGGGCTATGTCGGCGCGCCGACCATCGAAGAGTTCCAGAAGCGGGCGAAGTTCGTGCGCATCACCAATGCGGGCCTGCGCGAAAGCCATGTCCACGATGTGATGATCACGCGCGAAGCTCCGAACTACCGCCAGTAGAGAGGCCGGAAAAGAGGGAATGTGGGCATGACGGTGGAATTGCAGGTTCTGGTCTTTGCCGCCTTGTGGGGGCTGCTTCAGATTCTCATTGCCGCCGGCGCGCCCGCCCTCAAGCCCGGCTATTTCCAGTGGAACGCCAGCCCGCGCGACACCGAGTTCGATACCGGCCCCGTCGCCGGCCGGATGCGCCGGGCCTACCAGAATTTTCTGGAAACCTTCCCCATCTTCGCGGTGATCGTCATCGCACTGGCCTTCGCCGGGAAGTCCGACGACGTGTCGCGCCTCGGTGCACATGTCTATTTGCTGGCCCGCGTGGTCTACTTTCCGGCCTATGCGCTGGGGAGCAAGCTGCGCAGCGCCTTCTACCTCCTTTCGCTGGTCGGTCTGGCCATGTGCGTCTGGACCTATTTTTTCCAGGGATAGAGATTGACCCCCGCCGCCCGACTGCAATCCGCCTCCGACATCCTCGACCTTCTGGCCAAGACGCGCCGTCCCGCCGAAGAGGTGCTGAAGGACTGGGGCCGCAACAACCGCTATGCGGGGTCTAAGGACCGTCGCGCCATCGCCGATAAGGTCTATCAATGCCTGCGTGCGCGTGAACGCTTGTCTTTTGCCATGGATTCGTCGTCGGGCCGTTCGCTGGTACTTGGGGCGCTGCATTTCCTCGATGGCGTAAGCCTTTCCGAGATCGATGCACTGTACAATGGCGAAGGCTACGCCCCGGCAAAGCTATCGGTTGCGGAACGCAAGCGACTTGAGGCGGGCGATGGCGAGGCCCCCGAATGGCTGGAATCCGGCCTGCCGGAATTTGTCGTCGAGCGCCTGAAGGGCGTCTATGGCGACGGCTGGCTGAAAGAGGCCGAGGCCCTGATGCTGCCGCGTGCGCCGATCGACCTGCGCGTCAATGGCGACCGCGCGCCGCTGATCGCCGGTCTGGAAATGCTGGGTTATAAGCCGCAGCCGACGCCGTTTTCCGCCTTCGGCGTGCGCCTGCCGGCCGATCCGCCGCCCAATGTCCGCGCGCTGCCGGCCTTCCGTCAGGGCACGATCGAGATTCAGGACGAAGGCTCGCAACTGGCCGGGTTCCTCGCCGGGGCCAAACCGGGCATGACGGTGGTGGACTACTGCGCCGGCGGCGGCGGCAAAACGCTGGCGCTCCTTCAGGCCATGCAGGGCGAAGGCCGTCTGATTGCTTCGGACGTCGAAAAGACGCGCCTGAACAATATCAAGCCGCGCCTTACCCGCGCCGGTCTTGAGGCCGAACTGCGTCAGCTTGGCCCGGATGGCGAGGGGATGGAAGACCTCGAAGGCATGGCCGATCTGGTGCTGGTCGATGCGCCCTGTTCCGGTTCGGGTGTGTGGCGTCGCCGCCCCGAAACCGCGCACAGGCTGGAAGAGGGCGAAGTGGCGCGTCTGCACGCACTGCAAAGCGCTATTCTGGCCCGCGCCTCGCGTCTGGTGAAGCCGGGCGGTTTGCTGGCCTACGCCACCTGCTCGATCCTGCCGGACGAGAACGAAATGACCGCCGACCGCTTCGAAGCCGATCATCCGGACTTTGCACCGCGCGCGGTCGCCGAGGCGCTCGACAGCGCCGCCGTGACACTGGAAGGCGCAGACACTTTGAAAAATATCGCGCAAGGCCACCGCCTGCGCCTCAGCCCCGGAACCAGTCAGACGGACGGGTTCTTCGTTTCGTTATACCGGCGCAAGCCATAAGGATAATACTCTCCACAAATGGAGAAAAACCCATAGGAAAACCGGCGCATGTCGCATCACGAAAAAGTCCTGATTATCGATTTCGGATCGCAAGTGACTCAGCTTATCGCGCGCCGCGTGCGCGAATGCGGCGTCTATTGCGAAATCCACCCCTTCACCAAGGCGGCGGAAGCGCTGAAAAGCGTCCAGCCTAACGCTGTCATCCTGTCGGGTTCGCCGCACAGCGTCGTAGAAGCCGGTCCGACCGTCGACAAGGCCCTGTTCGACATGGGCCTGCCGGTGTTCGGCATCTGCTACGGCGAGCAACTGATGTGCGACCTCTTGGGCGGCAAGGTCGAAAGCGGCCATCACCGCGAGTTTGGCCGCGCCGAAATCGAGATCACCGCCGATACGCCTCTGTTCCGTGGCCTCGCCAATGTCGGCGACAAGGAAATCGTGTGGATGAGCCACGGCGATCGTGTCACGGCCATCCCCGAAGGCTTCAAGGTTATCGCCGTGTCCGAAGGCGCGCCGTTCGCGGCTATCGCCAACGAAGACAAGCGCTTCTACGCCGTGCAGTTCCACCCGGAAGTCGTCCATACCGTGCGCGGCACGCAGATGCTGCGCAACTTCTTGTTTGAGGTCGCAGGCCTTAAGGGCGACTGGACCATGGCCGCCTTCCGTCAGGAAATGATCGAGAAAATCCGCGCTCAGGTCGGTACGGGCCGCGTGATCTGCGGCCTGTCGGGCGGGGTCGATTCCTCGGTCGCCGCCGTGCTGATCCACGAAGCCATCGGCGATCAACTGACCTGCGTATTCGTCGACACGGGCCTGTTGCGCAAGAATGAAGGCGAGCAGGTGGTGACGCTCTTCCGCGACCACTACAATATCCCGCTGATCCATGTGCAGGCGCAGGACAAGTTTCTGGGCGCGCTCAAGGGTGAGTTCGATCCGGAAAAGAAGCGCAAGACCATCGGTCGCCTGTTCATCGAGGTCTTCGACGAGGAGGCTGCGAAAATAGATGGCGCCGAGTTCCTGGCTCAGGGCACGCTCTATCCGGATGTGGTCGAAAGCGTCTCACCGCACGGCGGGCCGTCTACGGTCATCAAGTCGCACCACAATGTCGGCGGTCTGCCCGACTATATGAAGCTCAAGCTGGTCGAACCGTTGCGAGAACTGTTCAAGGACGAGGTGCGGGCGCTGGGTCGTGAACTGGGCCTGAGCGAGCCGTTCGTCGGCCGTCACCCGTTCCCCGGACCGGGCCTCGCCATCCGCATCCCCGGCGAAGTGACGCCGGAAAAGGTCAAGACGCTTCAGGACGCCGACGCCATCTATCTCGACGAAATCCGCAAGGCGGGTCTCTACGACGAAATCTGGCAGGCCTTCGCCGTGCTGCTGCCGGTGAAGACAGTCGGCGTGATGGGTGACGCGCGCACCTATGAGGACGTGCTGGCCCTGCGCGCGGTGACGTCCTCGGACGGTATGACGGCGGACTTCTATGAGTTCCCGTGGCCGGTGCTTGGGCGCTGCGCCACGCGTATCGTCAACGAGGTGCGCGGCGTCAACCGCGTCGTCTACGATGTGACCTCCAAGCCCCCCGGCACCATCGAGTGGGAATAGGTCTCGGCTAGACGGATGAAAGGACCCCGACCATGGCACTGACCCTCTACGGCATCAAAAACTGCGATACGATGAAGAAGGCACGGGTGTGGCTGGAAGGGCAGGGCATCGACTACGCCTTTCACGACTACAAGGCCGTGGGCATAGACGAGACGTACCTGAAAGACTGGTCGGCCAAGGTCGGCTGGCAGGTCCTGCTCAACAAGGCGGGCACCACTTTCAAGGCGCTGTCCGATGCCGAAAAGGCCGATATCGATGAGGCCAAGGCCATCCGTCTCATGATGTCCAACCCGTCGATGATCAAACGCCCGGTACTGGATAAGGACGGAACGCTGACGGTGGGGTTTAAACCGGATATCTATGCCAAGGTGTTTGGGTAGGTTTAAGGTCGAAGATTTCGTGGGGCCGCAGGCCCCACACCCCATCACCGGGTGTTTCTATGGCACCGTGCGAGGCACAGATACAAAAGGGGCTTCGCCCCCATAAGACCAACCGTCGTGCACGCGGCTCGACGTTGGCGCACCCACTAATGGGGTGCAGGGGCCTGCGGCCCCTGCGTCTTCCAACTAAAGCGAGGAAAAATGACGGCCCGCATCGGGGCATTGTGGCAATGGCTTGAGATCGACCGTGGCGGTGTGCATCAGGCCCTGCGACTAGCCTTTGCCGCCTGGCTGGCCTTTGCCATCGCGTCGATGCTGCACGTCGAGCACGCCTATTGGGCAGCCATGCCGGTTTGGGTGGTGTCGCAGCCGTCGCGCGGCCTGCTGCTTGAGCGGGCGTTTTTCCGCATTCTGGGGACACTGATCGGGGCAGGGGCGGGGTTCGCCATCCTGTTTCTGGCGGCGGGGCCGCTGGCGGGAATTGTGTTTCTGGCCCTATGGGTGGCGGTCAATGCCGGGCTGACACACATATTGCGCGGCGTGCACGGATACGGGGCGCTGATGGCCGGGATGACTGCGGCGATCGTGGTCCTGCCGTCGTTGCTGACGCCGCAATCGGCTTATGAGGTGGCCGAGGCGCGGGTCATCTGCACCCTGATCGGCGTGGCGGTGGTGACGCTGGTGACCGGGTTTTTCACGCCGGTGTCGCCGCGCGATGAACTGTATCGCCGGGTAAAGCTGATCTCGCAGGAGGCGGTGAGCTTTGCCGCCGAAGCCATCGCCGTGCCGGAAGCGCCCGACAGCCCGGATACCGAGCGCCGCATACTGGCCGACATCAGCGATGTGGAGGCCTCCGCGGCTTTGATTTCGGCGGGTTCGGTCGAAGGTTATCGCCGTTTGCGGCATCTGGATGCGCTGATCGCGGCGACGCTGGCCGTTATGGCGGCAGGCCGGGCGGTGCGGGCGCGACGGCGGCGCGGCGATGCGGTGCCGGAGGGGCTGGCTGAGCATCTGAACGACGCGGAATGGCTGCACGCCCTGCCGAAATCGCAATTGATCCCCGAAGTCGATCGTCTGATCGATGCGCTGGCTCAACTGACCGAGGCCGAGCGCCGGCTGTTCGCCCTGTCGTCGAAGGCCGATGCCGAATCCTTCGGGCACAAGGCCATCTATCTGGCGCCCAATCGCGATCGTTCGATGGCCCTCCGAACGGCGCTGGTCGCCGGGGGCGCAACGCTTGTCGCCGTGGGACTGGCCTGGTGGTCGAAATGGCCGCTGGCGGAGCTGACGGCCATGGGTGTGTGCATCTTCTCGATGGTGCTGGGCCAGATGGCTAAGCCACAGGTGATCGCGCCGGAACTGCTCAAGGGGATGGTCTGCGGCGTGGCGGTGGCCATCCTCTATCGCCTGTTCCTGCAACCGCACCTGCAGGGACCGCTGGCAGTCCACCTGTCGCTCATTCCCTTCCTGCTGATCGGAGGCCTCGCGCGCGTCAGCCCCAAAACAACCCTGCCGGCGCTGGAGGGCAATATGGGCTTCCTGCTGACCAGTCAGGCCGGGGCGGCGGCCATTCCGGTGGATCACGTCTTGCTGTCGTCTCTGGCCTTTCTGGTCGGCATGGGCTCGGTCTGCGCAGGTTTCATTGTCTATCCGCCCAAGGCCGTCGATCACGCCGCCGATGCCGCCAGTCGTATCCGCCGCGATCTGGAGCGTATGGTCCGCCGCGAAGGGCCGGTGCATCCGCGTCAGTGGCGGCCGCACACCTCGCGCCAGATATTACGACTGATGCTGCATCTGGGGCGAGCGGGCAAGCTGGGGCAGGACGCGCCCGACGGTCTTCTGGCGGCGCTCAATCTGGGCCACGCCATCACCCGTCTGCAAAGGCTGGCGGCGCATCCGCAAGCCCGCGAGGGCGCGACACTGGTCCTGCATCGTCTCGAAGGATTCGCCGACCATACGGCGCAGACGGTGGCGGAACTGCGCCATCTGAGGCTCGCCGATGCCGCCGTCGAGCGCGCTTTGGTCAACACCGCCGACGCTCTGGAGGCCGCCGCGCCGGTGTTCAAATTCGGCCATGCGGCGGATTAAATTTATTTAATCCTTATCCTTGCATCCAAACGCCCGTATGCGAGCCTCTTATCCAACAGAGGCGGCTTTTCGCCTGAGTGATTTCTAAAGGGAGATCGTTCCATGTACGGTTTCGAAGCGGGGCTTCTCATCCCCATCATCGCCATCCTGATGCCGGTTTTCATCATCGGTATCATCATGTATTTCCGCGCCAAGGACCGCGCGGAAACGCAAAAAACCATCCGTCTGGCCATCGAAAAGGGCCAGGCCCTGCCGCCGGAATATCTGGACAGCCTGCAAAAGGCCGGGCCGGCGCTCAACAAGATCAAGACACCGGTCAACGACATCCGGTCCGGCCTGATCCTGATCGCCGTGGCGCTGGGTCTCGTGGTTATGGACTATGTCGGCAACGACTACACGTTCGAGACCCTGTCGGGCATTGCGGCCATTCCGGGCTTCATCGGGCTGGCCCTTCTGATCATGGGCATTATCGGCCTGAACAGCCAGAAGAAGTCCTGAGCCCTTTCCTGACGCCAGCCTGAAAAAGACTGACCTATGTCCGCCACGCCCGCCACAGCCGGTTACAGACATCTGAGCGATCACGACCTGATCGCTCAGGCGCTGCTGGGCGCGTCCGAAGCCTTCGGCGAACTGGTCCGGCGGCATTCGGCGGCGTTGCGCACGCATCTGCGGCGCATGGGGGCGCAGGGGGCCGATGCCGACGACATGGCGCAGGAGGCCTTCATCGCGGCCTATGAACGCCTGACCGAGTACCGCTCGGACGGTCCGTTTCTCAACTGGCTGAAGATGATCGCCGCGCGCCGTTACCTGCGTAAGGTGAAGACGACGCAGAAATACCTGCTGGTCGAGGACGTGACGCCCTATGAGGCGCCGCCGGACCTCTATCAGGCCGGACGCCGCGAAGGGACGTCGCGCGATCTGGACGGGGCCTTGTCGCGCCTGAGACCGGTGGAGCGCCTGTGCGTGACGCTGAATATCTCCGGCGGGCTGAGCCATCAGGAGGTGTCGACCGAGACGGGCCTGCCGCTCGGCACGGTCAAGAGCCATATCAAACGGGGACTGACACAACTGAAAGCGATGCTGGACATGGTTGAGCCCATGCCTGCTGCGATCGAGAGGTAGACCTCATGAAGGACGAAGACCTTTACAACCTGTTCCAGACGCCGATGCGGTTCGACGACGAACCCGCTTTTCAGGCGCAGGTGATCCGCCGCCTCGGCGCGAAGAACTGGCTGCGTCAGGGGTTCATCGCCCTGGCCGGCATATTGGGCGGGCTCTACGCCCTGATGCAGTTCGTGCGCGTGCCGGGTCTGTCGCCGGCCACGGCCACACCGGCGCGCGCCGCGTCGTCCGATGCGACCTTTGAAGCCGGGCTCGGTTTCGGGCGTGAACTGGCCGACGTGACGGCGCGCTGGGTGGCGCTGGCCTTAAGCAAGTCCACCGATTATTTGGCCTTCGCCCAGTCGCCCCTCTTTTTTTGGGTCAGCTTTTCGCTATGTATGAGCATCGTCGGGCTCTACCTCATCAATATGCGTGAAGAGGGCATCTGAGCCTGTTCCCGATGCGAGCTTCGGCTTGCTGAGCGAAAGGTCTTCCCGTGAGCAGCCATACCCAGTCCCCCGTCAAGCGCCTGACCGCGCCGGAAATCTATGCCCGCAAGGGCGGCACGCCGCTGGTCAGCCTGACCGCCTATGACGCGCCGATGGCGGAGATTCTGGACGAACACTGCGACATCCTGCTAGTTGGCGACAGCGTCGGCATGGTCGTCCACGGCCTGCCCAACACCATCGGCGTGACTATGGAGATGATGATTCTCCACGGTCAGGCCGTCATGCGCGGGGCACGCAAGGCTTTCGTCGTGGTCGATATGCCGTTCGGCTCCTACGAAGGCGATCGGGAAGTGGCCTTCGCCAACGCCGTGCGTATCCTCAAGGAAACCGGCGCGCAGGCGGTGAAGGTCGAGAGCGGTCCCACCGTGGCCCAGACCATCGGCTACCTGACCCAGCGCGGCATCCCGGTCATGGGCCATATCGGCCTGCGCCCGCAGGCGGTCAATGTCGATGGGGGCTTCAAGGCCAAGGGCCGCACGCCTGAAGAGCGCGAAAAGGTGCTGCAGGAAGCGCGCGATACCGATGCAGCAGGTGCGTTTGCGATTGTGGTCGAAGGCGTGGCCGCCGATCTGGCCGGTGAAATCACGGCGGCGGTCAAGGCCCCGACCATCGGCATCGGGGCGTCGGCGGCCTGCGACGGGCAGGTGCTGGTGGTGGACGACATGCTGGGGCAGTTCGACTGGTCGCCCAAGTTCGTGCGTCGTTACGCCGCCCTGCGCGAAACCATCTCTGACGCCGCCGCCGCCTACGCCAAAGATGTCAGGAGCCGCGACTTTCCGGCCCCACAAGAGACATATTTTGCAAAGTAAAATGCGAACCCTGATGGGGTTCCGCTAATGATGATTGCGCATCCGGCCCGTTGCGGCTAGGTTCGCGCCAGATTTGCCGGTGTAGGGTTTTCTGGGGGCTGCGGGCGGGGGTCGTCAGTGCGGTCCGAGCCAAGCCGGACTAAGACTGTGTTCTGAGACAAGGAATAGACGTGAGCGATATTTTTGAGGAAGCCGAAGAAGGTCTGCGTCAGGACCGTTGGGCAACCATCGCAAAGAAAAGCGCCCCGTGGGTGGGCGGCGCTCTGGCCGTGGCCCTCATCGGGGCTCTGGGATTCTGGGGCTATACGTCGTGGGAAACCTCGCGCATGGGCAAGGCCTCCGAAACCTACGTTCTGGCGCAGGAAGCCCTGACCAAGAACGACAAGGCGGCGGCGAAGACCGAATTCCAGAAGGTCGTCGATGCGGGCGCGCCGGGCTACAAGGCGCTGGCTCTGTCGCAACTGGCCGGTCTGGCGGTCGAGGACAACAAGGCCGACGAGGCCGTCAAGCTGTTCGACGAAGCCGCCAAGGCCTCTTCCGACCCGCTGCTGACCGATCTGGCGACGCTCAAGGCGACCTTCCTCCTCATGGACAAGGTCCCCTTCGCCGACGTCGAAAAGCGTCTGACTCCGCTGACCAAGGAAGGTCGTCCCTACGCGGCGCTGGCCAAGGAAGCGCTGGCTATGGCCAAGATCCAGAAGGGCGACCTTCAAGGGGCGCGCGGCGATCTTCAGGCTCTGGCCTTCTCGCTCGACGCCTCCGACCCGCTGAAGCAACGCGCTCAGATGGCTGTGGCCCTGATCGATTCCGGCGGCGCTGAAGTGGCCCGTCAGGCGGTCAAGCTGCCCGAGGTCAAGGCGCAGCCGCAGATGGCCGCGCCGCTGGCGATGCCCCAACAGTAATCTGCCTCAGAAATAACCCGATAACACGACGAACTGCGTTGATGAGAAAAGCGGCGATGACGGTAAAGACTTCCCTCCAGACTGGCTCCAAGGCCGGTCGTGTACTGACCGCCACGGCTCTGGCGCTGGTGTTCGGCGCCGGACTTTCGGCCTGCTCGACCATCAGCAACCTCAACCCGCTCAAGAAGGACGAGCCGGAAGAGGTGGCGACGCAGGGTGAGCGCATCTCCATCGTCGCCTTCGAACAGAAGGTGCAGCCTTCGGAGCGTCTGGCGGGTAAAGACTTCTACCTGCCGTCGCCGCAGCCGGTCGCCGACTGGCCCTTCGCCAGCGGCCCGATCGGGGCGGGCGTCGAGCACGCCGCCGCCGCCGAACAGTTCAAGGTCGCCTGGTCGAAGTCGGTCGGCGCGGGGTCGTCGCGCACCGCTCAGGTCGTCGCCTCGCCGGTGTCGGACGGCAAATTTATCTACGCCATGGACGGCGAAGCGCGCATCCGCGCTTTCGACGTCAATACGGGCAACGAAGCCTGGACCCGCGACCTCAACCCGGACATTCGCCGCGACAAGGACGCCTTCGGCGGTGGTCTGGCCGTTTCGGGCGGCAAGCTCTATGTCACGTCCGGCTTCCGTCTGGCCGCGGCGCTGGACGCCGCTTCGGGCGAAGTCCTGTGGACCAAGACCTTCGACAGCCCTGTGCGAGCTGCGCCAGCGGTCAACGGCAATGTCGTCGTCTTCAGCGATGTCGACAATCAGATGATCGCACTGAACAAGGAAACGGGCGAACCGGCCTGGACCTATCAGGCCATCGTCGAGCCGGCGCGTATCCTGCGCACCACCTCTCCGGCGGTCTATGAGGGCCTGTTCATCGCGCCGTTCTCGTCGGGCGAACTGATCGGCATCGACGCCAACAGCGGGCAGCAGGTGTGGACCCAGACGCTGGCGCAATCGTCGCGCACCAACGCCCTGTCGGAAATCCGCGACATTTCCGGCCGTCCGCTGATCGCCAACGGTCTGGTCTATGCCGCCAGTCATTCGGGCGTCTTCTCGGCCATGGACGCCAAGTCGGGTCAGCGCCGCTGGTCGGTCAATGCCGATTCGACCAATGCGCCGTGGGTGGCAGGCGACGCCGTCTATCTGTCGACCCTGCAAAGCGAGCTGATGGCGGCCAACGCCAATTCGGGTCAGGTCTACTGGCTGGTCGATCTGAATCAGGGCCGCAACAAGACCAAGAAGAGCTTCTTCGGTCTGGGCAGCGAAAAGAAGAACAAGAACCTGCCGGTATGGACCGGTCCGATTCTGGCCTCCAATCGCCTGATCATGGTCAATTCCGAAGGCGAGATGGTCGCCTTCGATCCGAAGACCGGCGAGCGCAAGGATACGCTGAAACTGGGCGACGCCGCCTATCTGGCGCCGATCGTCGTGGGGGACAAGCTGTTCGTCCTGACCGACAAGGCCAAGCTGGTCGCCGTTCAGTAGGCAGTGCCGCCGCTTTGAACATTTGGGGTGCAGGGGACAAGTCCCCTGCATCTTTTCTTTTTTTTACACAGTATCTCCTGTAATAACCCCGTCATGACCTTAAAAATCGCCATTGTCGGCCGTCCGAACGTCGGCAAGTCCACCCTGTTCAACCGCCTCGCGGGCAAGAAACTGGCCATCGTCGATGACCAGCCCGGCGTGACGCGCGACCGCCGCTACGCCACGGGCAATATCGGCGACATCGATCTCGACCTCATCGACACCGCCGGTTTCGAGGACGTGGACGATAGTTCGCTCGAATCGCGTATGCGCATTCAGACCGAAAAAGCCATCGAAGAGGCCGATGTCGCGCTGTTCGTCGTCGATGCCCGCGAAGGCGTCGTGCCGCTGGATCGCATCTTCGCCGAAATCCTGCGCCATAAGGACAAGCCGGTCCTGCTGATCGCGAACAAGGCCGAGGGCCATGCCGGTTTCGCCGGGGCGGAAGAGGCGCACGTTCTCGGTTTCGGCGCACCTCTGCACCTGTCGGCGGAGCACGGTGAAGGGATTTCCGAGCTTTACGAGGCGCTGGAAAAATACCGTCAGCTTTTCGAGGGCGACTATATCGTCGATGAGGACGAAGACGAGGATGAGGACACCAAGCCCATCCGTATTGCCATCATCGGTCGTCCAAACGCCGGAAAGTCGACCCTGATCAACCGCCTGCTGGGCGAAGACCGCCTGCTGACCGGACCGGAAGCCGGCATCACCCGCGATTCGATCTCGGTCGATTGGGAATATGAAGGCCGCAAGATCCGTCTGGTCGACACCGCCGGTCTGCGTCGCAAGGCCCGCGTGCAGGAAAAGCTCGAAAAACTGTCGACCGCCGACACCATCCGCGCCATCACCTTCGCCGAAGTCGTCGTGCTGGTCATGGATCAGGAAAACGCCTTCGAGACCCAGGATCTGCAAATCGCCGATCTGGTCGAACGCGAAGGCCGTGCCCTGATTTACGTCATCTCCAAGTGGGACACGACCGAGGAGCCGCAGGCGCGTCTGTCGGAACTGAGCGAGACCGCTGAACGCATGTTGCCGCAACTGCGCGGTGCGCCGTTCGTGGCGTTGTCGGCGCTGAACGGGCGCGGCTTGGATCGCCTGATGCCGGCCATCCTCAAGGCCTATCGCAACTGGTCGGCCAAGGTGAAGACGCGCGACCTCAATGACTGGTTGAAACTGGCCATCCAGCGTCACCCGCCCCCCGCCGTGGATGGCAAGCGCATCAAGCCGAAATACATGGCTCAGACCAAGGGCCGCCCGCCGACATTTGTGCTGTTCGCCAGCCGCGCCTATGCTATGCCCGCGCACTATCAACGCTATATGATCAATAGCTTGCGCGAATCTTTTGATATGCCGGGCGTGCCTATTCGCCTGACGGTCAAGGCCAATGCCGGGATCAATCCGTTCGACGACAATTCGGGCAAGGACACCAGCGGTCCGCCGCGCGCCCGCGCCAAGCCGAAATCGAAGCCGGGTGAAAAACCGGCGCACCCCAACCGCGTGAAGCAGAAACCCAAGGGAGCGTCCGCGCCGAAGGTCGTCGTCAAGGCGCGCACCTCGCGCAGCACAGGGCCTTCGACCAAGCCCGGCGCCGCAGGCCCCGGCGGCCGCAGCAAGCCTGCGGGTAAGGGGAAGCGGTAAAAAAACATCCTCCCCTGCAAAGCGGGGGACCGGGCCGCCGGTGCGGGTGGCATTTTGAGCGTTAGTGAAAAATGACGGAGGGGGCGAAAGCCTTGGAATTTGCCCCCTCCGCTTCGACGCACTTCGTTCGCTCAGCACCTCCCCCGTACGCTTTGCAACAGGGGAGGAGGGAGCTAGAAATTGCCGGTGCCGCTGAACAGGGTGCGCGTCTCGCCGCCGATCCAGATATCGCCGTCGGCTTCTGACACATGGATGCGCCCGGCGCGGCCCAGCTTCGTCCCTTGAGCCGCGACATAGGGCGCGGTGGCGCGACCATCGGCCAGCAGGCACTGGGCGACCGAGGCATTGAGCGAGCCCGTCACCGGGTCTTCGATAATGCCGCCAGAGGCGTCGCTGAACAGGGCGCGGATTTCGAAGGCTGTGTCGTGCCCGGCCGGGTGCGCGCCGACCAGACCGATTTCGACACGACGGTCGAGATAGCGTAACGGATCGACCGCCAGCACCGCTTCGGCGGATGTCAGTTGCACCAGAATCCAACCCGGACCGTTGTCGGCCCATTCGGCGCTGATCTGGTCACGTCCGATGCGCAGGACCTCGATAATATCGGCGATCTGCGCGTCGTCCACGGGGCCGCTGCGGATCAGCGGCGGCGCGGCAAAGGCCGGTCGGCTGCCGTCGAAGCGCACATTGACCAGCCCGACGCCACATTGCTGCATCAGTTCGGCCTGGTCGGAACCCGCCGCCAGCCGCCACGCATGGGCCGACCCCAGCGTCGGATGCCCGGCAAAGGGCAGTTCGCGGTCGAGCGTGAAGATGCGCACGCGATAATCGGCGTCGGGTGTCTCTGGCGGCAGCAGGAAGGTCGTTTCCGACAGGTTGAACCAGCGTGTAATGCGCTGCATGTCTTCGGTCGTCAGGCCCTCGGAATCGAGCACCACGGCCACCGGGTTGCCGCTGAACGGCCCCGAATGGAAGACATCGACCAGTTGGAAACGTCTTTGCATCAGAGTTGCTCCACCAGTCGGCCCAGCTTGCAGATCAGTTCATCGATCTCGGCCTCGCTGACGTCCAGCGGCGGGCGGAAGCGGATCGAGTCCGTCCCCGCACCCAGTAGCAGCAGGTTTTCCTGTTCCAGCGCCATGTCGATCAGCCGCGCCTTGTTCGGCGCATAGAGCAGGCTGAAACCCTGATAGAGGCCGAGGCCGCGCACATTGCCCATGGTGTCGGGGTATTTTTCGACCAGGCTGTTCAGCCCGCCGAACAGGCGCGCGCCCTTGGTCTCGACCTGTTGCAGCAGGCCTTCGTCCTCGACAATCTTCCACTCTTCGCAGAAGCGCACCATGTCCGACAGCGAGCCGCCCCAGGTCGAATCGAGCACGCCGATGTCTTCCATCGAATTGAGCATATAGACGACGCCATTGCCGAACTTCTTGGCGGTGGCGACGGCCTGCGGTGGGTGCGGCACGTCGAACAGATCGATGGAGAAGACTTCGCCGGTCTGACCCCCGGAGGTCTGCACCTCGTCCAGCCCCCACGCAATGCCGTGTTGATGGCACAGGCGCGACAGCTCCTGATAGAAGCGCGGCAGGGCCAGCCGATGCCCGCCCGCCCCCTGCAGCGGCTCAAGGATAACGCCGGCGATCTCGTCGCGATAGGTCGACATCAGATAGTCGAGCGTTGCCAGACACTTATCGACCTCGCGCTGATTGTCGGCCTCGCGGCGGCGGCTGTCATATTCTGGGAAGGGCACCTGAAGATTACCCTGAATCAGCCCCTGATAGTCGCGTGTGGCGATGGGATCGTTCGACAGCTTGGTGATGTTGAGCGCGAACACCGTTCGGCCGTGGAAGGCCTGCTCGAAATAGATGAACCGGTGATTGTGGACGGTCCTGCCTTGCGCCTGCATTTTCTTGTGGTGGAGATTGATGAGGTATTTCATCATGTTCTCGACCGCTTCGGCGCCGGAATTGACGGCGTAGACCTCGACGCGTTCCTGCCTCATGCACTTCGGGCGCAGGGCGTGCAGCAGGCGGTAATAGTCGAGGCATTCGCGCGTCAGGAAGTCCGGATTGGCCATCTTGGTATTGGCCGCCACCACCAGCCGGCGCATATAGTCGGGTTCGTACAGGCGCGGGTGGTTGTAACCGATCAGGCGCGACCCGTAGAGCCCGCACCAGTCGGTGATGCGGTCGCCGTCGACGGTCGCCAGTTCCATGCCGCGCGACGTTTCCAGATCGACGACGAAGGGATAGGGCTCGGCGATGACGTACTGCGCCAACTCGTCCAGAAGCGCGGCGCTGTCGGGTTTGGGGTAGTGGGTGTCGGTGTTCAGCAGGGCGTGGGTCATGAGTCTATTTGACGGAATCGCGTCAAAAAGTGAACCTGAATCCTTGTTTTACTTGGAAGAATCTTCGCCGGTTATGCGTGGCCGGAATGAGCCCATTCCCGCAGATGGATGGTGTCCAGCGTCGGCGTCAGGTCGGGTCGCGCCAGTTCGATGATCAGCGGGACGACCTCTTCGGGCAGGGGCAGGGTTTGCGGATCTTCGCCCGGAAAGGCTTCGGCGCGCATGCGGGTGCGCATGGCTCCCGGATTGACGATGGCGCAGCGGATAGGGGTGACCTCCATCTCGTCGGCCCAGGTGCGCACCAGCGCCTCCATCCCGGCCTTGGAGGCGGCATAGGCCCCCCAGAAGGCGCGCGGATTGGATGCAGCGCCCGACGAGATGAAGATGGCGCGCCCGGCGTCGGAAAACTTCATCACCGGCTCCAGTTGACGGATCAGGCGATAGGTGGCGTTGAGGTTCAGCGTGATGACGCGGTTGAAATCCTTGGGCTCGTAATGCGAGACGGGGGTGAGCGACCCCAGAGTCGCCGCCGCATGGACGAAAATGTCGAGCTTTTTGAAACGCTCATAGACCGCGCCGCCGATGCGCTCCAGCGCCGCACCGTCGGCCAGATCGAAGGGGATGAGCGTGGCGTGGCGGCCGGTTTCGGCGAAGATCTGATCGTCCAGTTCTTCCAGCGCGCCGGTCGTGCGCGCGCAGGCGATGACATGCGCCCCCGCGCGGGCCAGACCCAGCGCCGCGGCGCGGCCAATACCGCGCGACGCGCCGGTGACGAGGGCGATGCGCCCCTGCAAAAGGGTGTCGATCATCGCCCTGTCCTTGTTTTTTATGTGTTGGCCAGAAGCGACAATTGCTGGCCGCTGGCTTCGGCCTCGGCGGCGATGTCCTTGTCCGTCAGACGGGTCGGATAGTCGCCGGTGAAATAGTGGTCGGTATATTGCGGCTGATCGTTATTGCGGCCGTCATGCCCCATGGCCTTGTACAGGCCATCGACTGAGAGGAAGCCAAGCGAGTCGCATTCCAGCATCTGACGCATTTCCTCGATGGAATGCTGCGCGGCCAGAAGCTTGGCGCGGTCCGGCATGTCGATGCCGTAATAGTCGGGCCACAGGATGGGCGGCGAAGCCGAACGCAGGTGGACTTCCTTGGCCCCGGCGGCGCGGACCATGCGCACGATCTTCACCGAGGTGGTGCCGCGCACGATCGAATCGTCGATCAGGATGACCTTCTTGCCTTCCAGCACGACGCGGTTGGGCGAGTGCTTCTTGCGCACCCCCAGATCGCGGATGTTCTGGGTCGGCTGAATGAAGGTGCGGCCGACATAGTGGTTGCGGATGATACCCAGTTCGAACGGCAGGCCTGATTCTTCCGAGAAGCCGAGCGAGGCGGGGACGCCCGAATCGGGGACCGGCACGACGATGTCGGCGTCGGCGGGATGTTCGAGGGCCAGCTGACGGCCCATGGCCTTGCGCACCTCATAGATCGACTTGCCGTTCACGACCGAGTCGGGGCGGGCGAAGTAGACATACTCGAACAGGCACGGACGGGCGGCCTTACGCTCGAACGGCTTATAGGATTTCAGCCCGTCCTCGTCGATCTGCACCACTTCGCCGTGCTCGACATCGCGCACGAAGACCGCGCCGATCATGTCCAGCGCGCAGGTTTCAGACGCCAGCACATAGGCGTGGCCCAGCTTGCCGATCACCAGCGGGCGGATGCCCAGCGGGTCGCGCGCGCCGATCATGCCCTTACGGGTGATGGCGACCAGCGCAAAGCCGCCTTCGATGTCGCGCAGGGTGTCGATGAAGCGGTCGATGATCTTGATGCTGCGCGAGCGGGCGATCAGGTGCAGGATGACTTCGGAATCGGAGGTCGACTGGAAGATGGCGCCTTCGGCGACCAGCTTCGTGCGCAGGAACATGAAGTTGGTCAGGTTGCCGTTATGGGCGATGGCTATGCCGCCGGAATCGAGGTCGGCGAACATCGGCTGCACATTGCGCAGGTGCGACCCGCCGGCGGTGGAATAGCGCGTGTGGCCGATCGAGGCGTGGCCGGGCATGCGCTTGATCAGGTCGGGATCGGTGAAGACGTCGCTGACCAGTCCGTGGGAACGTTCGGTGTAGAAGCGGCGGCCGTCGCACGAGGCGATGCCGCAGGCTTCCTGCCCGCGGTGCTGGAGGGCGTGCAGCCCCAGCGCGGTGACCGCCGATGCGTCCTCCATGCCGTAGATGCCGAACACGCCGCATTCGAGGCGCAGGGTATCGTCGTCGGGATCGCGCGAAACGAAGCTATCCGACAGTTCCGAGGGCGAGGTCAGCATGATCTTACCTTTGAGGCCAGTGAAGGCCTGACGCGAGACAGGGGAGGGGCCGCCTCCATATAGTCGGTATAAGGAGAAATGGAAGCCCCGGAAAAGCCTTGCGGCACCCTTTGTCCCAGATCCCCTACTTGTCGGGCGTGGCCACGCTGTCGGCGTATTTCGCCCACGACGGGGCGACCGAAACGATGACCCTGGCGCACTGAACGCTCAGGGGATAAACCTTCGCCTCGGTGAACCAATCGGGCTTTCCTTTAGGCAGAACGACCGAGAAAAGCAAATGGATAAAGCCGAGAACCGCCAGGGCGCGCAGCACGCCGAAGGCCACGCCCAGCGTGCGGTCGGCATAGCCGGCCATCTGCTGTTTGTTGACCTTTTCCGACAGGTTGTTGCCCAGCGCCCGAATGCCGAAATAGGCCGCGATAAAGACGATGATGATGACGACCAGCGCGAAGAGTTCGCCGAGGTGGAAGGTCGATTGCAGCCACGGGGCCAGCCAGATAGCGATGATCACCGCCAGAATGAAGGAGGCCGTGCCGACGATTTCGCGCGTCGCGCCGCGCGTGAACCCCGACAGGCAGGAAAACAACAGAATACCGAGAAAGATAAGATCGTAGCCCTGCATATGTGTCCCCGTAGCATGGTTGGGTCGCGTACCATCGTTACGATGGTGCGTTAACCATTGTGGCGTTTTTCATAAAAAAACGATGCCCCACATCACCCGTTCATGTCGAACGCCCCCATGGCGTTAACCAAGTGCGAGTATGTTTTGACATCAAACGGGGCGTTTTCCAAGGCCGCAGTTGGGGCGATGGCGTTCGAGAAGCCGAGTTTCAGCGCCTCCTTCATGCGGCCTTCCATACGCGAGACGCCGCGCACCTCGCCCGACAGGCTGATTTCACCGAAGATGACCGACGCCTTTGGCAGGGGCTGATCGAGCAGGGCCGAGACCAGCGCCATCGCCGCGGCGAGGTCGGCGGCGGGCTCGTTGATCTTCAGCCCGCCCGCGACATTGAGATAGACGTCCTTGCCGCCAAACCCCAGCCCGCAGCGCGATTCCAGCACGGCGAGGATCATGGCCAGCCGCCCGGAATCCCAGCCGACCACGGCGCGCCGGGGCGTGCCGAGCGCCGAGGGGGAAACCAGCGCCTGAATTTCGACCAGCACCGGGCGCGAGCCTTCGATACCGGCAAAGACGGCGGAACCCGACGCACGCTCGTCATTGTCGCCGAGGAACAGGGCCGAGGGGTTGGGCACTTCGCGCAGGCCGCCGTCGCCCATTTCGAACACACCGATCTCGTCCGTTGCGCCGAAGCGGTTTTTGGAACCGCGCAGGATACGGAACGGATAGCCGCGCTCGCCCTCGAACGACAGCACGGCGTCGACCATGTGCTCGACCACGCGCGGCCCGGCGATCTGGCCCTCCTTGGTGACGTGGCCGACCAGGATCATGGCGACGCGGTTCTTCTTGGCCAGCCGCACCAGTTCGCCGGCGCAGGCGCGCACCTGCGACACCGAGCCCTGCGCCGCATCGATGGCGTCGGACCACAGAGTTTGTATGGAGTCGATGATAACCAGGTCGTAGCTGTCGCGTTTCAGGGCGTCGAGAATGGTGCGCAAACTTGTCTCGGCGGCCAGATCGACGGGGGCTTTGTTAAGGCCCATGCGCAGGGCGCGACCGCGCACCTGCTCCACGGCCTCTTCGCCGGAAATATAGGCGACCTTCAATCCGCGCATCGCCGCATTGGCGGTGACCTGCAGCAAAAGGGTCGATTTGCCGACGCCGGGATCGCCGGCCAGCAATATGGCCGAGCCGGGCACAATGCCGCCGCCGCACACGCGGTCGAACTCCTCGATGCCGGTGACCATGCGCTGAGGCGCCTCGTCATGCGCATCAAGAGTTTCGAAGTTGAGCTTTGAAAGCCTTGAAATTTTCGACGGCGAGGTTTCGGGTTTCAGACTGCCCGGCGGGGCGGAAAAACTTTCCTGAACGAGGGTGTTCCAGCTCAGGCAACCCGTGCACTGACCCGCCCATTTGGTGTGGGTCATCCCGCAGGACTGACAGACAAAAACGGCCTGGGCCTTGGACATGATTCGCTCGCGGGACTGGATTTATGCTGCGCAACAGATAGCCCGTGTAGTTGCGTAAATCCAGAACAAATTGCGAACTTTTGGGAGGAAAAATTCTCCACAGATGGCCACAGATGCACACAGATGTATCGAGCGTGACGTCTGACGGGGTTGATCGGGGCCGTCCTTAAATTTTGAGAACCACAGATTTTCACAGATGGCGCTTCGCGCCGTCAGAGGGACTGACGCCTGTAGCATGACGTCGGAAACTCAAATTCTGTGAAATCTGTGGTTCCCCTGAACGGCCAGCCACGCACGCCGCTTATCTGTGTGCATCTGTGGCCATCTGTGGAGAATCTTCTTCTTCTTCTTCTTCTTCTTCTTCTTCTTCTTCTCTTACTGATAGTTATCGTATCTGTCCGAACGCGCCAGATTGCCGAATCGCGTGACGTTTTCGTCGAACGACAGACGCACCGTGCCGATGGGGCCGTGACGCTGCTTGCCGATGATGACTTCGGCGGTGCCGCGCAGCTTGTCCATATCCTCCTGCCATTGCAGGTGTTCGGGCGTGCCTTCCTTGGGTTCGGCGCGGCCGAGATAATAGCTTTCGCGGTACACGAACATCACGATATCGGCGTCCTGCTCGATAGAGCCGGATTCACGCAGGTCCGACAGTTGCGGGCGTTTGTCGTCGCGGCTTTCGACCTGACGCGAAAGCTGCGACAGGGCGATGACCGGCACCTGAAGCTCTTTGGCCAGCGATTTGAGGCCCATGGTGATGGTCGAGACTTCCTGCACGCGGTTCATGTTAGAATCTCCCAGCGTTACGAGCTGCAGGTAGTCGACGACGATGCAGTCGAGGCCGGCGGTGCGTTTCAGGCGACGCGCACGGGCGGTCAGTTTGGCGAGGCTCAGGCCGCCGGTGTCGTCGATGTATAGCGGATAGGAGGCGATCTCCATCGCCGCGTCTTTCAGCCGGCCGAACTCCACTGCGTCGATTTCGCCTTTACGCAGGCGGTCGGAGGACACGCCGGACGCGTCGGCCAGCAGACGGGTGGCCAACTGATCGGCGGACATTTCGAGCGAGTAGAAGGCGACGACGCCGCCATCGACCGTCTTGCGCGTGCCGTCGGGTTGAATCTCGAAGCGGTAGCGTTTGGCCACGTTCATGGCGATATTGGTGGCCAGGGCGGTCTTGCCCATCGAGGGACGCCCGGCGAGAATGATCAGGTCCGACTTGTGCAGGCCGCCGATCTGACGGTCGAGGTCGTCCAGTCGCGTGGCCAGACCCGACAGGCCGCCATCGCGGTGGAAGGCTTCCTCGGCGTGGCTGATGGCCCCTGTGACCGCTTCGGAAAAGGTCTTGAATCCGGTCGAGGATGTGCCTTTTTCGGCCATTTCATAGAGCTGGGCTTCGGCCTTTTCGATCTGGTCGCGGCCGTTTTCGTCAAGCGTGGCCGAACGGGCGATCTCGCCGCCCAGACGGATCAGGTCGCGGCGCAGGGCCAGATCGTAGATGACGCGGGCATAGTCCGACGCATTGGCCGCCGGCGGGGCGCGATCGACCAGGTCGGCCAGGTAGCGGATGCCGCCGAGGTCGTTGAAGGCCTGATCGTTCTTGAACTTGTCCAGCAGCACGATGGGCTCGGCCAGATGCCCGATGCGTATCTGTTCTTCGATGGTGCCGAACAGCTTCTGATGGAAGGGCTCGTAAAAATGCCGCGCCGCCAGCCCGTCGTACATGCGCTCATAGGCACCGTTGTCGAACATCAGGCAGCCCAGCAGGGCCTGTTCGGCTTCGAGATTGTGCGGCAGGGCGTGGGGCGCGTCGGCCGAAACGGGCAGGGGGGCATCGAGCATGGTGGTGTTCATCGGGGTGTTTAAGCAGGTACGAAAGGCGCTGTCGCTGCCGTGATTCGGCCCGTGCGCGAATGTCCACTTAACTCCAATCCACAGCCTGTTAAAGGCGGGGATAAGTCTCGATCAGACCGGACGGCAGGTCACGCCCTTCAATTCCGTTTCAGCCCCTGTATCGTGCCGCACGGCCAGGCATTTCCCGTCCCGGATCATCACATCGAAGAGGGTGGGAACGGCGGTGGAGTGGGTCTCAAGCGGGCCCAAAGGGGGCGGCAACACGCCCAGCATTGTGGTCTGGGTTGCGGCGCTGGGCCCAAATTCGATATGGGCTCGTCCCATCACCGGGGCCAGAGCGGCCTTGAGGCGGCGGACGGTTTCCGGGTGGCTCATATCGACGCTGGCTGGCACGGCCTTTACCGCCGCCATCGTCTGACAGCCGCCAAGCCCCAGCGCGCACAATAGCCCGGTAAGCATAATGCGGCGCATCAGCGGCCTCCCGGCAGGGTCATGTCGCGGTTGACGTCCATGATCCATTTGGGGGGCACGATGGCCGGGCCTGTGCCGCTGCTCACCGGTCCGGCCGATTGCACGGCGGTGTCGGCCGCGGCGAAGCTGATGGCCGTTGCCGGGCACGATGCGGTGCGCCGATAGCTGAGGGCCGTGCTGACCAGCCCCTCAGCCGCGGCACCGAGGTCGCGGGTCAGGTCGTCGCTGGCGACGCAGCCTGGCAACTTGACGCCGCTGGTGGCCGTGGTGTTGTTCGGCACGAAGCCGTCGGCATAGTCGCCGAAACCGAGGTCGTTCACGCCCTGGAACTGCACGGTGTAATAGGTCTCGCCGCAATTGTCCTGCGGGTAGAATCCGTAGGGCTTGCCGCAGGTCTTGCCGCCGATCAGGATGACCTCGACACCCACGCCGCGCAGGCCGTTGATCACCGCTTCGGAGGCGCTGCAGGTGTCGGCGGTGGACAGGATGAAGACGCGCGACAGGTTGAGGCTGGGTAATGATGTGCCGGAGGCGACGCTGAAGCCCAGGCCTTCCTTATAGAAGGGTACGGGGTTGTTCGGTTGACCCGTCACGGGATTGTTCGCCCCTGCGGCGGCGTTGAATTTCAGACTTTCAAAGGTGCGGTTATTGGTCCGCGTATTGCCGGCGATCATGTAGCTGAGCTGCGACGCCACGGCCAGAAGCCCGCCGCCATTATAGCGCAGGTCGAGGATCAGGTCGTTGACCCCGGCGGTCTGCATGTCGCGCACGGCCGAGACGATCTCGGTCTCGCTCGAATAGGGGCTGAAGGTGTTGAACAGGATATAGCCGACCTTGGCGCTGCCGTCGGTCAGCACGCTGCTCTTGTTGACGGCCTTGGGGCTGACATTGGCCGAGGTCAGGGTGACGGTCCTGGTGGTTCCGTCGACCAGCCGCAGCTCAAAGTTCGTCGATATGCCGGCACTGGCGGGGAAAAGCCCGGCATTCAGCGCATTGACGCCGGTTTGCGTGTTGTCGTTGACGAGGTCGTAGCCATTGACCTTGAGGAGGCGCGCGCCGCGCGGCACCACACCGGCGGCGGGCGAGCCGGGCTCGGTATAGAGGACGCGGAAATCGCGCGGCGTGGTGGTCGAATTGGCCACCAGCTCCATGCCGTAGCTGGCCGTCGCTGTGGCGTTGCGGCGCGCCAGATAGTCGGCGGTGGCTTCGCTGAAGTGGAATTCGTCCTTGTCCTTGCCCGAAGCGGTTTTGGCGAAGGTCTTCAGCCCGGCGAAATACTGGGTGCGCGTGCCGCCATTGGCCGGGTCGGTATCGGTGACCTCGGTGTTCCACAGATAGGTTTCACGCGTCCATGAGCGCAGCCAGTTCTTTTCGTCGAGCGCCGTGCCGGTCTTGTCCGGGAAGCGGTTGCCTTCGATGTCGAGGCCGGTGCGCACGGTTTCGCACTTGTCCTTGAAGGTGCTGGCGGCCTGAAACACGCCGCTGACCCACCCGGTGACGCTACCGCCGCCACCGGTCGAGGGCGTGGAGGTGGAGCCGCCGCCTCCGCCGCCCCCACCGCCACAGGCGGACAGCGCCGCCGTTGCGGCGGTCAGGACGAGGATACGGGCGATCTTGGCGAGGCTTTGCGTCATCATGGCCGCAATGATGCCATGAACCGCGCAACCCGCAAGTCCCTCTTTTACGTGAGCAGGCGACGAAAAAAGCCCCGCAGGCGTCCTGCGGGGCTTCGAGAGGGTGTGGTCGCTTATTACCAGTCAGGCCTACCAGTTGTGGGTCAGGCGCGCATAGACATAACGGCCGTTGAAGCCGAAGGGCGAGAAGCGCGTGAAGGCCAGCGCGCCCTGCGACCCTTGCAGCGAGGCCAGCGTCTTGTCCGGATAGACGTCGAAGACGTTGTCCGCGCCGACCGTCACCGAGGTTTTGGCCGTCAGCTTGTAGCTGGCCGACAGGTCCACCAGCGTCTTTTCCCCCGTGTGGATGTCGCTGGCGGAAGCCGCGGCGGCGTCGATCACGTCGCCATAATAGGTGGCGCGACCGTTCACCGCCCACTTGCCGCCGGTCCAGTCAACGGTTGCCGAACCCTTGTTCTCAGGCGTCGAGTTGGTGAGGATATACTGACGGATGCGCGCGAACAGAACCGGCGGGTTTTGCAGGTTCGAGGTCGTGCTGGCGCCCGGCAGGCGGGTGATCTCGGTGTTGCCCGTGTTCCAGGCGAGGTTGAAGTTGAAGCGACCGTAGGTGTCGGTCGGCAGGCGATAATTGGCCACCAGATCGATACCCGTCGTTTCGCTGTCCACGCCATTGGTGAAGAAGCGTGCCGCCGACACGCCGTAGGGACGCAGCAGGTTGGAGATCTCCGTCGTGCCGGAGATATTCTCGGTCAGGACGATGCGGTTATCAATGTTGATGCGGTAGGCGTCGAGCGTCAGTTCGAACGGGCCCTTGCGGTAGACGAAGCCCGTGGCGAAGTTGGTGGACTCTTCGGCTTCCAGTTCCGGCGCGCCCAGAGCCTTGGCCACGGCGGAGGAGGCCGGGAAGGTGCCGGTTTCGACCACCACGCCGCCGGAAACGACCGAGGCGGTGGAGGTGAAATACTGCTGTTGCAGCGACGGCGCGCGGAAGCCCGACGACACCGAACCGCGCAGGGCCAGATTGTCGGTCAGTTCGTAGCGCAGCGACAGCTTGCCCGACAGGTTGTCGCCGAAGTCCGAATAGTTTTCGGCGCGTGCGGCGGCGGCGAAGCTCAGGCGCGGGGTGATGTCGGCGCTGATTTCGGTATAGAGGCCGACATTGTCGCGGTTGACATCGACGGCGTTCGACGGGCGGAAGCCGATAAAGCCCTGCGCGCCGGGATTGATGTCGGTCTGCCCCAGTAGCGGGCCGGCCTGATAGGATTGCAATTCGCCGGCTTCGATCTGATAATTCTCGTGACGGGCTTCGACGCCGATGGCCACGGTCAGGGGGCTGTACAGGCTGATGGCGAATTCGCGGCTGATGTCGGCATTGAACACCAGTTGGTCGTAGGTCACCGTGCCGTCGTAGAAGCTGGTCTTCGAGCCGGAGGTCAGCGAGCCGTTGACGGAGTTCAGTGTGTTGTAATCCAGCTCGTTGCGACCCCAGGTCAGGGAGTAGTCGGACGTCCAGTCGCCCCATTGGCCGCGCGTGCCGGCGGTCGCCGAATAGTCCTTGGACTTGACGCTGATCAGCGGCAGGAAACCGTTAGGGTAGAGGCCCTGATGGTTATTGGCGTTAGTGGCGGTGCGGAAGAAGGCGGCGCTTTCGGATTCCAGATCCTGGAAGCTGGCGAAGCCGTAGAGTTCCCAGCCGTTCTGCAGCGGCTTGCCGGCATTGGCGAACAGGGCGAGGCTCTCCTGCTCCGGATCGCCGTAACGGCCGGTGACGCGGTTCGGCGTCACGCGCGGATCGACGTCGGCGCGGTTGGTCGATTCGCGGTTGCGGTATTCGCCCGACACGGTGAGGAAGCCATCCGAGCCCAGAGGCAGGCCGATCCAGCCGGCGACATTATAGGTGCTGCCGTCGTTTTCCTTGCGCGACGAGCGCGCGGCTTCGACCTCGGTATTGTACTGACCGTAGCTGGCCGACAGGCTGCCGCCCGAACGGGCTTCGCGCAGGCGCAGATTGACCACGCCGGCGATGGCGTCCGAACCGTACTGCGCCGAGGCGCCGTCGCGCAGGATTTCGACATTGCTCAGTCCGGCGGTCGGGATGGCGTTCAGATCGACCGCCGACGAGCCGCGGCCCGTCGAGCCGTTGGTGTTGACCTGAGCCGACGAATGGCGGCGCTTGCCATTGACCAGGACCAGCGTCTGATCCGGGCTGAGGCCGCGCAGCGAGGCGGGACGCACGCTGTCGGTGCCATCGACGGCAGACGGGCGCGGGAAGGTCAGCGACGGCGCGGCGCGCGATAAGGTCTGCGCCAGTTCGGTCGAGCCCTGGGCGTCGAGGGCGTCCTTGCGGATCACATCGACGGGAGCGAGGGTGTCGAGGCGCGAACGCGGCTGGGCGCGGCTGCCGGTGACGACGACTTCGGTGACGTCATCCTCGGCAGAAGCGTCCTGCGCGAAGGCGGGGAATGAGATGAGCGTGAGGGCCGTCGTCGCGGTCAATGCGGCGGCCAGCGTGCGGTGCTTGAAGGTAGACATTGGAGGGGCTCCTGAACAGAACATGGCTTAAACTGGACCATATCTTGGTGCGGCATAGCCCCATTTAAAGGGATGAGCAGAGGCAAATGTTCTGCGGATTACGATTAGATTTTCTAAACAATCTGAAGTGCAACGTCCGAAAACTCTATACGCATCAACAATACATGTGCGGATCGGTTTTGATTTAATAAACTTTTTATAAGCGCGCGTTTAATTATAAAACAAAATTAGTAGGAATATAGTGGCAAATATGCGACGCCAGATTAACACCATCATTCCGGATCGAAATGAGGTCTGAGAAAAGCATCATCCTGAAGAGGAGTGGTGCGGCTAGAGGGACTCGAACCCCCACGCTTTTGGCGCCAGAACCTAAATCTGGTGCGTCTACCAATTCCGCCATAGCCGCGCGGTAGGGCTTGTATCCTGCTTCCACGCATTTGGAAAGCAATACCTTTTTGTTCGTTCCGACCTTATCGACGGATTTGACAGTCAACTTTAAAATACTACTTGGGAGTGTTTTTAACGGCACGCTTTGCTAAAATTAACAATCCAAGATTGCAAATGAGATAAAATGAACCCACGCTTTTGGTGGTCGAATTCGACCGGTTCAATCCGCAAGGGGGTTTCAATGTCTAAGTCGTATTGGAGTATGATGGGGCTGTCGGTGGCGGCGACCGTTTTCGCCACGGGAGCCATTGCTCAGGACAACGAGTGTCAGGCCGAACGCTCGGTAATGGAGCGCAATATCCAAAAATACCAAGGCATATATGACGGCTATTCAAAGGAAGGTGACGATATTAAGAATGATGCCGTCGTTTTGGACGGTACGGTCAAATGGGCAAATACCGAGGTGATATTCGACACGCCTACAGTGACTATGAAAGATCAGAAGCTGATTTTCGGCGTGCCGCAAACCACAGTAAAAGACAGGGATATAATTTTTCATACGCCCAGCACACGTATGGAGAGAGTCAAGACGGGGCAGTATCCGGAAACGTTCTGCGAGGACACCTGGATATCGCTACCCTTTGGAGGGAGAACTAAAGGGATACCGAAATGCACGGTTCGCTGGAGCGACATATACATGGATGTTCCAACAACCTTCATGCAGGAACAACGCATCAGGATGGGCATACCTGAATTCCGGTGGGACGACACGTCTGTGGTGATGGGAGTACCGGAATTTTCGATGCAGCGTCAGAAATGGATTATCGGTGTGCCGCAATTTACCGTGACAAGCGTGGTTATCAATCCGGGCCCGATACAGGACAGGTCCGATGCGCTGCAAAATCGCATTGCGGAAACGAAGAAGAACCAGCAACGCGAAATGACATCCGATCTGAGTGGCGTATTCGGTTGCCACAGAACATCTCTTGCCGAAAAACGCTCTCAGACAGTGAAAATGTTTGAATTGTCGATAGCGCAACTCGACTCCGTGATTTCGTCTCTTCAAAGTCAGGGCGCCGATCCTTCCAGCATTGCCGGCGCCGACGGAAAGAAGACCGATTTGTTCGCCAAACGGCTGGAACTCATCACCAAGCGCGACGAAAGTCTGGCCATATTCGACAAATCTATCGAGACGTTGAACAAGAGTGAGATTGAAGCCATCGCAAAGCTGCAATCCTAACGCGGCGCGAAGGGGCGGTTCGTCTTGTGCGGGCTGCCCTTTTCATTCAAAGGTTTACGTGATGTCACGGAGACCGGCATGACTATCTGTATTGCACTGCTGCGCGGAGTGAATGTCGGCGGCCATAACAAGCTGCCGATGAAGGACTGGCGCGAGGGCCTGGCCGCGCTGGGGCTGGACAATGTCCGCACCTATATCCAGAGCGGCAATGCGGTGTTCGAAGCCGGGGGCGATACGGAAAACCTCGGTCAGAAGGTCAGTGCCGATATCGGCGCGCGTTTCGGCTTCACGCCCGAATGTCATATCCTCAGCCTCGATCAGGTGCGCGCCATGCGGGCGGCCTGTCCTTACGAACCTGAGGGCGAGGATGCGCACAAGCAGGTGCATCTGATGTTCATCACGGGGCCGATAAAAACCTACGATCCTGACGGTCTGTCGGCGCTGGCCACGCAGGGCGAGCGGTTCCACATGGGGGAGGGGGTCTTCTATCTCTATACGCCGCAGGGTTTCGGCAAGTCGGTCTTGGCCGAAAAGCTGCCGCGGTTCCTGAAGGCCAATATGACCGCGCGCAATCTGCGCACCGTCGATACGCTGATCGAAATGGCTGCGAACTGACGGCTTGCCCACAGGCAGGGCCTGCGCCGCCCTCTTGCCATTACGGCGCACATGTTTAGTGTCTGCTGCAACAGATACGGCGGGAGTGCTCCGTGAAAAACAAGTTCGCATTATTCATTATCGCAGCGATGGTGCTGGGCGTGGCCACGGGATGGGCCAGCAATCAGTACCTGGATGCCGCACAACTGGAACAGGCCATTTCGATCTACGGCCTGCTGACCAAGGTCTTCCTGCTGCTGATCAAGATGATCATCGCGCCTCTGGTGCTGTTCACGCTGGTCGCCGGCATCGGGCATATGGAAGACGCCGCCGCTGTGGGCCGTATCGGCGGCAAGGCGCTGGGCTGGTTCATCGGGGCGTCGATCGTCTCGCTTCTGCTCGGCATCGTCATGGTCGAATGGCTGCAACCCGGTGCCGGCATGAACCTTCAGGCTGCCGGCGACGCCATCACCGCCCCCAATACCTCCAGCTTCACGCTGGAATCGTTCATCACCCACATGATTCCGTCGTCGATCATCGACGCCATGGCCAAGAACGAGATCCTTCAGATCGTCGTCTTCTCGGTCTTCGTCGGTACGGCCATCGCCATGCTGGACGACAAGTCGCCCGACATCATGCGTCTGGCCGAGCAGGGCGCGGCGATCATGCTCAAGGTGACCGAACTGGTCATGATGTTCGCGCCGTTCGCCATCTTCGGCTCGCTGGCCGCCACGGTCGCCAAGCAGGGCCTGCCCATCCTCGTCACCTATGCCAAGTTCATCGGCGGCTTCTATTCGGCGCTGGGCGTGCTGTGGCTGGTGATCATCACAGCGGGCTTTATCTTTGTGGGCACGCGGATTTTCCGCGTCCTCAGCGCGTCGCGCGAACCGGCGCTGCTGGCCTTCTCGACCGCCTCGTCGGAAGCGGCCTATCCCAAGCTGCTCGACGGCCTGCCCAAGGTCGGCGTGTCGCGCAAGATCGTCTCCTTCGTCCTGCCGCTGGGCTATTCGTTCAATCTCGACGGCTCGATGATCTACTGTACCTTTGCCACCCTGTTCATCGCGCAGGCGCACGGCGTGGAGTTCACCACGGCGCAGATGGTGATGATGCTGTTCCTGCTGCTGGTGACGTCCAAGGGCATTGCCGGTGTGCCGCGCGCCTCGCTGGTGGTGATCATGGCGACGCTCAGCTATTTCGGCCTGCCGGATGCGTGGATCGCCATCGTTCTGGGCGTCGATCACCTGCTCGACATGGGCCGCTCGGCGACCAATGTGGTGGGCAATACGGTCGCTTCAGCCGTCGTCGCCAAGTGGGAGGGACAACTGGGGGACCCGGAGCCCGAAAAGGCTGAGGTTTAAAAGGAACGCTAACGTTCTTTTATCGTTGACCTTATCCCCGCTCATGCCATAAGAGCGCATCTTTAAATTTGCCGCCCGCCGTCCGCGCGGGCGGTTGTTTGTCTCTAACGGCGAACCGGTGCCAGACTCCGCGAACGTACGAGACGTTCGGTAGCTGCCCTTCGCAACAGGTAAAATAAATCGATGCAAGTCGTTGAAAAACTGAATGAAGGTTTGTCGCGCGTCTACGAAGTGACCGTGGCCAAGGACGTCCTGGCCGCCAAGCTCGACGCCAAGATCAAGGAAGTCGCGCCCAAGATGCAAATCAAGGGCTTCCGTCCGGGCAAGGTGCCGGCGGCGCACGTTCGCAAGCTGTACGGCAAGGAACTGATGAGCGAAATCCTTCAGGAACAGCTCAACGAAACCTCGCAAGCCACGCTGGACCAGCACAAGGTGCGTCCGGCCAGCCAACCGGAACTGACGCCGGTGGGCGACATCGACGCCGTGATCAAGGGCGAAGCCGATCTGGCCTATGAAATCTCGGTCGAGCAGATGCCGGAATTCGAGCCGGTCGATCCGTCGACGCTGGAACTGAAGCGTCCGGTTTATGAGCCGACCGAAGAGGAAGTGGCCGAGCAACTCGAAAACATCCTCAAGCAAACCAAGCAGTACGAAGCCAAGGGCGGCAAGGCCCCCAAGGCCGCGGACGGCGACAAGCTGAAGATCGACTTCGTCGGCAAGATCGACGGCGAAGTGTTCGAAGGCGGCTCGATGGAAGGCGCTGAACTGGTCATCGGTTCGGGTCAGTTCATCCCCGGCTTCGAAGAGCAACTGATCGGCGCCAAGACCGGCGAAAAGCGCGTGCTGAACGTAACCTTCCCGGCCGATTACGGCGCGGCCAACCTGGCCGGCAAGGCAGCCACCTTCGAGACCACCGTGCACGAAATTTCGGCCCCCAAGGACGCCGTGGCTGACGACGAGTGGGCCAAGGGCCTCGGCCTTGAAGGCCTCGACGCGCTGAAGGAACTGCTCAAGGGCCAGTTGCAACAGCAGTACGCTCAGGCTGCTCGCTTCAAGATGAAGCGCGCCCTGCTGGACATCCTCGACGAGAAGCACTCTTTCGAACTGCCGAAGAAGATGCTGGACGCCGAGTTCCAGGGCATCTGGCAACAGGTCGAGCAGGACAAGGCCGCCGGTCAACTGTCGGAAGAAGACGCCGGCAAGTCGGAAGACGAACTGAAGGGTGAGTACATGAAGATCGCCGAGCGCCGCGTGCGCCTCGGTCTGGTCCTCGCCGAAATCGGCACCAAGAACAATGTGCAGGTTTCCGAGCAGGAAGTGGCTCAGGCCATCGCCCGCGAAGCTCGCAACTTCCCCGGTCAGGAGCGTCAGGTGTTCGACTTCTACCGTCAGAACCCCGCCGCCGCCGCCCAGATCCGCGCCCCGATCTATGAAGAAAAGGTCGTCGATCACATCTTCGCCACCGCCAAGGTTGCCGAAGAGCCGATCACCAAGGAAGAACTGCTGGCCGACGAAGAAGACTAAGCAGGGCCTCAGGCCCTGCACCCGTTTCCTGGAGCGGGTTGCGATGTCGGTGTTAAATCAAAAAATGCCGGGGATGGCATCCCCGGCATTTTTTTGCACCTGTGTCTCCGCAGTTGCACCGTGCGGACGTTTCGTTTCTCCACTTGAAAACGCCCTGGCAAATTGCCAATTTAAACGGGACGGGGACTGCGCACACCTTCGGTTAATCAAATCAGCCTTAGATGCGGTCTCATAACCCATAACGCTTAGGGACTTCCATGCGCGATCCAGTCGAAAACCTGACCAGCTACCTGATCCCCACGGTCATCGAGCAATCGAGCCGCGGCGAGCGCGCCTACGACATCTATTCGCGGATGCTAAAGGAACGCATCATCTTCCTCACCGGTCCGTTCGAAGACGGCATGGCGACCTCGATCTGCGCCCAGCTTCTGTTCCTGGAATCGGAAAACCCGAAGAAGGAAATCTCCATGTACATCAACAGCCCCGGCGGTCAGGTGACCTCGGCGCTGGCGATCTACGACACGATGCAGTATATCAAGTCGCCAGTGACAACGGTCTGCATGGGCATGGCCGCTTCGGCCGGCTCGCTGATCCTGCAGGCCGGTGAAGCCGGTCAGCGCATTTCTTTGCCGAACTCGAAGATCATGGTGCACCAGCCGTCGGGCGGGGCACGCGGCATGGCTTCGGACATCGAAATTCAGGCCGAAGACATCCGCAAGACCAAGAAGCTGCTCAACGAAATCTACGTCAAGCACACCGGTCAGCCCTATGACGTCATCGAGCGCACGCTGGACCGCGACCGTTATATGACGGCGGCCGAGGCCAAGGAGTTCGGCCTGATCGACCACGTCTACGAAAAGCGTACCGACCCGGTCAGCAACGCCTAAATTTACGGCTAAGGTTTCTGAACGAACCGTCTGTAATGACCCTGCCGGGCGGCCTTGAGCATCTCAAGGTCGCCCGACGTGTCTCCATAGGCCGCTTCGAGGTCGAGCGCGTCACCATAGACTTGACGTAGGCGGCGCATCTTTTCCTCGCCGCGGCAGTTGAAACCATCGAGATGCGGCGTCAGCCTGTCATCGGCGTCGAAGCCCAGTCGGGTGCCCAGCGTGCGTTCGGCCCCCAGCTTTTCACCGAACTGTCCGACAAGCATTTCGGGCGAGGCGGTGACGATGACCCTCAGAGCGTCCTGTCCCACTTCGCGCCATGTCTGCATGGCGTCGGGGCGGAACAGCCGGTCGCCGGTGGCCTCGGCAAAGGCCCCAAAGCGCGTTTGCAGATGGTCACGGGTCACCGGCCCCAGCAGGTTGAACAGCAGGTGCGATTTCAGCGCGCCCCGGTCGCGGGTGCGCAGATAATCCATCAGCATATAGGGATGCCGGACAAAGGCCGCCCCCAGCCGCAGATGGCCGCATTCCCAGGCCAGAAAGGCGGTGAAGCTGTCCTTATAGGTCAGGGTGCCGTCGAAATCGAAGGCGTGGATCGGGCGTGGGGGTGCGGTCACGGTGGGCCTGTGCGGAGAGGGCGGATGACTTACAATCGTCGGTCCCCATCCCATATAGGCAACAGGGCCGTCAAAAAAGACCCTTAACCATAGCTGGCATTACCGGGGTGGTTGAGGCCTGGTCTAATCTGTGCATAGATGGCCGCTACAATGTGGGTCTGGCCCAAAATCGTACCCAAATGACCTTTTCTTAAAGGTCAAAGGTGCATAGTATTCGGTGTGAAGAGCGCCGCTTTTTCTCCGTAGCGGGGAAGGGCGGGCGCAAACGAAGGTGAGAAGCGCTTATGACGAAAGCCGCCAGTGGCGACAGCAAGAGCACCCTCTACTGCTCCTTCTGCGGAAAGAGCCAGCACGAGGTGCGCAAACTCATTGCCGGTCCGACC
This sequence comes from Asticcacaulis sp. AND118, assembly GCF_020535245.1. Classification (GTDB taxonomy): domain Bacteria; phylum Pseudomonadota; class Alphaproteobacteria; order Caulobacterales; family Caulobacteraceae; genus Asticcacaulis. The sequence goes on along the minus strand of NZ_CP084910.1, from coordinate 1,779,061 downwards.
GTCTTCATCTGCGATGAATGCGTCGAACTGTGCATGGACATTATTCGTGAAGAGCACAAGATCGCCTTCGTGAAGTCCAAGGATGGCGTGCCGACGCCCAAGGAAATTCGCGAAGTTCTCGACGACTACGTCATCGGACAGTCGCAGGCCAAGAAGGTCCTGTCGGTGGCCGTGCACAACCACTATAAGCGCCTGAACCACGCGGCCAAGGGCAATGATGTGGAACTGGCCAAGTCGAACATCATGCTGATCGGCCCGACGGGTTCGGGTAAGACCTTGCTGGCGCAGACCCTGGCGCGCATTATCGACGTGCCGTTCACCATGGCCGACGCCACGACCCTGACCGAAGCCGGTTATGTCGGTGAAGACGTCGAAAACATCATCCTCAAGTTGCTTCAGGCCGCCGATTACAATGTCGAACGCGCCCAGCGCGGCATCGTCTATATCGACGAAGTCGACAAGATTTCGCGCAAGTCGGACAACCCGTCGATCACCCGCGACGTGTCGGGCGAAGGCGTGCAGCAGGCCCTGCTCAAGATCATGGAAGGCACCGTCGCCTCCGTGCCGCCGCAGGGCGGGCGCAAGCATCCGCAGCAGGAGTTTTTGCAGGTCGATACGACGAACATCCTGTTCATCTGCGGCGGCGCCTTCGCCGGTCTGGAGAAGATCATTTCCGGCCGCGGCAAGGGCACCTCGATCGGCTTCGGCGCGACCGTGAAGGACCCGGAAGAGCGTCGTCTCGGCGAAGTCCTGCACCAGGTCGAGCCCGATGACCTGATGAAGTTCGGCCTGATCCCGGAATTCATCGGCCGTCTGCCGGTTCTGGCGACGCTGGAAGACCTCGACGAGGCAACTCTGGTCAAGATACTGACCGAGCCGAAGAACGCGCTGGTCAAGCAATATGCCCGTCTGTTCGAGATGGAAAACGTGACCCTGACCTTCACGGAGGAGGCGCTGTTCGCCGTCGCCAAGAAGGCCATCGTCCGCAAGACCGGCGCGCGCGGCCTGCGTTCGATCCTCGAAGGCATCCTGCTCGACACCATGTACGAACTGCCCAACATGCAGGGTGTCGAAGAGGTGGTAATCAACGCCGAAGTCGTCGAAGAACGCGCCCAGCCGTTGCTCATATACGCCGAAAAGCGTGGCGGCGGCGCGGCCTAAGTCTACTGTGAGGGGCTGCGAAGGGCCGTCTTTCTCTGCGCCCTAGCTCGTGTACACAAGTACACGTCGCATCGGGTGCTCGAAAGCCAACCCTTCTCGCCGCCTCACAGCGACTTATGCTTCTGAGTCATTTTAAACGCGGTTCCGGAAACGGGGCCGCGTTTTGCTTTAGCTCTGGTAGAGTGACGGGTCGGCAAAGGGGGGGATAGTGGATACGATTACTGGCACATGGGGCGGTACATATAGCTATCCGTCTGATTGGCGGATGGAGCCCTGCGATTTCACCGCACGTTTGATCCAGACGGGCAGCAGTTTCTTCGGGTCCATGACGGAGACGGTTTCGGACGACGTCGCGTTCCTGACCGATCAAGGCGCTTTCGTCGAAGGCAGTAGGCACGGTTCGTCGATATCGTTCGTGAAGACCTATGACGGTTCCGGTGATTGGTCGCACAGCGTCATGTATGAGGGGCATTTGTCAGACGACGGAAACGAGATCGCTGGCATTTGGACGATCATTGAGGACGGACACAGAGCTTCGAGCGGGTTCGTCATGACAAGGCGAAAGCGAGCAGCGCTGGAGGAACAGATGGTCGAAGTCGTTAAGTCTGCTTAGCCGGTTTGACGGGCTAGCCGAGATAATCGGGAGAGTATTACGTTGACATCGTAGGGGTCACAGGTGCGATGCCAATTGCTGAGCATCGGACCATATCCGGTCGTTCTAGTGGGCCCGCGTCTTTAATGTACTGATTTTGTTTGAAAATAGATGGTGCCGGTTACAAGATTCGAACTCGTGACCTGATGTTTACAAAACAACTGCTCTACCAACTGAGCTAAACCGGCACGGTGCGAGTCATAAAGACACATCGCACACAGGGCCGCCCTTATGCCGGGGCCTGATGCCGAACGCAACGGCTTTACCGCCGGTGCCGCAGATTTTTTCGTATCGGGCGCATCAAACCTGTGTGCAGGGCGGCAAAATGGTCTAAGAGACAAGCCGATTTCCGAGTTTTAAACGGTCCGAGCATGTCCCGTATCCTGATCACCTCCGCGCTTCCCTATATCAACGGCATCAAGCACCTCGGCAATCTGGCCGGGTCCATGCTGCCGGCCGATGTCTATGCGCAGTTCATGCGCGCGCGCGGGCACGAGGTCTTGTACATCTGCGCCACGGACGAGCACGGCACGCCTGCCGAACTGGCCGCCGCCAAGGTCGGTCAGGACGTCAAGACCTATTGCGACGAGCAGCATCTGATCCAGAAGACCGCCGGTGAGGCTTTCGGGCTCAGCTACGACTGGTTCGGGCGCTCGTCTTCGCCCGAAAACCGCCAACTGACCCAGATGTTCTGCGAGGCGCTGGACAGGAACGGCCTGATTGAGGAACGCACCGACAAGATGGTCTATTCCATCGATGACGGCCGCTTCCTGCCGGACCGCTATGTCGAAGGGACTTGTCCGCATTGCAAGTTCGAAAAGGCGCGCGGCGATCAGTGCGACAATTGCGGGCGTCTGCTCGACCCGACCGACCTGATCGATCCCTATTCGGCGGTGTCCGGCTCGCGCAATCTGGAAGTGCGCGACACCAAGCACCTGTACCTGCTGCAAACCCGGGTCGAGCCGCAACTGCGGGCCTGGATCGAGTCGAAGACCGAGTGGCCGCAATTGGCCAAATCCATCGCCATGAAGCACCTCGAAGAAGGGCTGATCGATCGCGGCATCACGCGCGACCTGAAATGGGGCGTGCCGGTGACCCAGGATGGAAAACCGCGTGAAGGCTTTGAAAACAAGGTCTTCTACGTGTGGTTTGATGCGCCGGTGGAGTATATCGGCGCCACGCAGGAATATTTCAACGCAGAGGGCGACGCCGACGGCTGGAAAAGCTGGTGGCGTCTGGATCAGGGCGCGGACGATGTCACCTACGTCCAGTTCATGGGCAAGGACAATGTCGCCTTCCACACGGTGAGCTTCCCGGCGACCATTATCGGTTCGGGTGAGCCGTGGAAGATGGTCGATACGTTGAAGGCCTTCAACTGGCTGAACTGGTACGGTGGCAAGTTCTCGACCTCGATGAACCGCGGCGTGTTCATGGATCAGGCTCTGGAGCTGCTGCCGGCTGATTACTGGCGCTGGTATCTGATTTCGCAGTCGCCGGAAGGCTCGGATTCGTCCTTCACCTGGGAGCAGTTCCAGGGCGCAGTGAACAAGGATCTGGCCGACGTGCTGGGCAATTTCGCCAATCGCATCCTGAAATTCACCGAATCGAAGTTCGGCGGCGTGGTCCCGCACGGCGGTGAGGCGGGGCCGCTGGAAGACAAGCTCTATGCCGATCTGTCGGCGCTGCTGACCGAGGCGACCGAAGCTTTCGAGGCGATGGAGATGCGTAAGGCGGCTCAGGCCGTGCGACGCATCTGGGTGCTGGGTAACGAGTACCTTCAGGAAGCCGCCCCGTGGACCGCCTTCAAGACCGATGTCGAGCGTGCGGGCGTCATCGTGCGTCACGGCCTCAATCTGGTGCGGCTGTACGCCGTGCTGGCCCAGCCGCTGATGCCGTTCGCGGCGCAGTCCATTGCCGATTGTGTGGGCGTCGAACTGCCGCTCGACTGGCCGACCACTGACGCGAAGGCCGAGCTGTCGAAACTTTCGGTGGGCGCCACGGTAAAATCGGGCGAGGTCCTGTTCAGGAAGATCGACGACGACATGGTCGCCGACTGGGCCGCGCGCTTTGGCGGCAGCGACGCCTGAAGAATAATTCAGCAGAAAGGTCGCGCAATTTGTCCGTAAAGTGGTGTCCACTTTATCGGATTGCGCTCTAGGAATCAAAGGCGTTCGGACGTATCCATAAGAGACGGAGGATGCCGTCATGGATTTGTCAAACGCCTTTTTCAGCTACCGGGGCCGCTTTCGCCGCCGGGATTTCTGGCTCTACAGCCTGTTCCTGTGGTTGATCAGTTCCGCCTTTCTGGCCCTGTTCGGCGGTAGTGGCGACGGTATGAGCCTGCTGCGGCCCTATCGCTTCGACGGCGTCGGCATGGTGGGATTCGCAGCGTGGCTGGTGGTGCTGTACGCGACCTTTGCGGTTCAGGTGAAGCGCTGGCACGACCGCAACAAGAGCGGCTGGTGGGCGTTGATCACCCTGGTGCCGCTGATCGGCTGGCTGTGGGTGCTGATCGAGTGCGGCCTCCTCGAAGGGACGCGCGGCGACAATCGCTTCGGGGCGGCGACCAAACTCTGATATGTCAGGAAAGATTTTGGAGCGGGTAGACGGGATCGAACCGACATCCTCAGCTTGGAAGGCTGCTGCACTACCATTGTGCTATACCCGCCCTTGAGGCAGGGCCGTGGCCGGAGAGCGTTTCACGGGCGTGCGGTGGTGGGGGAAGCAGGACTCGAACCTGCGAAGCTTACGCAGCGGATTTACAGTCCGCCCCCTTTGCCGCTCGGGACATTCCCCCATTGGCACGCCCGTTGAAACGAGGTGGCCCTTAAACTCAATCTTTGAACAAAGAACAAGTCTAAAAACAAAAAAACTTTTTGGTTTCTGTGGATGCCCGCATTAAACAGGCCGCCACTCACCCCAAAAAGCCTCACCGGCTTCACATCGGAGCGCGTCTTATAGTGTCAAGCCAACGCGAACGCAACGACCCTAAATCGCGGAAAGGGCAAAATAATCCCAAAAAACCGGGCGCAAAGCCGGGTTTTTCGGGGCAGTCGAAGCCCTTCGCCAAGGATCAGGCGCGCGGCAAGGGCGGTGACGGGCCGGTTCAGGCGGCGCGGCCTCAGAATGGCCCCCGTCCCAAGACATCGATAAAGGTTTCCGAAGACGGCTGGGTCTGGGGGCTGCACGCGGTCGAGGCGGCGCTGAAAAATCCGTCCCGGCACGGACCGATTCGCCTCTATGTCACGCCTGAGCGCCAGAAGGGCCTGCCGCAGGCGGCGCTGAAGCGCGGCGACCTGCATGTGCGCGTTACCGAGATACAGGAATTCAACGGCTTCCTGCCGCAGGGCGCGGTGCATCAGGGGATCGCCCTCAACGGGCCGCCGCTGGAAGGTGATGATCTCGACGGCCTGATGGAGGCGGCCCTGCGCAAGGACACGCCGGTGCTGGTCATGCTCGATCAGGTCACCGATCCGCAGAATATCGGCGCCATCCTGCGCACCTGCGCGGCCTTCGGCGCGGCGGGGCTGATCATGCAGGACCGCCATTCGCCGGTGATGCAGGGGGTGCTGGCCAAGACGGCGGCGGGCGCGATGGACAGGGTGCCGTTCGCCCGGGTGACCAATCTGTCGCGGGCGCTCGAATCGCTTTCGGAGAATGGCTTCGTCAGCGTCGGCATGGCGGGCGAAGCCGAGCACAGCCTGCAAACCGTGCTGGAGCAGCAGGGCTGGCGCGCGTCAGACCAGAAAGGCGGGGGCAGCCCGCGCGGGCTGGTGGTCGTCATGGGTTCGGAAGGCGAGGGCATCCGCCGTCTGGTGGCCGAACACTGTGATCATCTGGTGAAAATCCCCATGCCGGGCGGCTTCGAGAGCCTGAACGTCAGCCACGCGACCTCGATCGCGCTCTATGAGACGCTGGGGCGGCACTAGGCCCTTACGGCGTCGTAGTAATTGTTGCCGCCTTCGTCGGCGCGGCAATCGATAAGGCACAGGTCGCTGGCCTCAAGCAGTCGCGCATAGGCGTCCCGGCCCAGCGACACCGAACGCCGGCCCGTCAGGCTGTCCGGCCAGTCGCAGACCTGAAGCGGGGCACTGAACAGAAAGCGCCCGCCGGGGTTCAGGGCCTGCGCGACCCGGCGGATGACGGTGCTCTGATCCGCCTCGCTCAGCAGGAACAGCAGGCCGACGCAGAGGGCGGCGTCGAAGCTGCGCCCGAAAAAGGCGCTGTACTGCGCCGCTTCGCATGCGACCGGTGCCTCGGGAAAGCGTTCGCGAAAGGTCGCCACCAGTGTGGGGGAGGCATCGATGCCGGAAACGGCGAACCCGGCCTCGATCAGGGCCTGAGCGATGGGCGCGCCGGACCCGCAGCCTATGTCGACAATATGGCCGCCCGGCGGCACGTGCGCTGTGGCCCAGTCGCGGACCAGTCCGGTTCCGATGTCTGAGCGCCGCGCCATAAACCGCCAGGCGACGGCATCCCAGCCTTCGGAAAGATCGGTGGACATGGGGCGGCGCTCCGGCGTGGCGTGGAAGACTCTCACAGGATTACTTACGTTCTGCCTCTGGACAAGGCGGGATGCGAAAACTAGGAGGGTATGCAAACCTTCTCACATGCAACGAGCCCGCAATGGACTTTTTCACCAACCCTGAGTTCGCGTCTCAGGCCTCGGCCTTCTTTCAGGTCGTCTTCATCGACATCGTCATGGCCGGAGACAATGCCGTGGCGGTCGGTCTGGCCGCGGCCGGTCTGGCGGCGAAGGACCGTAAAAAGGCCATTCTCTACGGCCTGATCGCCGCCGTCATCATGCGCATCGGCTTCGTGCTGGTCACGGCGCAGCTTCTGACCGTTGTCGGCCTGCTGCTGGCGGGCGGTCTGCTGCTGTTGTGGGTGGCGTGGAAGATGTGGCGCGAACTGCGCGAACCGCACACCCACGCGCAGGAACACGCCGAAGCGGCTCTGGAAGACGCTACCGGTGCCGACATCAACGGTAACGCCACCGCGGGCGGCGCCACGGTTCCGGTCAAAAAGGCCAAGACCTTCAAGGCCGCCGTCATTCAGATCCTCATCGCCGACCTGTCCATGTCGCTCGACAACGTGCTGGCCGTGGCCGGTGCGTCGCACGCCCACCCGGAAATCATGGTCTTCGGCCTGATCCTCGCTATCGCCCTGATGGGGGTTGCGTCGCACTTTATCGCCGGTGTGCTGCACAAGTACCGCTGGATCGGCTTCTTCGGTCTGGCCGTTATCCTCTACGTGGCGCTGAACATGATGTGGGAAGGCCACCGCGACATCGTCGTCGATCTGGGCAAGGTCGCCGAATATAATCAGGTGGTGCCGGACTTTATGGACATCACACAGAAGGACATCGAGCACTTCGGCCCGAAGCCCGCGCACTAGCTTAAAGCGGCTCCTGAACTTCAGGGGCCGCTTTTTTCTTTCCCGCGTCCGAAGGTCGTGGCTTCATGGCGCGTTCAAGAGGAAACAGGAGCGCCCGCATGGAAAAGCCTATCGTAACTCAGGCGATGATCGACGCCTTCGACGAGTTCACCCACGTCACCTTCGACCGCCGTGCCTTTATGAGTCGGCTGACGGCGCTGACCGGATCGGCGGCGGCCGCGGCGGCGGTCCTGCCCCTACTCAGCGCCGGGCAGGCGGCGGCGCAGACCGTGCCGGCCGACGATGCGCGCCTGACCATCGAAGAGGTCGATCTGAACGGCCTCAAGGGCTATGTGGCGCGGCCCAAGGGCGCAGCGGGCAAGCTGCCGACGGTGCTGGTTATCCATGAGAATCGCGGCCTGACCCCGCATATCCGCGACGTGACGCGCAAGCTGGCGCTGGAAGGCTTTATGGCGCTGGGGGCCGACTTCTTGTCACCCTTGGGTGGCACGCCCGCCAATGAGGACGAGGCGCGCACGCTGATCGGCAAGCTGGATAGCGCTCAGACCGTGGCCAATGCCGAAAAATATCTCGACTGGCTGTCCATGCACCCCAGAGGCAATGGCAAGACCGGCGCGATGGGCTTCTGCTGGGGCGGCGGACAGGTCAACCGCATCGCCACCCAATCGAAGGCGCTGGACGCGGGCGTCGCCTATTACGGCGCGCAAGCCCCGCTGGCCGATGTGCCGGCCATTCAGGCGCCGCTGATGCTGCACTATGCCGGTCTGGATGCGCGCATCAATGCCGGGATTGAAGCCTATAGTGCGGCATTGACCGCGGCGGGCAAGCGCTTCGAAATCCACATCTACGACGGTGTCAACCACGCCTTCAACAACGACACCTCGGCGGCGCGCTATAACAAGGAGGCGGCTGATCTGGCCTGGCGACGGACGGTCGATTTCTTCAAGGCCAACCTGGCTTAGGGCCAAGCCAGCTTAGGGCATATCTTCCGGCATGTCCTCAAGGCGATAGGCGCTGAGGTTCGGGCGGTAGCCTTCGGGCGAGGGGCCGAAGCGGTTGCCGCCCCTTTGCCCGGCCATGAAGCCGCACTCGATCAGTGTCCACAACTGACCCAGAACGGGGACGAGACCCATCAGCAGCCACCAGCCCGACTTGCCGCGATCGTGCCAACGCTTGACGCTCAGGCAGAAGCCGATCCACAGAAGCGGCAGGCCCAGCGCCAGCCACAGCGGGTCCAGCCCTTCGACCGGGCTGAGGCCGATGCGCTCGCCGTAATTGGCCCTGAGCCACCACAGGGTCAGGCAGATGACGGCTATGCCCAGGCTCCAGCCCCAGAAGCCGATGCGCGACAGCCGTCCGTTGGGGCTGAGCAGGGTGTTGATAATGTTCACAGGTTTCCTCCCGGCCGCATGAAGGCGACTCTCTTATCCGATGAATTTACCATAACGCGGTTCGGGGCAGCAGGGGCGTGGCGGTAAACTTATCGGGAGCGGCGAAAGCGCGCAGCCGCACAAGAACGGTGGACGCCGCGGAAATTCGGTCTATGGTTTGAGAATGAGAGTGGTTCTGAACCTGCTTGGCCTGTGTTTCGTCGCGATCGGCGTTATCGGCATGTTCGTGCCGGTTCTGCCGACCACGGTCTTCTTCATCATCGCCGCCGTCATCTTCGCCCGTTCCAATCCGGCATGGGAGCGACGCATCATGGAGCACCCCAAGTTCGGCCCGCCCATCCGGGCTTTTCGTGAGCGCGGCGTCATCGGCCCGACGGCCAAGATCGCGGCGGTCGGGGGCATGGCCGTGTCGTCAGTGATCGGATTCGTCACCCTGCGCGGGGCCTGGGCCTTTCTGCCGGCGGGCATTTGCCTGATGTGCGCCATCTACGTCCTGTCGCGGCCGTCTCAGTAGCCGTAGTTTCGCTTGAGACCGCTTGACCCGTGGCGAACCAAGGGGGTAGCTTCCGGCATCGTATTCCGGAGTGCTTCATGCCGTCCAAGACTCTCGCTGTCTCCGTCGCCGCCCTGCTGTCTGCGGTTGTCCTTTCCCCTGCCATGGCGCAATCTGTTTTAACTCCGCAGCGCGTGTTCGCCGATCCGGACCTGTCGGGGCCGAAGGCGGTGGGGGCCAAGCTGTCGCCGGACGGGACGTTGCTGACCTTCCTCAAGCCCAAGCTGAGCAACGCCACGGTGCAGGACCTGTGGGCTGTCGACGTCAAGGGCGGCGCGCCTTACGTGCTGGTCGATGCCGACGCCCTGTCGTCGCAAGGCAAGGAACTGTCGGAAGCCGAAAAGGCGCGGCGCGAACGCATGCGCGTCTCGGCGCGCGGCGTCGTGGCCTATGACTGGGATTCGTCGTCGAAGACCATTCTGGTGCCGCTGGACGGCGACATCTATCTGGTCGATCGCGCCACCAGGGCCATCAGTCGCGCCACCGAAACGCCGGGCGACGAGGTCGATGCCAAGCTGAACCCCCAAAATACGGGAAAGGGCGGGCAGGTGGCCTATGTCCGCGATCAGACCCTCTATGTGCGCGACCTGAGCAGCGGGAGCGAGCGTGCCATCACACCGAAAGGCGAGGGCGTCATCTCCTACGGCGTGGCCGAGTTCATCGCGCAGGAGGAACTGAACCGCTACACCGGCTACTGGTGGTCGCCGGACGGCACGAAGATCGTCTACACCAAGGTCGATGAGAGCCCGGTCGATGTGGTCGAGCGCTTCGAGATCAGCGGCACGGGCGCCAAGATCGTCGATCAGCGCTACCCCAAGGCCGGGCGTCCCAACGCCATCGTCACCCTGTTCGTCCACGACCTTAAGACCGGGACGGACGTGCTGCTCGATCTGGGGGCCGATACCGACATCTATCTGGCGCGTGTCAACTGGAGCCGCGACGGGCAGTCGATCTTCGTGCAGCGCCTGAGCCGCGACCAGAAGACGCTGGACCTGCTGCAATATCCGCTGACGGGCGGCGCGCCGCGCACCGTCCTGACCGAGACGTCGGACACCTGGGTCGAGCTGAACAACGACCTGCGCCTGCTCAAGGACGGGCGCTTCCTGTGGGCGTCCGAGCGCGACGGCAACAACCACCTCTATCTCTACGGCAAGGACGGCAAGCTGATCCGTCAGGTGACCAAGGGCGACTTCCCGGTGGCCAAGGTCGCCGCCGTCGATGAGGACAAGGGCGAAGTGTGGTTTGAGTCGTCCTATAAGACCGTTGTCGAAATGGGCCTCTACAAGACCTCCTACCTCAAGCCCGCCGCGCCGGTCGCCCTGACTCAGGCCGGCGGCTGGTGGGCGACGGATGTGGCTCCCAATGCCAAAGCCTTTATCGGCACCTATTCCGACCCGGCGACGCCGTCCCAGACCGGTCTCTATGACGCGGCGGGCAAGCGCGTGCGCTGGATCGAGGAAAACCCGCTCGACGCCAAACACCCGTATTTTGCCTATAAGGACAGCTATACCGCGCCGGAGTTCGGCACGCTGAAGGCCGTGGACGGCGAAGACCTGCACTGGTTGATGCTCAAGCCCAAGGGCTTCGACCCGGCGAAAAAATACCCGGTCATCGTCTCCATCTATGGCGGCCCGGCGCGTCAGGACGTGCGCCGTAGCTGGGTGGCCCCGGCCAACCGCCTGTTTCAGGAGGCCGGCTATATCGTCTTCACACTGGATAACCGCGGCACGCCCAACCGCTCGGTCAAGTTCCAGCGCGCCATCTACAAGCAATTCGGCGGGCCGGATATCGACGATCAGATCATGGGTGCGAAATGGCTGCAAAGCCTGCCCTATGTTGATCCGGCCAGGATCGGCATGATGGGCTGGTCGCAGGGCGGCTTCGTCACCCTGATGGCGCTGACGGCCAAGGACACGCCGTTCGCCGCTGGTGCGGCCGGCGCCCCCCCCACCGAGTGGGGCCTGTACGACACCGCCTATACCGAGCGCTATATGTCGACGCCGCAGGCCAATGCCGAGAACTATGCGAAGTACGACGTGGTCAACCGCCTCGATAACCTCAAGCCGGGCAGCCTGCTGCTGATGCACGGCATGGCCGACGACAATGTGATCCTGCAGAACACCACCCGCGTCGTCGATGCCCTGCAGAAGAAGTCGATCCCGTTCGAGCTGATGCTCTTCCCCGGCGACCGCCACGGTATACGCAGCAATGAGAAGAACCTGTTCAGGTATCGGTTGTATCTGGACTTTTTCGACCGAAAGCTGAAAAGCGCCAGGTAGATAAAGTCTGATACATTACAATTGCTTCATGACACGCAATTAAGTTGTTCTGAACGCCCGCCTTTTGCATCCTGTGTTCATCAAAACCATTCAGGGGTTTCAAATGAACACGGGTATCAAGGCGGGCGTTTTCGCAGCCGTAGCCGGTATGGCGGCGGCAGCGGGCGCGCAGGCTGCCACGGAAGTGGAACTGAAGAACATGGCAGCGCGCGTGATCGTCACGCCGGAAAACCGCAGCGACGTGCAGCTTACGGTCAACTACGGCAAGGCCGATGTGCCGAAGATCATGGTCAGCACCAAGGGCGACAAGCTGATCGCCACGGGTCAGTTGCGCAAGCGCAGCTATAACTGCGTCAACAACCAGACGGTCCGCATCGACGGCAAGGGCAATATCGCGCTGGCCGATCTGCCGGTGGTGCACCTGCGCGTGCCGATGGACGCCAGGGTGGCGTCGGAAGGCGCGGTCTATGGCCGTATCGGTGCGGCGAAGTCCCTCGAATTCGCGCTGGGCGGCTGCGGCGACTGGACGACCGATACGGTACGTGAAAAGGCTGAACTGAGCATCGGCGGGTCGGGCAGCGTGCGCGCCGGCAATGTCGGCGATGCCGAAGTCGCCATAGGCGGTTCGGGCGACATCTATCTGGGGCGGATAAAGTCCCTGTCGGGCGCCATCGGCGGCTCCGGCTCGATCCATGTGACCGAGGTCGCGGGCCCGGTAGATATCGCTATCGGCGGTTCCGGCGACGTCCGCATCGACAACGGCACGTCCCCCAAGATCGACGTCTCCATCGCCGGCTCCGGTAATGTGCGCTTCGGCGGCGAAGCCCGCGACGTGGACGTCTCCATCGTCGGCGCGGGCGACGTTTCCATCCGCAAGGTTACCGGCCATGTGTCGCGCACCGTCATGGGCTCGGGCAAGATCCGCATCGACGAAGGCGGCCGCTGACAGAAGATGACATTCGTCCGGTTTAATCCGATCCGGACAGCGAAATCTCCGCCTGCGCTTTCCGGGGCAGGTGGCGATAAGGAGAAAGGCCTGATCGTCTGATCCTGCATTTCTCTGGTTCTCCAAACCTGATACGCGGCGGTCGTTCTGGCCGTCGCGTCTTTTTTGGTCGCACTCGCCCGTACAGGCAAGTTTTTGGTGGATTTTCCGCGACAGTGGCTTGCCCTTTGGGTGAACGGCTGATAAACGCGACTTCCTCTGAAACCGCCGTGGCGACACAAGGCGGATTTCGTACAGGGGTATAGCTCAGCTGGTAGAGCGCCGGTCTCCAAAACCGGAAGTCGTGGGTTCGAGTCCCTCTGCCCCTGCCATTTCATCACAAATGAGGCTTGAAATCGCGGTTTCCAGCCTCATTTGTGTTGTTTGAAAACAACTGGACGAGTGTACTGATGGCGAAAAAGCCCCCTTCGACCCCGACGGCAGAAAGCGCACGCAAGGTTGCGGTTGCGCCCGTGGCAGCGGCCAAGGCCGCCGGCAGCGAAGCCGTCACCCCGAAGAAGCGCACCAGCCCGGCCAAGTTCATTCAGGAAGTCCGTCAGGAAGCGCGCAAGATCACCTGGACCTCGCGCAAGGAGACCTGGATCACCACGGTGATGGTGTTCATCATGGTCGTCGTCGCCTGCGTCTTCTTTTACGTTGTTGACGGCGGACTGGGATTCGCGGTCAACTCGCTCATCAATATCGGACGTTAAGGGCTCACAAACATGGCCGAAACCCTGGAAGCGACGCTCGCACCGAACCCCAAGCACAAGTGGTACATCGTCCACGCCTATTCGAACTTCGAAAAGAAGGTCGCCGAATCCCTGCGCGAGCAGGCCAAGGCGCAAGGGCTTGAGGACAAGTTCTCCGAAATCCTCGTCCCGACCGAAGAGGTCGTCGAAGTCCGCCGCGGCCGCAAGTTCAATTCCGAGCGCAAGTTCTTCCCGGGCTACGTCCTCGTGAAGATGGAACTGACCGACGAAGCCTTCCACCTCGTCAAGAATACGCCCAAGGTCACCGGCTTCCTCGGTTCGGGTGCCAAGCCGATGCCGGTCTCCGAAAAGGAAGTCCAGCGCATCGTCGGCAACGTCGAAGTCGCCGCCGAAAAGCCCAAGACCGTCCTGTCCTTCGACATCGGCGAAAAGATCAAGGTCACCGACGGCCCGTTCGCCTCGTTCGACGGCGTGGTCGAAAGCGTCGATCAGGAACGTGCCCGCCTCAAGGTGTCGGTGTCGATCTTCGGTCGCGCCACCCCCGTCGAACTGGAATTCGCCCAGGTCGAAAAGACCGCGGGCTAAGCGGCTTTAGTAAAATCTACGACGATAAGCCCCATGCAGTGCGCTGCGTGGGGTTTTTTGTGTCTTTTGGCAGAAGATTCCGGGGTCATTTGACCCCGGACCCCGTAAGCAGGCGCAGGAATGACACGGGCTGAGCGTGGATGAGACTGTAAAATTTAACCACGGAAAACACGGAAAGCACGGAAAGGGAGGAAGTGGCAATTTCGGCGCGAAGCGCCCTTTATCCAGTCTGCTGCACAAGGATCAACGCCCTTCGGGCAAGATCGGTTCCACAACCTTTCCGTGCTTTCCGTGGCCAAACCCTTCCTTTCTTAACTGGTATCCAGTGGAAAGATGTCCGGCCAGAACTCATTGAGATATTCACGCGGAAAGGCTTGGAGCGTTCTCAGAATACCTTTGCGGGTGCAGCCACCGTCATACATATAGCCGAGGCCGTCGCCGTAAATCACTTCGATGTCCTCATCCCGGATCAGACCGTAGTCATGATCGATCCACGCGATGTTCTTAGGTAGGGGGATGGGCTCGGTATTCAGCACGCGGTCGCGCAAAGCCATCTGCTCTGGCGTCAGAGGCTTGCCCTGGGGTTTTGCAGGCGCGGCGGGTTCAGGCCTGGGCTGAACCGGCTCCGACGCTTTGACCGGTTCGGGCTGCGGTTCGAGGGCAGGCTGATGTGCAGACTTTCCGGATGATTTGTAAGCGTCGATATTGGCCCTGAGGTCCACCCTGAGATCCGCCATGGGATCGGACTCCGGACGCGGCCATTGCAGGCCGGCCAGATCGCTGGGCTTCAGCGTCACAAACGGCACGTCGGGGGCCTTGTCAAAATAGTATCCCGACCATTTGAATTTGAGCTTGCTCTTCAGCGTCACCTGATCTTCGATGGACGTGGCGGCGCGTTTGTAGGCCTGCGTTTCCGAGGCATCGCAGCGGGCATAGAGGCGTTCGATCATCAAGGCCGTGCGCACGCCCTTGGTGACATCGTCACGGGTTTGGGGCGTGTCGAGGTCTTCGAGCGCGATGAGCATACGATCGGCAAAGGCGCGCAACCGCTCGCGCCTTTGTTCCGGCGTCAGGTGTTCATCGGTGCGCTGCGCATGGTCCATGCGCCCAAGGGTAAGGGCGGTTTGACCGGCGGGGATAGATTTGCCGGGGAGGGGGACCCCGCCCGTAGGGCGGGGTGGTGGGGTGTCTTGTGATCCTTCCCAAAACAAAGTCGTCTCAAATTAAGTAAGAAGCCCCACCACACATTTCACCGATCTTCGGTCGGTTCGTGCGGTCCCCCTCCCCAGTAAACTGGGGAGGTATGAAAGGATGTTTGATTCTGACTACCGGGTGCAGGGGCCCTTGCCCCTGCCCGCCGGCGGCTCTGTCTTTTACAGCGGAAAGATGTAATCACACCTTGCGGCATCAGGCGTTTTCGTCTATAGCGCCCGCTCTTCGTCTCAGGACGGAGTTTAAATCCGTGGCAGGGGTGACCCATACCACGGCTCACAATGTCCCAAGATACCGGGACTTTATGGAGATATCCAATGGCTAAGAAAATCCTGGGCTACATCAAGCTCCAGGTGAAGGCTGGCTCGGCCACGCCTTCGCCCCCCATCGGCCCGGCACTGGGTCAGCGCGGCGTCAACATCATGGGTTTCTGTAAGGAATTCAACGCCCGCACTGAAAACGTCGAAAAAGGCACGCCGCTCCCGACCATCATCACGGTGTATCAGGACAAGTCGTTCACCTTCGTCACCAAGACGCCGCCGGCCACCTTCTTCATCAAGCAGGCGCTGAACCTGAAGTCGGGTTCGTCGAAGCCGGGCCGCGATTCGGCCGGCCAGATCACGCAGGCTCAACTGCGTGAAATCGCTGAGAAGAAGATGAAAGATCTTTCGGCTCACGATGTCGCTGCCGCCGCCAAGATCATCGAGGGCTCCGCGCGCTCGATGGGTCTGAAGATCGTCGACTAAGGGGAAATCTGATGACCAAGATTGCAAAGCGCATTCAGGCCTGGAACGTCGAGGCCGACAAGCTGCACAACCTGACCGACGCCCTGAACGTCGTGAAGACCAACGCCAAGGCCAAGTTCGACGAGTCGGTCGAAATCGCCGTCAACCTGGGTGTTGACCCGCGTCACGCCGACCAGCAGGTCCGCGGCGTCGTTCAACTGCCGTCGGGCACGGGCAAGGACGTTCGCGTCGCTGTGTTCGCCAAGGACAAGAAGGCCGAGGAAGCTCTGGCCGCTGGCGCTGAAGTCGTCGGCGCCGAAGACCTGGTCGAAAAGATCCAGGGCGGTTTCATGGACTTCGACCGCGTCATCGCGTCTCCGGACATGATGGCTCTGGTCGGTCGCCTCGGTAAGGTGCTTGGCCCGCGCGGCCTGATGCCGAACCCGAAGGTCGGGACCGTGACCCCGAACGTCGCTCAGGCTGTCAAGGACGCCAAGTCGGGCGCTGTTGAGTTCCGCGTTGAAAAGGCCGGTATCGTGCACGCCGGCATCGGCAAGACCTCGTTCACGGTCGAGCAACTGGAAGCCAACGCCAAGGCTCTGGTGGACGCCCTCGTGAAGGCCCGTCCGTCGGGTGCCAAGGGTCTGTACGTCAAGAAGATTTCGCTGTCTTCGACGATGGGGCCGGGCGTAAAGGTCGACACCTCGTCCGCGCTGTAAGTTTCAGGCTCCGCCTGTGACTGAAAAAGCCGCTCCGGCAACGGGGCGGCTTTTTTATTGCCTGTAGCGCGAGACGCGCCGTTAATTGCTGCGGTCCGGCCTATGTCCCGGTGTCAAAGAAAAGGGAAGGGGGTTCGCCCGATCATTATCGGGCTCAGCACACCTTCTGCTTTCGGTCGCGGGCCCATTCCAGTGCGCCCTCGATATGCGACAGAAAGACGGGATCGGACCAGTCCGCGTCCTGATGGCCCAGAGCGGTGAAGAAGGCGCCGCCCTTGCCCAGGCACCTGGTCCACATAATGGGGTGGTCCGCGCCCATGCGCAGTTTGTCGGTCGGGTCGTAGGTCGTCTCGTCCACTGTGGCCAGTATGCGCACGCCCGGTCCGCGCGGGTTGCGGTCGAAACTGTACCATTCGTCATTGCGCGGCCACGAGGCGGGCAGGGGCCGTGTGGCCGGATGGTGGCGGTCTTCGATGCGGATCGTGCCATTCTGGATTTTCGGATGCCCGGTAAAGCCTGCGCCGATGACCTTATCGACATACCACGGCCAGGGGTGATTGCTGGTGCCCCCGGCACCGTGCAGCGCCACAACACGGCCACCCTTTTCGATCCATTTTTCAAAGACGATCCGTTGTGCCGGCGTGAACAGATCGCCGGTCGTATTGTTGAGCACTACCACGTTGAAGCGCTTCATCAGCTTCACATCCATGACGGCGGCGCTGTCAGTCTCATAGACGGGCCAGTCGCGGCCTGTGGCGATGTTCTTCACCGCCGTGGCCACGACCGCCATGTTCTTGTGCCTGAAGGCATTGGCCTTGCTCAGGATCAATATGGCTGGGGTCTTCAGTTCACGCGGCACGGCGGGGGCCGTGTGGTCGAAGACCGGTGTATATTGCGTTTGGGCCACGGTCGGAGCGGCGCTGGCCAGCAGTATGAGGCCAGCCAGCATGAAAGTCCTGAACATCTGTTCTCTCCGTCTCTTTTGACGTGAGGATGCCCAAGGGATCAGGCTGTGGCAAGTATGGAGACGGGCGTCCCGCTGTGGAAGCGAAATTCGGGATCCGGATCGGCAATCAGGGCCTGTTCGATCGGGCGGATGGCGGCGATGCGCGCGGCCACATCCTCCGGATCGCCATAGAGATCGGCCAGTTTCAGATAGTTCTTGAAATGACGGCCTTCGCTTTCCAGCAAGCCTTTGTAGAATTTACCCAACTCCTCATCCAGATGCGGCCAGAGCGCGGCGAAACGCTCGCACGAGCGGGCCTCGATAAAGGCCGAGACGATGAGGATGTCGGTCATCATGCCGGGTTCGCTCCGCCGGACCACGCGCCGCAGCCCCATGGCGTAGCGCGAAGGCGTCAGCGGGCGCAGTTCGACGCCGCGCGTCTTCATCAGCTTCATCACCTGCTCGTGGTGGACCAGTTCCTCACGCGCCAGACGCGACATGGCGTTCATCAGGACTTCGGACGTATTATACTTGGCCATCAGGTTGAGCGCGTTCGACGCGGCCTTGTACTCGCAGTTCTTGTGGTCGAGCAGCAGCAGGTCCTGATGGTTCAACGCGGCGTCGATCCACGCGCGCGGCGTCTCTGAGCCCAGAAAGGCGAGGATGTCGTCAAGGTCGGTTCGCATGTGCAACCTGTCCAAAAGTGGAGGCCGGTTTTGGACGACAAGGTGGCGTCCGGAATAAGCTCGCCTGTGCCAAAGCCCGGGCTTAAAAGCAAGCTGTTCGGCAGGTTTGGTGCAGGCCATCGGTATGGCGCACGCTCGAACAGGAACGGCAGGGCAGTGCCGGGAACATTTCAGAACAGGACGCTGTTGCGTTGAAAGGTCTGACGATAGGCTGTCGGCGTGGTCGACAGGTTTTCACGGAAGTGATGCCGAAAATTGGCGGCGCTGCCGAAACCGCAGGTCTGAGCGATGAGATCAACGCTGTCCGGCGTGGCTTCCAGAAGGTCGCGTGCGGTTTGCAAGCGAATCTGCATCAGCCATTTCGACGGCGTCGTGCCCGTGGCCTCTTCGAAGCGGCGCAGGAAGGTACGCTCAGACATGCCGGCCCGGCGCGCCAGTTGCGCCACGGTGTGCGGTTCATCGAGACGTTCGCGCATGTGGTCGAGCAGCGGCCCCAGCCGGTTGCGCTCATATTCAATGGGCACGGATTTGGGGATGTACTGGGCCTGACCGCCGTCCCGATGCGGCGGGACGACCAGACGGCGGGCGACCTTGTTGGCGGCTTCGGGCCCGAAGTCGCGGCGGATCAGATGCAGGCACAGATCGATGCCGGCCGCGCTGCCGGCCGAGGTCAGGATCTGCCCCTCGTCGATATAGAGCACGTCCGGGACCAGTTGGACGTCCGGCCAGGTACAGGCGACGTAATCGACATATTTCCAGTGTGTCGTGGCGCGCCGCCCTTTCAGCAGCCCGGCGGCGGCCAATACGAAGGCCCCGGAGCAGATGGTGACGATGCGCGCGCCGCGGTCGTGGGCGCGCTGCATCAACTCGATCAGGGTGTCCGGGATGGGTTTGTCCATCGGCCAGCCGGGGATGATGATCGTTCCGGCGGTCTCCAGCCACTCGCGCGGGGCGGTGGCTGTAACGCTGAGGCCCGCCGTCGTGCGGCAGGGACCGCCATCGAAGGACACGACGTGAAAGCGATACCAGTCCGGGCCCATTTCCGGCCGCTCCAGCCCGAACAGTTCCACGGCAATGGAAAACTCGAACAGCGGCATGCCATCGAAGGCGAGGGCGCAGACGTCGCGGTTGGGAAAGGCGTTTGGCATGATTTTTAGCTTAGTTGCCATATCCGCCATCTGCAAGCCGTTTATGACGCGCGATAAGGTGTTGCCGTCGAATTTGGGGAGGCGTTGATGCTTGAAATGAAACCGGGCTGCGAAACCTGCGGTGCGGGCTTGTTGCCCGAAACCTCGAAAGCCTTTATCTGCAGCTATGAATGCACCTACTGCGTCGATTGCACCGTGCATCGGCACGGTGGACGCTGCCCGAACTGCGGTGGGGAGTTGCTGCGGCGGCCCGCGCGCCAGGAAAAGCTGGAAATAACAAGAAACACTTGATTTTCGCGCCATCGGCAGCTATAGGGCGCGCCTCGGTGTGGGAATTTCGGTTCCCATCCGTTCTGTCCGAGACCTTCGTGGGAGCAGGGGCCGCCTGTTCCATAAGCTTCCGGTAGCCGCCGGAACCCGAATATAGACGGGACGCGAAACGCCTCTAAGATTTCATACTTCCTTCTGGAAGCGTGGTCTTGTTGCCTTTGCCTCTCATCATGGACAGTGACTTTACCGTTTCGGGCAACCGAAGCGTTCAAGTCGTTTCACCCATGCGGGATTGTCTCGCATGGAAATCCTCAATTGGAGGCCACAATGGACCGCGCTAAAAAAGCCGAATCGATTGAAGAGCTCAAGAGCGTCTTCGCCGACTCCGGCTCCGTGGTCGTTGCCCTGTATTCGGGCATGACCTTTGTGGAAATGGCTGATCTGCGTCTGCGTCTTCGTAAAGAAGGCGCCGTGCTCAGAGTGTTCAAGAACCGTCTGGCTCAAAAGGCTCTGGCTGGCTCTGCGGGCGAAGCGGGCGATGCTCTCTTCAAGTTCCCGACCGTGCTGGCCTATGCCAATGACCCGGTGACGGCCGCGAAAATCGCCGCCCAGTACGCCAAAGAGAATGACAAGTTCAAGATCGTTGGCGGCATCATGGAAGGGACGACCGTCCTCGACGCCAATGGCGTCAAGGCTCTGGCTACCCTGCCGTCGCTGGACGAACTGCGTGGCAAGCTCATCGGTCTGCTTCAGGCCCCGGCGACCAAGGTTGCTGGCGTGCTTCAGGCGCCTGCCGGCCAACTGGCTCGCGTTTTCAACGCTTATGCGACCAAAGAAAACGCCTAACAGTCTTTTCCCAACCCTATCTCATCCTTAAGGAAATACCATGTCCAAACTCGAACAACTGGTCGCCGACCTGTCCGCCCTGACCGTTCTGGAAGCTGCTGAACTGTCGAAGCTCCTCGAAGACAAGTGGGGCGTCTCGGCCGCCGCTCCGGTCGCCGTCGCTGCCGTCGCCGGTGGCGCCGCTGCCGCCCCGGCTGAAGCCGCTGAAGAGCAAACCGAATTCACCGTCGTCCTGGTTGACGGCGGCGACAAGAAGATCAACGTGATCAAGGAAATCCGCGGCATCCGTTCGGAACTCGGTCTGAAGGAAGCCAAGGACCTCGTCGAAGGCGCTCCGCAGAACGTCAAGGAAAACGTTTCGAAGCAAGAAGCGGCCGACATCAAGAAGAAGCTGGAAGACGCTGGCGCCAAGGTCGAAGTTAAGTAATTTCGCCTTTCTTCGGAAAGTCACAGGGAAAAGCCCGGTCGCAAGATCGGGCTTTTTCTTTGGGTTTTGGGAAGGGAAGGTTCTCCACAGATGGCCACAGATGCACACAGATAGACCGAGTGTGCGGCAAACCTTAGGGAGAACCACAGATTGCACAGATTTCACAGATTATTGTCTTCAAACGGAAAATGATGGAGGGCGCATACACCAAGGCGCGCAGCGCCCATCTGTGAAATCAGTGGTTCCAAAAAATAGGCGCACCGGTCCCGACGATAGAGCGCAGGCCCCATACCCACGCGCGATCCATCTGTGTGTATCTGTGGCCATCTGTGGAGAATCTTACTTTCTCTCAGAACGCAAACCGGCCTATTCTGAGACTCATGTCGCCCGAACTCCGTCGCTCGCTGGACCTGATCCGCGCCACCTTGCCGCCGGACGAACCGTGGTGGATCATCGGCTCGGCGGCGCTGTATCTAAGCGGCATCCCCGTCGACGCGCGCGATGTCGATGTCTATGGATCATCGGATGTGATAGAGGCCGCGGGTCAGGCCCTTGGAATGCCCGTCAGTCCACCACGCACGGACGCCAAATTCCGCTCCAGTCCGTATTTTCAGTACCGTCCGGAAGGCGGGTTGGAGATCGACTTCATGGGTGGTCTGGAAGTGTTTTCAGATGGTGATTGGCATGAGTTGCAAATTGAAAGCAATATCTGGATCGAAGCCGTCCGTGTTCCGACGTTGCGCGAGCAGGCGGCGACCCTGCGGCTGTTCGGGCGGTCTAAGGATATTGAACGACTGACGCTGATCGGAGACTTGTAATCCCGCTCTGCGCCTGCCTTACTGGCGGCCTTATGGAGGTGCGGATGCGGAAATGGATTTGCCTGCTGGCGCTGATGGCTGGTCCGGCGACGGCGGCGGATTATTACGTCAATGGCGTGATCGGTAATGACGCTCATTCCGGCAGTGAAGCCCAGCCCTGGCGCAGTCTCAGCCGCGTCAATGCCCAGACGCTCGAACCCGGCGACCGCGTGCGGCTGGCGCGCGGCACGGCCTTTGTCGGTCACCTCAAGATCGCGCAGTCGGGCACCGCGGCCAAACCCATCGTGGTCGGGGCCTATGGCGAGGGTCATGCGCCGAAGCTGATGAACCCGCGTTTCGGGTTGGAGCTGGGGCGGGTCGTCTCGGTCTACGGCAGCTATGTGACGGTCGAAAACCTCTATTTCTATGACGGCGCCACCCCACCGCCGGACGAGCCGCCGCTGCCGTGGAAGGAAAGCCATCAGCACAAACTCGTGACCGATATGGCGGGAATCTATACCGACGCCACCACTAGACACGTCACCATTCAGAACAATGAATTCAATAACATGCCCGTGGGTGTTCGCGTGCGTGGTGCGAACTCTGCGGTGAAGGGCAACTATCTGCACGACGCCTCGCGCATCACCGAATACTGGGGCGCGATGGCCATCGTCATCGTCGGGCCGCACAACGAAGTCGCGCACAATCGTATCGAAAATTACGGCTTCTACGGCGGGGCCTATGTCAATGACGGGGCGGCGGTGGAACTGGACGGCGAGGACCGTTTCTTCAAGGCCCACAACACCTGGGTGCACCATAATCTGTCGCGCAATACCAAGGGCGGGTTTCTGGAAATCGCCGGCAACACGCACGACGTGACGATCGAGCACAATATAAGCGACGATGTGGACAAGTTCGTCGGCACCAACGGCATCCGCAATCTCAAAATCGCCAACAATATCATCATCCGCACGCGCATCCCGGACATTACGGACAAGGATTTCTGGTCGCTGCGGTCGCTGTTCTGGTCGATCTGTTTCAATGGCTGCGAAGGCGACCGTGACGCCGGGGTGAGCATCACCAACAATATCTTCTACCTGACCGCGCCGCACCGTATCTATAAAGGACCGGACAATCCCAACGGCTTTATGTCGGCCACGCATACGGGCAATCTCTACTGGTCGCCGGACGGGGACGCCGCCGCCCTGCTGGGGCAGCCGCTGGGGGAGGGCGAGAGGATCGCCGATCCGGGGCTTAAAGAGTTGCTGGACGGAGATTATGGGCTCACGCGCTAAACTCCCGCCCCTGAAAACGAAGTTCGCCGAAGCCAAATCAGCGGAGCGCATAAAACAGGGCGACACGTGAGCGTCGGTGTGACTTGAAAAATAATCGCCATCACCCCCTCGACAAGCGGGGGCGGTTGCGCTATGGCACTCTCCCTTTTAAGGCGTATTGCGCCTTGAACCCAGGCCCGAATGCCGGTCTTCTGCTCTTTCCACCGGCGAGGGGCTTAGCTTTCTTTATTGAAAGCCTTTGAAAAACAGCGTCTTTGGCCGGGAAATGGTCATAAAAGAGCGGGCGCATCAAACTGTTTCTCAATGCCCCGTCCGGGGTCTCACTGCACAATCATTGCGTCTACACGCTTTACAGGAACAACGATGGCCTTATCGTTCACCGAAAAGAAGCGGATTCGGAAGTCTTTTGGCCGAATCCCCGAAGCGATCCGTATGCCGAACCTGATCGAGGTTCAGCGCTCCTCCTACGAACAGTTCCTGCAACGTTTCGTCCGCGCTTCGGAGCGCGTCGACGACGGTCTGGAAGCCGTGTTCAAGAGCGTCTTCCCGGTCAAGGACTTCAACGAACGCGCGACCCTCGAATACGTCTCGTACGAGTTCGAAGAGCCGAAGTACGACGTCGAAGAGTGCATTCAGCGCGACATCACCTACGCCGCACCGCTGAAGGTCAAACTTCGCCTGATCGTGTTTGAAACGGACGAGGACACGGGCGCCCGTTCGGTCAAGGACATCAAGGAGCAGGACGTCTATATGGGCGATATCCCGCTCATGACCGACAAGGGCACCTTCATCGTCAACGGCACCGAGCGCGTCATCGTCTCGCAGATGCACCGTTCGCCGGGCGTCTTCTTCGACCACGATAAGGGCAAGACCCACTCGTCGGGCAAGCTTTTGTTCGGCGCGCGCATCATCCCGTACCGCGGTTCCTGGCTCGATTTCGAATTCGACGCCAAGGACATCGTCTACGTCCGTATCGACCGCCGCCGCAAGCTGCCCGCCACGACCTTCCTGTCGGCGCTCGGCATGGACGGCGAAGAAATCCTCACCACCTTCTACGACGTCGTGCCTTACGAGAAGCGCGATGCCGGTTGGGTCACGCCGTACAAGTTCGAGCGCTGGCGCGGTGTGAAGCCGGAATTCGACCTGATCGACGCCGACTCGGGCGAAGTGGTGGCTCAGGCCGGCACCAAGATCTCGGCGCGTACCGCCAAGAAGCTGGGCGACACCGTGAAGGCGCTGCTGCTGTCGCCGGACGCCCTGAACGGCAAGTATCTGGCGCGCGACGCCGTGAACTTCCAGACCGGCGAAATCTACGTCGAAGCCGGTGACGAGCTTGACCCCGCCTCGATCAAGGTGCTGGAGGAGCAGGGCTTCACCACTATCGACGTGCTCGACATCGACCACGTGACGGTCGGCGCCTACCTGCGCAACACGCTGCGCGTCGACAAGAACAACTCGCGTGAAGACGCGCTGTTCGACATCTACCGCGTCATGCGTCCGGGCGAGCCGCCCACGATTGAAGCCGCCGAAACCATGTTCCAGGGCCTGTTCTTCGAGCTGGAGCGCTACGACCTGTCGGCCGTCGGCCGCGTCAAGATGAACATGCGTCTTGAGCAGGACGTCGCCGATTCCGAGCGTACCCTGCGCAAGGACGACATCCTGAAGATCATGCGCATCCTCATCGGCCTGCGTGACGGTCGCGGTGAAATCGACGACATCGACAACCTCGGCAACCGCCGCGTCCGTTCGGTGGGCGAACTGCTGGAAAACCAGTACCGCGTCGGTTTGCTGCGCATGGAACGCGCCATCAAGGAGCGTATGTCGTCGGTCGATATCGACACCGTCATGCCGCACGACCTGATCAACGCCAAGCCGGCCGCCGCCGCCGTGCGCGAATTCTTCGGTTCGTCGCAGCTTTCGCAGTTCATGGACCAGACCAACCCGCTGTCGGAAATCACCCACAAGCGCCGCCTGTCGGCCCTTGGGCCGGGCGGTCTGACGCGTGAACGCGCGGGCTTCGAAGTCCGCGACGTGCACCCGACGCACTACGGTCGTATCTGCCCGATCGAAACGCCGGAAGGCCCGAACATCGGTCTGATTAACTCGCTGGCCACCCATGCCCGCGTCAACAAGTACGGCTTCATCGAATCCCCGTACCGCAAGGTGATCGACGGCAAGCCGCAGGACGAAGTCGTCTACATGTCGGCGATGGAAGAGTCCAAGCACGTCATCGCTCAGGCCAACATCAAGCTGGAAGCGGGCGAGATCGTCGAAGACCTCGTTCCGGGCCGCGTCAACGGCGAGCCGGGGCTTCAGCCTGCGCCGACCGTCGACTATATGGACGTGTCGCCGAAGCAGGTCGTTTCGGTCGCCGCCGCGCTGATCCCGTTCCTTGAAAACGACGACGCCAACCGCGCCCTCATGGGCTCGAACATGCAGCGTCAGGCCGTGCCGCTGGTGAAGGCCGATGCGCCGTTCGTCGGCACCGGCATGGAATCGGTCGTCGCCCGCGACTCCGGCGCCACCATCGCCGCCCGCCGCACCGGCGTGATCGAGCAGGTGGACGCCACCCGTATCGTCGTGCGCGCCACGGACGAACTCGACCCCACCAAGCCGGGCGTCGACATCTATCGTTTGTCGAAGTTCCAGCGTTCGAACCAGAACACCTGTATCAACCAGCGTCCGATCGTGAATGTCGGTGACAAGGTTTCCGCCGGTGACATCATCGCGGACGGTCCGTCGACCGACCTCGGTGATCTGGCTCTGGGCCGCAACGTCCTCGTGGCCTTTATGCCATGGAACGGCTACAACTTCGAAGACTCGATCCTGATCAGCGAGCGCATTGTGCGCGACGACATCTTCACCTCTATCCATCTGGAAGAGTTTGAAGTCATGGCCCGCGACACGAAGCTTGGGCCGGAAGAAATCACCCGCGACATCCCGAACGTCGGCGAAGAAGCCCTGCGCAACCTCGACGAGGCGGGTATCGTGGCCATCGGTGCGGAAGTGCAGCCGGGCGACATCCTGGTCGGCAAGGTGACGCCGAAGGGCGAAAGCCCGATGACGCCGGAAGAAAAGCTCCTGCGCGCCATCTTCGGTGAAAAGGCTTCCGACGTTCGCGACACCAGCCTGCGTCTGCCCCCCGGCGTCGCCGGCACCATTGTCGAAGTGCGCGTCTTCAACCGTCACGGCGTTGAAAAAGACGAACGCGCCATGGCCATCGAGCGCGCCGAAATCGAGCGTCTGGGCAAGGATCGCGACGACGAACTGTCGATCCTGGAGCGCAACATCTATGGCCGCCTGAAGGAAGTCATCCTCGGTCAGACCGCTGTTTCGGGTCCGAAGGGCCTGGGCCGCGGCGAGATCACCGAAGAGAAGCTCTCCGAAATCTCGAAGGGCCTGTGGTGGCAGATCGCCCTCGAAGACGAGAAGCTGATGGGCGAACTGGAAGCCATGAAGCGCCAGTTCGAAGAGGCGCGCAAGCGTCTGGACCGTCGCTTCGAGGACAAGGTCGAGAAGCTGCAGCGCGGCGACGAACTGCCGCCGGGCGTCATGAAGATGGTCAAGGTCTTCGTGGCCGTGAAGCGCAAGCTTCAGCCGGGCGACAAGATGGCCGGCCGTCACGGCAACAAGGGAGTTATTTCCAAGATCCTCCCGGTCGAAGACATGCCCTTCCTGGCTGACGGCGAGCACGTCGACATCGTTCTGAACCCGCTGGGCGTGCCGTCGCGCATGAACGTCGGTCAGATCTTCGAAACCCACCTGGGCTGGGCCTGCGCCAATATCGGCAAGCAGATCACCAACCTGCTCGAAGAGTGGCAGAACGGTGGTCAGAAGCAGGCCCTCATCGATCACCTGAAGGGCGCTTACGGCGCCGATCAGGAGCTTCCGGAAACGGAAGAAGAACTGATCCAACTGGCGAAGAACCTCGCGCGCGGCGTGCCGATCGCGACCCCGGTCTTCGACGGCGCGCACATCAACGACATCGAGGACATGCTCGAATTCGCCGGCCTCAACCGTTCGGGTCAGTCGATCCTGTACGACGGTCTGACGGGTGAGCAGTTCAAGCGTCCGGTCACCGTGGGCATCATCTACATGCTCAAGCTGCACCACCTGGTCGATGACAAGATCCACGCCCGCTCCATCGGGCCGTACTCGCTCGTCACCCAGCAGCCGCTGGGCGGTAAGGCGCAGTTCGGCGGTCAGCGCTTCGGGGAAATGGAGGTCTGGGCTCTGGAAGCTTACGGCGCCGCCTACACCCTGCAGGAAATGCTGACCGTGAAGTCGGACGACGTGGCCGGCCGGACCAAGGTGTACGAAGCGATCGTCCGTGGCGACGACAGCTTCGAAGCCGGTATCCCGGAAAGCTTCAACGTCCTGATCAAGGAAATGCGTTCGCTGGGTCTGAACGTGGAACTGGAAAACGGACAAGGCTGAGGGGCGAAAGCCCCTCACACCCCGTAACCCGTACCAAACGTTTTATTTCGGGCGTTTCGCCCAATTGGAGTCACTGGAATGAACCAGGAAGTCCTCAATATTTTCAATCCGGTCCAGGTCGCCCCGACCTTCGACCAGATCCGCATCACCCTGGCCTCGCCTGAGAAGATCCTGTCGTGGTCGTTCGGCGAGATCAAGAAGCCGGAAACCATCAACTACCGCACGTTCAAGCCCGAGCGTGACGGCCTGTTCTGCGCCCGTATCTTCGGTCCGACCAAGGACTACGAATGCCTGTGCGGCAAGTACAAGCGTATGAAGTACAAGGGCATCATCTGCGAAAAGTGCGGCGTCGAAGTGACGCTGTCGCGCGTTCGCCGTGAGCGCATGGGCCATATCGAACTGGCCTCGCCGGTCGCCCACATCTGGTTCCTCAAGTCGCTGCCGTCGCGCATCTCCATGTTCCTCGACATGGCGCTGAAGGACGTCGAGCGCGTTCTGTACTTTGAAAACTACATCGTCACCGAGCCGGGCCTGACCCCGCTGAAGCTGAACTCGCTTCTCACCGAAGACGAGTACTATCGCTATCAGGAAGAGTTCGGCGACGACAGCTTCACCGCCGAAATCGGTGCCGAAGCCATCCGCAATATGCTGATGTCGATGGACCTCAACGAGGTCGCCGACAAGCTGCGCAGCGAACTGGCCGATAATCCGTCGGAAATGAAGGCCAAGAAGGCGTCCAAGCGCCTCAAGCTGATCGAAAGCTTCCTCGAATCCGGCAACCGTCCGGAATGGATGGTGCTGACGGTCGTGCCGGTCATCCCGCCCGAACTGCGTCCGCTGGTGCCGCTGGACGGCGGCCGTTTCGCCACCTCGGACCTGAACGACCTCTATCGTCGCGTCATCAACCGTAACAACCGTCTGAAGCGCCTGATGGAACTGCGCGCGCCGGACATCATCATCCGCAACGAAAAGCGGATGCTGCAGGAATCGGTCGACGCCCTGTTCGACAACGGCCGTCGCGGCCGCGTCATTACCGGCGCCAACAAGAGACCTCTCAAGTCGCTGGCCGACATGCTGAAGGGCAAGCAGGGCCGCTTCCGTCAGAACCTGCTCGGCAAGCGCGTCGACTATTCGGGCCGTTCGGTTATCACCGTGGGTCCGGAACTGAAGCTGCACGAGTGCGGCCTGCCGAAGAAGATGGCTCTCGAACTGTTCAAGCCGTTCATCTACGCGCGCCTCGACGCCAAGGGCCTGTCCGGCACAGTGAAGCAGTCCAAGCGCATGGTCGAGCGCGAGCAGCCGCAGGTGTGGGATATCCTCGAAGAGGTCATCCGCGAGCACCCGGTCCTGCTCAACCGCGCCCCGACGCTCCACCGCCTCGGCATCCAGGCCTTCGAGCCCAAGCTGATCGAAGGCAAGGCCATCCGTCTGCATCCGCTCGTCTGCTCGGCCTTCAACGCCGACTTCGACGGCGACCAGATGGCCGTGCACGTCCCGCTGTCGCTCGAAGCGCAGCTCGAAGCGCGCGTGCTGATGATGTCCACCAACAACATCCTGTCGCCCGCCAACGGCAAGCCGATCATCGTGCCGTCGCAGGACATCGTGCTGGGTCTCTATTACCTGTCGCTGGTCAAGGACGGCGAACTGGGTGAAGGCATGATCTTTTCGGATCTCAACGAAATCCAGTCGGCGCTCGACGCCGGCGTGGTTTCGATGCACGCCAAGGTCAAGTGCCGCTTCACGCAGAAGGACGAAGACTCCGTCGTCCGCACCCGTGTCGTGGACACCACGCCAGGCCGCATGAAGATCGCTGCGCTTCTGCCGCAGAACGAAAACATCGGCCTCAAGGTCCTCGAAAAGACCCTGACCAAAAAGGAAATCGGCAATCTGATCGACGTGGTCTACCGCCACTGTGGTCAAAAGGCGACGGTGATCTTCGCCGATCAGATGATGGGCCTCGGCTTCAAGGAAGCTGCGCGCGCCGGTATCTCGTTCGGCAAGGACGACATCGTCATTCCGGAAACCAAGCACGGCATCGTCGAAGAGACGCGCAAGCTGGTCGAGGAATACGAGCAGCAATACGCCGACGGTCTTATCACCAAGGGCGAGAAGTACAACAAGGTCGTCGACGCCTGGTCCAAGGCCACCGACCGCGTGTCGGACGAGATGATGAAGGAAATCAGCCGCAAGCTGAAGACCGACGACGGCCGCGAAGCCGAAATCAACTCGATCTACATGATGGCCAACTCCGGCGCCCGCGGTTCGCAGGCTCAGATGAAGCAACTCGGCGGGATGCGCGGCCTGATGGCCAAGCCCGACGGCTCGATCATCGAAACGCCGATCATCTCGAACTTCAAGGAAGGTCTGACCGTTCTTGAATACTTCAACTCGACCCACGGCGCCCGTAAGGGTCTGGCCGACACGGCTCTGAAGACGGCGAACTCGGGTTACCTGACCCGCCGTCTGGTCGACGTCGCGCAAGACTGCATCATCATGGAAGAAGACTGCGGCACGACCAAGGGCATCACGCTCCGCGCCGTCGTCGAAGGCGGCGACGTGCTCGTCTCGCTGGGCGCGCGCGTCCTGGGCCGCACGACCGCCGAAGACATCAAGGACGTCGCCTCCGGCGAAGTCGTGGTGCCGGCTGACACCTATATCGACGAAAACGTCGTCGATGAGATCGAGGCTTCGGGCGTTCAGTCGGTCAAGGTCCGCTCGGTCCTGACCTGTGAAGCGGAACAAGGGACCTGCGCGGCCTGCTACGGTCGCGACCTGGCCCGCGGCACGCGCGTCAATATGGGTGAAGCTGTCGGCGTCATCGCCGCTCAGTCGATCGGTGAACCCGGCACCCAGTTGACCATGCGTACCTTCCACATCGGCGGCACCGCTCAGGTGGCCGAGCAGTCGTTCTACGAAACGACCTCGGACGGCGTGATCAAGCTGTCGGCGGCCCCGACCGTTCGCGGCTCGCATGGCGACCTGATCTCCATGTCGCGCAACCTGATCATCACCGTCTTCCACGACGGCAAGGATCGCGAAACCTATAAAGTGCCCTACGGCTCGCGTCTGCGCGTCGAAGAAGGCACCGAGGTCAAGAAGGGCCAGCGTCTGGCGGAGTGGGACCCGTACACCACCCCGATCATCACCGAAGTCGCCGGCAAGATCCGTTTCGAGGATCTGACCGAAGGCCAGTCGGTGCGTGAAGAAACCGACGAAGCCACTGGCATCACCAACCGGGTCGTCACCGACTTCCGCGCCTCTTCGCGCGCGGCGGATCTGCGTCCGACCCTCGGCCTGATCGACGATGCCGGCGCCTACAAGCGCCTGTCGAACGGCGCCGAAGCCCGCTACCTGCTGCCGGTAGGGGCCATTCTGTCGGTCGGCAACGGTGACGAGGTCCGTCCGGGTGAAATCATCGCCCGTATCCCGACCGAAGGCGCCAAGACCCGCGACATCACCGGCGGTCTGCCGCGCGTCGCCGAACTGTTCGAAGCCCGCCGTCCGAAGGACTGCGCCGTCATCGCCGAAATGGATGGCCGCGTCGAATTCGGTCGCGACTACAAGAACAAGCGCCGCATCAAGATCACGCCGGAGGACGGTGGCGAACCTGTCGAATTCCTGATCCCGAAGGGCAAGCATATTTCCGTCCACGACGGCGATATCATCCAGAAGGGCGACTACATCATCGACGGCAACCCCGATCCGCACGATCTGCTGCGTATTCAGGGCGTCGAGGCGCTGGCCGAATACCTCGTCAACGAGGTTCAGGAAGTCTATCGCCTGCAGGGCGTGCCGATCAACGACAAGCACATCGAAGTCATTGTGCGTCAGATGCTGCAGAAGGTCGAAATCCTTGAGCCCGGCGACACCGGTCTGATCAAGAACGACCAACTCGACAAGAGCGAAGTCGAAGCCGAGAACCTCAAGGCTGAAAAGCGTGGCGGCCGTCCGGCCCTCATGCAACCGGTCCTGCTGGGTATCACCAAGGCCTCGCTCAACACCAAGAGCTTCTTCTCGGCCGCTTCGTTCCAGGAAACGACGCGCGTCCTGACGGAAGCCTCGGTGCAGGGCAAGATCGATACGCTCGACGGTTTGAAGGAAAACGTCATTGTCGGCCGTCTGATCCCGGTCGGCACCGGCGCCTACCTGCGTCGTCTGCAACGCATCGCCATGAAGCGCGACGAGGCCCTGGCCCATCAGCGCGAAGAGACGATGGAACCGCTGCCGGCGGAAGTCCTGCTCGAAGGCCCTGCGGCCGAATAGTAAGGAAAGAAAGGCGAGGGGTCTTAACCCCTCGACCCCAAACAAAAAAAGCCTCCGGAGTTCGCTCCGGAGGCTTTTTTACAAGGCCTGTCCCGCCGCCCAGCCTGACGACCAGGCCCACTGGAAATTATAGCCGCCCAGCCAGCCGGTAACGTCCAGCGCTTCGCCGATGATGTGCAGGCCCGGACAGAGCAGGCTTTCCATGGTTTGCGACGAAACCTGCGTGGTGTCGATGCCGCCCACCGTGACCTCGGCGGTGCGGTAGCCCTCGGTGCCGTCCGGCACGATCGACCACGGTTGAATATAGACGGTCAGAGCGCTCAGCTTCTTGTCCGAAAGGTCGGCAATGCGCGTGTCGGGGGCGATGATCGCCGCCTCCAAGATACGTTCGCTCAGGCGCGCCGGAACGAGGTCGGGCAGGACATTGCCGATATGCTGGCGCGGGGTATTCTGACGGCGATTTTTGAGTGTGCCCAGTACCTCTGTACCCGGAAGCAGGTCGATTTCCACCGTCTGTCCTGGCGTCCAGAAGGAGGAAATCTGCAACATGGCCGGGCCGGACAAACCCCGGTGCGTGAACAGAAAACCGTCCTCGAATGCCGTTTTGCCGATACGTGCGCGTGCATTAAGAGAGACGCCGGAAAGGCCTGAAATATAATCAATTTTATGCCCGCCGAGCGTAAACGGCACCAGCCCGGCGCGCGGCGCGATCAGCGCGTGTCCGAAGCGCTGCGCCACGTCGTACGCAAAGCCCGTGGCCCCCATCTTGGGGATGGACAGGCCGCCGGTGGCCAGCACCAGCTTGGCCGTTTCGATAAGGCCGTCAGGCGTCGACAGACGGAAACCCTCCGGCGTCTTATCAATGTCCTGCACCGGGCTTTGCAACCACAGTTCGCCGCCGTGGACGCGCAGATCGCCCAGCAGCATGTCGATAATGTCCTTGGCCGAATTGTCGCAGAACAACTGGCCTTCGGTCTTGTGGTGATAGGGAATATGGTGCGCGATCACCCGGTCGAGAAAATCCCACGGCCCGAAGCGCTTCAGCGCCGATTTGCAGAAGTGCGGGTTTTGCGACAGGTAGTTTTTCGGCGAGGCCTCAAGGTGGGTGAAGTTGCAGCGCCCGCCGCCGGAGATGCGAATCTTCTCCGCCGGGGCACGGGCATGGTCGAGCACGACGATGCGGCGGCCGCGCCGGGCGGCTTCGATGCCGCACATCAGACCGGCGGCGCCCGCGCCGATAATGACCGCATCATACCTGTGCATAGTCTGATCCCGAAAATTTTACTGTGACCTGACCCTGGGTCACGCTTGTGTCTGAAAAAATTGCCGTTAAGGTCAAGTCCAACGGCGTGTGCTTAGCGCCTTACACAGACTCAGAGGAAATGACCATGTCCGATCTGGCCGCCATTACGCAGAAAATCACCGCCGCTGTCGGCGAAAACTCCGGCCTGGGCAAGGTCGTCAAACTCGACTTGGGCGACGAAGGCAAGATTCTGATCGACGCCGCCAATGTGCCGAACGTGGTGTCCAACGAAGACGGCCCGGCCGACACGACCGTGGTGGTCTCCGTCGAAAACCTCAAGGCGCTGGCGCAGGGCCAACTCGATCCGATGATGGCCTTTATGTCGGGCAAGCTGAAAATCATCGGCGATATGGGCATCGCCCAGAAGCTGGTACCGCTGTTGAAAGGCTAAAAAAAAGCGCATCCCAAAAAGTGTGTAGCGGTTTTTGGATCAGATGCGCGGCCACTTGAATATAAGGAATCCCGCTCCGGCGGGGTTTTTTGTTACCCCGGTCCTGAACGATTAGGCGTCGATTGCGCAATGACGCGGTCGCCGACAAAGGGATTGTGCGCGCGCTCCTGCGCGAAGCTCGACATCGGGCCATGACCGCAGACAAAGCGTACATCGCCCAGCGGCCACAGCCGCGTGGTGATGGCGTCGATCAGGTCGGCGTGATTGCCGCGCGGAAAATCGGTGCGACCGATCGAACCCTTGAACAGAATGTCGCCGACCTGAGCGAACTGACTGGGCGCGTGGTGGAAGATGACGTGACCCGGTGTATGGCCCGGACAGTGGATCACGTCCCATTCGGTCTCGCCCAGCATCACCGTGTCGCCGTGCTTGAGCCACCGCGTCGGCTCGAAGCTCTCGGCGTCGTAAATGCCCCAGCGCTTGGCGTCTTCGGGGATGCGCTCGATCCAGAACCGGTCGTCTTCGTGCGGGCCTTCGATGGGCGCGCCGGTCGCTTCGTGCAGCGCCTTGGTGCCGCCGGCATGGTCAGCGTGGCCGTGCGTCACCCAAATCTTTTCTACAGTCAGGCCGCGGCGCTGGATTTCGGCCAGCACCGACTCGATATCCCCGCCGGGATCGATCACCGCCGCCTTGTTCGTCTTTGTACACCAGACAACGGTGCAGTTCTGCTGAAGCGGCGTGACGGGGGCGACGAAGAGGCGGATAGGGGGCTCGGCGGTCATCGGGGTTCCGGCAATGAAAAAGGCTCCGGCCAGATATGACCGGAGCCTGATCAAACGACAAGCCTGAGACGGCTTATTTCACGTCGTCGACGCCCTTACCCATGGCTTCGGCGGGCGAAGGCATGTCGGTGTCTTCGGTGATGTCGATGCCCTTGGCCAGCTTGGAGTGCCAGAAGCCGTAGGCGGCATAGATGACCGCGCCGACGATGGCGTAGACGACCAGAATGGTCAGGGGCAGGGTATTGCCCTTCATGGCGTGATCGACCATCGGGGCGAAGTTCTGCCACGCGAGGAACAGACAGGCGGCGATACCGGCCACCGCGGTGAAGATACCGCCCGGCACGCGGAACGGACGCTCCATTTCCGGGTGTTTGATGCGTAGATAGATGACCGACAGGCAGACGATCGAGAAGGCCACGGCGGTGCCCAGCGACACGAGGTCGCCCAGCATGCTGATCGGCAGGAAGGCCGCCGCGACGGCGATGACGATGCCGAGCAGGATGGTGCCCAGCCACGGCGTGCGGAACTTGGGGTGGATCTTGGCGAAGACCGCCGGGATCAGGCCATCGCGCGCCATGGTGTAGAAGATGCGCGTCTGACCGAAGCACAGGACCAGCATGACCGACGACAGACCGGCGACGGCGCCGATCTTGATCAGCAGGCTGACGGCGTTCATGGTGCCGCTTTCGGTCCACGGGGCCGGGAAATTGGCCCAGGTCAGGGCCATGCGGTCGATGGCGACGGCGATCGGGGCCGGGCTGGCCAGTTCCTTGAACGGCACGACGCCGGTCATGACGGCCGCGACGGCCATATAGATAAGCGTGCAGATGATCAGCGCGCCCAGGATGCCGACGGGCACGTCGCGCGACGGGTTCTTGGCTTCGGCGGCGGCGGTGGAGACGGCTTCGAAGCCGACATAGGCGAAGAAGATGATGGCCGCGCCGCGGAAGATGCCGCCCCAGCCGTATTCACCCGGATTGCCGGTGGCTTCGGGAATGAAGGGCAGGGCCGCGCCAGGATTGGCGATCCAGTTGTCCGGATTGATATAGGTCACGCCGACGGCGATGAAGGCCAGCAGGACGATGATCTTGAGCACCACAATGGCGTTGTTGACATTGGCCGATTCCGACACGCCCAGCACCAGCAGGCCCGACACCAATGCGATGCCGATGGCGGCGATCAGGTTGAAGGTCCCCGTCATCATCATGGTGGTGTGGCCGGCCTCATCGGCGACGGCCTGAACCAGGGGGGTGGCCCACATGGCGGCATGATCGCCGCCTCCGGCTATACTGGGGAGGTGAACACCGAAATCGCCGAGCAGACTGACGACATAGCCCGACCAGCCGACGGCCACCGTCGACGCGGCCACACCGTATTCCAGCACCAGCAGCCAGCCCATGATCCACGCGAACACCTCCCCGAGCGTTCCGTAGGCATAGGTATAGGCCGACCCCGACACCGGCATGGTCGAGGACAGTTCGGCATAACAAAGGCCGGCAAGCGCACAGGCTATACCGGCCACAACGAAGGACAGCATGATCGCCGGACCGGCATTGGCCGAGGCCACCTGACCGGTCAGTACGAAGATGCCGGCGCCGATAATGGCCCCGACACCGAGCGACATGAGGTTGATCGGGCCGAGCGTGCGCTTGAGCGGGCTCTTGGCCGCTTCCGCCTGAATCTTGGCAATGGACTTCTTGAGCCCCAGCCGAGCGAAAATATTGGACATGCGTCCCCCAAATGGTGCGACAGAAGGGCTGCGCCCTGACGCAAACCCTTAACGAAACCGTGACGCTAACGTCATCTTGTCGCTTTGGCAACGACATATATTGAGGCATTTCTGGCCGATCGGTTTAGAAATGTTCCGCGTTAATCCGAAATGGCGCTCACAATTTGCCTCAAATCGGAGTAGGTGGGGCATATGCTGCCGATCGAAGAGATATTCGCGCCGCTCAAGGCCTTTCTGAGCACTCAGGCGACCGCCATCATCATCGCGCCTCCGGGCGCGGGCAAGACGACGGGCGTGCCCCTGGCGCTGCTCGATGAGGCTTGGTTGAGCGGGCAGAAGATCGTCATGCTGGAACCGCGGCGGCTGGCGGCGCGGGCGGCGGCGATGCGCATGGCCGAGGTGCTGGGGGAGTCGGTGGGCCAGAGCGTCGGTTACCGCGTGCGCGGCGACAGCCGCGTGTCGAAACAGACGCGCATCGAGGTGGTGACCGAGGGGGTGTTTTCGCGTCTGATCGTCGACGATCCGGCGCTGGAAGGCATTGGCTGCGTTATCTTCGACGAATTCCACGAACGCAGTCTCGACGCCGATCTGGGGCTGGCCTTTGCGCGCGACAGTCAGGGGGTGTTGCGCGACGATCTGCGTATCCTGGTCATGTCGGCAACCCTGGACGGCGAGCGGGTCAGCGGCGTGCTGCCGGATGCCGAGGTCTTTCACTCGCTGGGCCGGGCCTTTCCCGTGACCACCCATTATACCGGGCGCGATCAGACCCTGCGGCTGGAAGACGATGTGGCAAAGACCATCCGCCGCGTCTCGGCTAAACTGACGGCGGACAAGGCAGAAACGATGCTCGTTTTCCTGCCGGGGCAGGGCGAAATCCACCGGGTGGCGTCGCGGCTGGCTGAAAATGGCCTGCCGGAGCACATCGAGGTGCACAAGCTCTACGGGGCGATGGACGCGAAGGATCAGACGCGGGTGCTGGCCAAAAACGCGCCGGGCCGGCCCAAGATCGTTCTGGCCACAGCCATCGCCGAAACCTCGCTGACGCTGGACAAGGTGTCGATGGTGGTCGACAGCGGCGTTGCGCGGCTGGGGCGTTTCGACCCGGCACGCGGCGTGGTGCGCATGGTCACCGAGCGCGTCTCGAAGGCGTCGGCGGACCAGAGACGCGGACGGGCCGGACGGACCCAGGCCGGGGATTGCTACCGCTTGTGGGACAAAGAAAACGACCGCTCGATGATCGCCTTTGCGCGACCGGAAATCCTTGAAACCGACCTGTCGCGTCTGGTGCTCGATCTGCGCCTGTGGGGGGCCAAATCGACCGAAGGGCTGGCGCTGCTCGACCACCCGCCGCGCGCCGCCATGCAGGAGGCGGAGCGGTTATTGCAAGGGCTGGATGTATTGGATGCGAAAGGCGAGTTGACGCCGCACGGGCGGCTGGTCGGGCGGCTGCCCATGCCGCCGCGTCTGGGGCACATGCTGCTGCTGGCGGCGCGCGACGGTTTGAGCGAGCAAGGCGCGGCGCTCGCCGTGCTGCTGTCGGAAAACGGGCTGGGCGGCAAGGCGACGGACCTCGACCTGCGGCTTGACGGCCTGTCGAAGGACCGCTCGCCCAAGGTGGCGCAGGCACGGCAACTGGCGCAGAACTGGGCGCGTCTGGCCGGGCAACTGGTGCGCGATGTGCCGAAAGGGGCGGCCCAAGATTCTATCGTGAAATCTGTCCATGCCCTGCTGGCCGAGTGTTTCCCGGAACGCGTGGCAAAAGCGCGCGGTAAGCCAGGCGAGTTCGTCATGGCCAATGGACGCGGCGTCTATGTTGATGAGCACGATCCGCTGGCGCGCGCGGCCTTTATCGCCGTGGGCGATCTGGGCGGCGGGACCGGGCGGGACCGGGTGCTGCTGGGCGCGGCCCTGACTGAGGCCGAGGTGCTGGCTTTGTTTGCCGACCGGTTGGAAAAGCGCACCGTGCTGGAGCGTTTTAACGGGCGTTTCCGCGCGCTGGCGCAGGTGCGTTTCGGCGAACTGATCCTGTCGAGCCAGCCCCTTTCGTCGGTGCCGCCGGAACTGCTGATCGAAGCCGAAGCCGAAGAAATCCGCGCCAAGGGATTGAAGGCGCTGAAATTTTCTGAAAACGCCCAAGGTTTGCGGACGCGGGTCACCTTCCTCCATGCGCAGGACGCGGCGTGGCCGGACATGTCGGATGAAGCATTGCTGGCGACTCTCACGGACTGGCTGGGGCCCTATGCGGCCGGGCGGCCCCTGTTGTCGCTCACTGCCGGCGACGTATCGCAGGCGCTTTTGGGGATGCTCGACTACGATCAGCAGAGAGAACTGGACAGGCTCGCGCCGGAGCATCTGCGCATGCCGACCGGGTCCAACATCCGCATCGATTACGCCGCGGAGGGCGGGCCGCGGCTGGAGGTGCGCGTGCAGGAGCTTTATGGGGTGACGCAGCATCCGGTCGTGGGGCCAGAGCGCACGCCGCTGACTCTGGCCCTGTTGTCGCCGGCGCATCGCCCTATCCAGATCACGCAGAACCTGCCGGCCTTCTGGGACGGGTCGTGGGCCGAGGTGCGCACCGAGATGAAGGGACGCTATCCGCGCCACGTCTGGCCCGAAGACCCCAGGGCCGCCGATCCGACGACGCGCGCCAAACCGCGCGGGACGTGAAGCGTAAAACGTCTTGAACCTTTTGCGGATTGGTGACGTATTGAGCGCTTCCCGATAAAGTGGATACCACTTTACGGAAGAGAAGCGCGTTAAAAATAAAAACTTAGAGCGCCGATCTGGTTCAGCCAGATCGGAAAACGCTCTAAGCTTCAGGAGGCCCCATGATCACCGTCCATCATCTGAATAATTCCCGCTCGCAGCGCGTGCTGTGGTTGCTGGAGGAACTGGGCCTCAATTACGAGATCGTGCGTTATGAGCGCGACCCGTCGATGTTCGCCCCGCCGGAATTGAGGGCCATTCATCCGCTGGGCAAGTCGCCGGTGATTACGGATGACGGTCTAACCGTCGCCGAAACCGGCGCGATCGTCGAATATCTGCTGGAAACCTACGGCGCCGGACGTCTTGTGCCGTCAGACCCCAAGGCGCGTCAGCAGATGCGCTACTGGCTGCACTATGCCGAAGGTTCGGCCATGCCCTTATTGTTGCTGAAACTGGTGGCGAGCCAGATACCGGCGCGCGTGCCGGCCCTGATCCGCCCGATTGCCAGCCTGATTTCCAAGGGGCTCGACGCGAAGATGGTGGCGCCGGGCCTGAAGACGCATCTGGCCTTCTGGGAAGCGTCGCTGAAAGAGACCGGATGGTTTGCCGGCGACGCCTTGAGCGCCGCCGACATCATGATGAGCTTTCCGGTGGAAGCGGCGGTCAGTCGCGCCGGAGCGGCAGACCGTCCGGTGCTGAAAGCCTTTATCGAGCGTATCCACGCGCGCGACGCCTATCAGCGGGCGCTGGCCCGGGGCGGACCCTACGCCTACGCCTGATTTTGCGTGGTCTTGTGGTTATGAACGGGCTTGGACTTATCGTCTTTGACGATGACGATGCAGCCGGACAGGCTGATGGCGAGCACGGCCAGCACGGCCATTTTGATGACAAGCGATTTCATGTCTTAAGTCTCTCTGGGTAAGGGGAGGTATCGGCGGCGGACTATCCGCGTGCCGGCGTGGTCAGGGCGCCTTTGGGTTTCAGGTCGTAACTGACGTCGGCATCCCCTTCCAGATACATCAGGCATCCGGAGAGCGTTGCGGCCAGTGCCGCGATCGCCACGAGTTTCAAGGTCAATTTCATCTGTTTCAGCCCTTTTCAATCAAGGGACCCAGCGCCCCGCCCAAGCCCCATACAAGGCATAGTGCACCGAATCTGAACACAGACTGAATGACAAATATGTAATGAAATTCGCCGTTTGGCGTGCGCTCTTAATAGGCTTTCGGCTTGCCTTCGTAATAGCGCTCGCAGTTGCGCGTGTCGTAGACGCGGTCGCAACGCGGTTCTTCGTAATTGGGCGGCGAGTCCCGATAATAGCGGTCGCGGTAATGATAGTCGTCGCCGTAGTGACCGCAGGCCGCCAGCGCGGAGGCGGCGCAGACCAGCAAGACACGTTTTCCAGACTTCCGGATCATGACGCACCCTTTCCAACCAGGGCAGGCTGCGTCACCTCCGCGAAAGGCGAAATACGGAGGGTTAATGCATGTATAAGTAAGCGATTATAATCCGCAGGCGGCGTAAATCATGATGCCTGTGGCGACCGACAGGTTGAGGCTGTCGGCGCGGCCGCGCATGGGGATTTTCACATGCAGGTCGCAGGTATCGGCGATGTCCGGCGTCAGGCCCGATTGCTCGGTGCCCATCAGCAGAAGCGTCGGGCGCTGATACGGCGCGCTGCGGTGATCGTGTCTGGCGGTTAAAAGCGTGCCGACGACCGAGCCCGTCCAGCGTCCGCGGTCGGCGATGAATTCCTCGCGCGTGCATTTGACGATCGGCAGGGCGAAGATCGAGCCCATGGTGGCGCGTACGGTTTCGACGCTGAATGGATCGACGCAGTCGCCGATCAGTATGACGCCGCCGATAGCCGCGGCGTCGGCGGTGCGGATGATGGTCCCCAGATTGCCGGGGTCGCGCACCTGTTCCAACGCCACCCAGACTTCATTACTGTCCGGATCGATGTCCGACAGGCGTTTGACCACCTGCGCGAAGACCGCCAGCACCATCTGCGGGTTTTCCTTGCGCGACACCTTTTCGAGGATTTCGCGCGTGACCTCCAGCACCTGACCGTCGGCCTTCAGCGTCTCGTCTATGGCGCGCTCCAGCAGGGGGTGGTGGTCGGCATCCTTGCCGTAGATGAGGATCTGCGGCGCGATGCCCTGATCGAGGGCGTCGATGATGATTTTCAGACCTTCGGCCAGGAACTGCTTTGTGGCCTCGCGCGCCTTGCGCATGTGCAGGGCGCGGATGTCCTTGATCGTCTGGTTGGTCAGGGAGGTGATTTGCTTGATTGTCATGATTTTAGGCCGGGTCCTTCATCCAGCGGGTAAAGAAGGACAGGCCGAATTCGCGCGGCGCGAGGTCCGAGGGTTTCGCGCCTTTCGGTGTCTTAGGGTCTTCGCACAGGGTCAGTTCGCCGTAATCGATACGGCCGGGGCGCTGGCCTATGGTTTCGGCCATCAGGTGCGCCAGAGCCGGCCCCGACACGCGTGCCGCATAGGCGTTGAGCAGGAAGAAGGCCGCGTCGTCCGACAGAAGCTGCGCGCACAGATCGAGCAGTTCGGGCAGGTCTTCGAACAAACGCCACACTTCGCCCGTCGGGCCGCGTCCGTATTTCGGCGGATCGAGGATGATGCCTTCGTATTTGGAGCCGCGCTTGACCTCACGCTGCACGTATTTGCGCGCGTCTTCGACGATCCAACGGATCGGGGCCTCTTCCATACCCGACAGGGCGGCATTGTCGCGGGCATAGGCGACGGATTTTTTCGAGGCGTCGACATGGGTGACGCGCGCCCCGGCGGCGGCGCAGACGAGGCTGGCTACACCCGTATAGCCGAACAGGTTGAGCACGCGCGGCTGATCATTGCGTGCCTCGATGGCGGTCTTCTGCCACGCCCAGTTGGCGGCCTGTTCCGGGAAGAAGGCGAGGTGGCGGAACGAGGTGAAACGCCCGTAGAATTGCACGCGGTCATAGCCCAGCGCCCATTGCTCTTGCGGGCGGCGGCGGAACGACCAGCGGCCGCCGTCCTCATCCTCGTTTTCGGCGTCGAAAACGGCATCGGCCTTGTCCCACAGTTCGGGATACTTCGGCGACCACCAGCACTGCGGCTCCGGCCGGATGACCAGATAATCGCCGTAGCGTTCCAGTTTCAACCCTTTGCCGGAATCGATCAGGGCATAGTCGCGCCAGGGCGTGGTGCGAAGCGTCAGGGGCGAGGGGCTGATGTCGGTCATGGCGGTCATGGGGGCTGGCAATAAACCCAGCCGTTGCCGACGTCAAAAACTATTCCGCCGGTACGAGCGTGGGGTCGGCGGGGACATGCTCGGTCTTGTCCCAGTGAAAGGGCCGGGCGACGAGTTGATAGAGGGCGAAAAGCGCGCCGAAGGATTGCAGGCCCCAATAGACGGGAAGGCCCAGACGGTCGCGCCAGCTCAGTTTGAGACTGGCCCGGCGCGCGCCGATGTGCAGGGCGATCTGCGCGAACCCCAGCCCGCAGATCAGCAGGACCAGGTCGGGCAGGGCGATGCCGCCGAGACCCGGTTGCAACAGATGCAGGAGCGTCTGGCACAGGACCAGCGCCATAAACGGTGCATAACAGACGGCGGAAAAGACATTCAGACCGAGACTGAGCGTCATGCCGAGACCGGCGCTGAACGGCAGGTCGTGCAGCGTGCGCGTATGCACCAGCAGGGTTTGCATGTGCCCCTTGATCCAGCGCGTGCGCTGCGGCAGCCAGGTGCGCGTATCGCCGGGCGGGGTTTCGAGCGTCGGGGCATCGATCAGGCCGCAGGTATAGCCGTGACGCGCCAGACGGTAGGCCAGATCGGCGTCTTCGGTTACGTTGTGGGCATCCCACGCGCCGATGGCTTTCAGCACCTCGGCGCGGAAATGGTTGCTGGTGCCGCCCAGTGGGAAGGTCAGGCCCGCGCGGTGCATGGCCGGCAGCAGCACGTCGAACTGCACGGCGTATTCGGCGGCGAACTGACGGGCGATGAAGCCCTCTCCACCAACCGGACGCAACGGCGCTTGCAGGCAGGCAACGGTTCCGGGCAAACGTGCGAAGCTAGCGGCGGCTTCGCGCAACTGGTTCGGCGCGGGGAGGTCTTCGGCGTCATAAATGGCCACCAGATCCCCCCGCGCCCGGTTCAGGGCGTAGTTCAAGGCGCGCGGCTTGGTGCGCGGATCGGCGAACGGGACGCGGACGACACGCATGTGCGCCAGATGAGCATGAAGATTAAGGTGATCTTCGAAGGCGATCAGGGTCTCGTCATCATCATCTTCGAGCGCGAACAGGATTTCCAGTTTGTGGCGCGGATAGTCTAGCGCATTCAGGACGGCGGTCAGTTGCGGGGCCAGCGCCGCTTCCTGGTAAAGCGCGACGACGACCGTATAGACCGGCAGGTGCTCATCGGCAAGCTGCGGGGAGTCAATGGTTTTACGGGATGAGAGCGCCGCTGCGAGACGCAAGGTGGCATTGGCCATGAAGATCGACCAGCACAGCCAGTAAAGCCCCTGCATAATCGGATGGAACGAAAACCACAGGCCGGAGACAAGCGAAACCGACAAGGCGGCAAACGCCGTCCATTGCCACGACGCGACCCGGTCTTTTGCCGAAAACCGCTCAGGCAGGTCGGCAATCCCCTTTGCGGAATCGGAGACGACGTATAGGTTCGGCCGCGCGTTCTCGGCGGTGTCAGGTATAAGGACGCGGATGCGCTTGGGTTCCGGCGGCACGTTTCCCCCCATGGCCTGTGGAAAAGCCAGTAAGACGGAAAATGCGCCTGTGGATAACTAACTTGGGGTGGAAAATGGGATGAAAAATATCACCTTTAAGTTGTTTTTCGTCTATTTGGCGCTTTGCGCTTGTAACGCATACGCTAAACCGGTGCGTGTAATGTCGCTGGACATGTGCGCCGATCAATACGCGCTGGCGCTTTTGCCGCGAGCGCAGATACTCGGCCTGTCGCCGCGCGCCGCCCATCAGGACAGTTTTTACCGCGACCGGGTGCGCGATATTGCGCTGCGCCGCCCGACGCTGGAGGCCCTGCTGGCGCTGAAACCCGACGCCATTCTGCGCACCTGGGGCGGCGATGCCAAACTGCTGCAACAGGCCGAAAAGCGCGGCATTAAAATCATTCAGATCAACGAGGTCAGCACCTTCGCTCAGGCCGGTTTCGAAGTCGAAAACGTGGCCGCGCAACTGGGCGTACCGCAGGCGGGTGCAGGCGAAGCGTTCCGGATGAAGGCGGCGCTGGACCGCGTGCCGCCACCGGTAAAGGCGCATCGCGTCCTCTACTATACGCCGTCGGGGTTTTCGGCGGGGCCATCGACCTGGGTGGGGCAGCTTGTCGGCGCGACGGGGCATAAATTGGCGGCCTCGCAGGACTATTTCTTCTATCTGTCGCCCGAAGTCTTTCTCAAGGAAAAGGCCGATGTTTACGCGCTGGGGTTTTATGACGACGCCTACGCCATGCGCCGCTCGCCGGGGCGGCATCCGCTGGTGCGGGCGCGCCTCGACAAGGCGAAGCCCGTGACCATCCCCAGCCCCATGCTGGCGTGCAGCGCCTGGTATGCGGCTTTCGGCCTGCCTGAACTGGCGGAGAAACTGTCTTGAAAGTCTGGACGATTTTGGCTGGGGTGACGGCCTTATTGCTGATCGCGTTGATGGGCATGGGCGAGGTGGCTTTGAGCCCGGCCGACTACGCCGAAGCCCTGCGCGCGCCGGGCAGTCTGGCCGGTGAGATCCTGTGGCAGATACGTCTGCCGCGCAATCTGTGCGCCCTTCTGGTAGGCGCCATGCTGGGGGTGGCGGGCGCGGTGGCGCAGGGCTATTTCCGCAATCCTCTGGCCGAGCCCGGCATTATGGGCGTGTCGGCGGGCGCGGGTTTAGGGGCGGCGGTGGCCATCGTGCTGGGATTGGGCCTGACGCCGGGGGTGGTCGAAGGCTTTGCTCTTTTGTTCGCGGGCGGCGTGTCGCTGATCATACTGGGCTTCGTCAGTCGTTTTCCCGACCGGCAGGCGTTGATCCTGCTGGGGGTCGGCCTGTCCAGCCTGTGTGGCGCGTTGATGGCGCTGGTGTTCAACCTGTCGCCGTCGCCGGTGACGACCGCAGAAATTCTCGGCTGGAT
The DNA here is from genome assembly GCF_020535245.1 of Asticcacaulis sp. AND118. GTDB lineage: Bacteria > Pseudomonadota > Alphaproteobacteria > Caulobacterales > Caulobacteraceae > Asticcacaulis. Next base: position 1,734,537 of record NZ_CP084910.1, on the reverse strand, counting down.
GATGGGCTCGGTAGAAAACCGTAGCTGGCAGGATGCGGGCATGGGGATAGGCGGGCTGTTCGTGGCGGCGGTGCTGCTGTGGAAGCTGGGGCCGGGCCTGCGGTTATTGACTCTGGGCGAAGACACGGCGCGCTCGCAGGGCGTGGATGTGCGTAAGCTGGCGGTCCTGTCGATCGTCGCTATCAGTCTTCTGGCCGGACTAGCCGTGGCGGTGGCGGGCGTCATCGGCTTTGTCGGGCTGGCCGCGCCGCATCTGGTGCGCAGTCTGGGCGTGCGCGACCCCTACAAACTGATCGCGCCGTCGGGTCTGGCAGGCGGGCTGATGGTGCTGCTGGCCGACGGGGCGGTGCGCCTGCTGCCGACCTCGACCGATATCCGTCTGGGGGTGCTGACCTCGCTGATCGGTGCGCCGCTGTTCGCGCTTTTGGCGTGGAAGAGTGCGAAGGAATGGGTGCAGGGATGATCGACGTCCAAAATCTCAGCGTCCGCCTGGAGCGCACCGAAGCGGTGTCCGGCGCGTCCCTGCGCTTCGAGCCGGGCAGGCTGTACGGCCTTGTCGGGCCGAACGGTTCGGGCAAGACGACCCTGTTGCGGGCGCTGTCGGGCCTGATCGCGCCGTCCGCCGGCGAGGTTCAGGTCGATGGCCGTGCGCTGTCGTCGCTGTCCCTGCCCGAACGCGCCACGCGGATCGGCTATCTGCCGCAGGAGCGGGGTATCAGTTGGGACTTGACGGCGCGGGAGGTTGTGCGGCTGGGGGCGCAGCGCTTTGCCGATGCCGAAGCTCGCGCCGGGATGGCATTGACCGAGGCGGGCATGGCGGAGGCGGCGGACCGGCGCGTCTTCTCGCTGTCGGGAGGGCAGAGGGCGCGGGTGCTGCTGGCGCGGTTGCTGGCGACCGACTGTCCGGTTTTGTTGCTCGATGAGCCGCTGACAGCGCTCGACCCGGCGTGGCAGCGGCAGGTACCATTGATCCTGAAAGCAGCGGCGGCGCGCGGACACACGGTAATCAGCAGCCTGCACGATCTGGGGCTGACGGCGGCCTTCTGCGACGCGGTCTGCGTCATGCACGACGGGCGCGTGGCGGGGTTCGGGCCTCCGCAAGCGGTGTTTACGCCATCGCTTCTGGCAGACGTCTTCAACCTGACCGGTGGGTTTGAAACCGCAGGCGAGGGCGCGCGTCTGCATTTAGGCGTGCGCCCTCTGATCCCGTAAAACCCCTGTGGCTCAGGCGGCGCGCACATTGGACAGGAACCTGTCCATTTCGTGATGCAGACGTTCGGCCTGCGCCGCCAGTTCCGTGGAAGCGCGTTGCACCTGAGACGCCGCGCCCCCGGTCTGTTCCGCTGCCTGCGCGACACCGGTAATGTTGGAACTGACCTGCTGCGTGCCGACCGAGGCCTGCGTAACGGCCTGAACGATCTCCTGCGTGGCGGCCCCCTGTTGTTCGACAGAGGTGGCAATGGCGGTGCTGGAGTTATTGATGCGCGAAATGGTGCCGGTAATGCTCTGCATGGCCAGAGCCGCCTTGCCCGCGGCCTCCTGAATATGAGCGACCTTGGCAGAGATTTCCGTAGTGGCCAGGGCCGTCTGACCCGCCAGCGTTTTCACCTCGGAGGCAACGACCGCAAAGCCCTTGCCGCTTTCGCCGGCGCGCGCCGACTCGATCGTGGCGTTCAGCGCCAGAAGGTTGGTCTGATCGGCCAGACCGGCGATCAGTTCGATCACCCCGCCGATTGAGGCGGCCGTATCGGTCAGTTCTCTGACGATGGACTGGACATCGTCGGCTTCGCGGGCGGCGGTGGCGGCCACTGTCGCCGACATTTCGACCTGACGGCTGATTTCACTGATGGAGGAGCCCAGTTCTTCGGTCGAAGCGGCGACTGAGGTGACGCTGGCCCCGGCCTCTTCGGCGGCGGCGGACACGGCCACCGACTGCGCGGTGGCCTCCTGCGCCGAGGCGTTAAGCTGGGTGGCGGCGGCCTGCATTTCGGTGGCCGCCGATGATACCAGCGTGACGATCCCGCCGACCGAGCGTTCGAACTCATCGGCCAGATCGAGCATGGCCTGCCGGCGTTGCGCTTCGGCAGCGGCCTTATCCTGCGCCGCCTGGGCCCGCAGGGTCTCGGCGTGCCGCAGGCCCTCGGCAAAAATGAGCAGGGCGCCGTTCATGCGGCCGATTTCATCGCGACGCCCTGAATCGAGGGCCATTTCGGAAATGTCGCCGTCGGACATGCGCTTCATATGATTGCACACGTCCAGTATGGGGCGTGCGATCAGGGCACGCGCCCCCAGGAAAGAAAGCAAAATCGCCGTCAGAGCGAGGCCCAGGGCCACTACGCCGCCGACCTGAAGCAGGTTTTCGGTACGCTTTTGCAGGTCGGTCGTGGTGGTCCGGGTGGTGCTGTCCACATCCTTGATCAGCGGGCGGATCACCTTGCGGAAGGCCTGCTGGCCCTTTTCGACCTCCTGAACGTGACGGCGGCCGCCCGCCTTGTCGCCGCTGAGATAGGCGGTGGCGGCCGGCTGCGCCGCGGCGGTGATCTGTTTGCGCGCCGCGTCAAGCTGATCCAGAACCGCGTCACGCCCATGCATGTGATTGCGGGCCGTCTGCATCAGTTCGTTGGATTCCTTGACGGAGGTCGTGACCTCCTCGCCTGCCGCCTTACATTCCGCCGAAGGGCAGGTCAGGCTCTCCAGCTTGAACAGATGCTGTGCAATATAGGCGTTACGCTGACTGATCCGGATGAGCGCCACCAGCGCCGGATAATCGTCCGTGGCCAGTTCGGAATAAGTCTGATTGATGTTTTTGAAGGTCAGGGCGTAATGGGCGCCGACGAAGATCATCGAAATCGCCAGAAAGGCGAGTATGCCGACGATCTTGAACGCTATCGGAACATTTTTGATACGCATATCTATGGCTCCCTTTGGGCACCAACTCTGATTATGAAAGAGAACCTGGGGCGTGGCGCGCGCCTCCGGCTCTCCGTTCGAGCAATGCTGTGGGAGGTCAATGGTCAGAGCCCGCTGATCGACTCACCTGTGAGGCATCGCCGCAATCAGGAATATCAGCATTACGCCGAAGGGTAATCGAGCGGTGGTCTATTTATAAATAATTGAAATATTTTAGTTTTATAAATTCTAATCTATGAATTTTGTGTGGTTTTTCGCACGCGGATTTGTGGCGGTGTGTGAAAATTCGCCGAATCCTGTCGTGACGGCCTAATTGCCGGCGGTGCTTTTCAGCTCATTATAATTGATCGGCCCGGTTGGCAGGCTGCCCGTGTCCTCGCTGTCGCCGGTCATCGGCGTATAGGCGACGATCACGCCGCGCTTGAGATCGGCCATCGGCGTCAGCGGCGCAGTGCCGCCGTTGAGGCGGGCGCGGTAGACGGCATTGTTTTCCATTACCCGCATCATATAGTTGCGCGTTTCGGTAAACGGCGCGCATTCGATAAAGGCAATGGGGTCCGCCGCATCGCCGCGGGGATCGCCGCAATCGATGATCCACTGCGGCGGACGGTTCGGACCGGCATTGTACCCTGCCGCCGCCATCACGTAGGAACCGCCGAAACGGTCGACCAGTTCGCCGAGGTGATAGGCCCCCAGCTTCATATTGTAATCGGCCTCATACAGCATCGAGTCGGAATAGGTCAGCGACATGCGCCGCGCCACGCCGCGCGCGGTCGGCGGGATGAGCTGCATCATGCCGCGCGCATTGGCGGAGGAGCGCACCATCGGATCGAAGCCCGATTCCTGACGTGTGATGGCCAGCACGAACGACCCTTCCGGCGATTTGACCGCCGGGAGGGCGCGCAGCGGATAGGCGCGTTCGGGCAGGTAGAAACCGCGCTGCTGCGAGACGCGCGCCACGCGCATCGACAGGTCCTGCGTGCCGTAGGTGCCGGCCAGGTCGACCAGCAATGCCTGCTCCTCGGCGGTCGGCAGCACGTCGTCCAGCGCCAGAACCAGCGCGTTGAACAGGTCGCGCTCCCCGGTCTGCCCCAGAATTTTCGCGGCCTTGACCATGTCGCGATTGTCGAAGCGCGCACGGTCGGCGTCGGTCGGGACGGGGTCCTTACCGAGCGTGATCGACTTGATACCGGCCTTCTCGGCCGCCAACTGACCGTAGAAGGCGTAGATGAACTGACCGCCTTCGACGAAGTGGGCGTGCGCTTTTTCGGCGTCGCCGGTTTGGTTGCGCGCCTCATAGGCGCGGCCCAGCCAGTAGTGGGCGCGGCTGCGGGTGATGGGCGAGGTGCCGGCTTCGCGCACCTTCTCGAAATGCGCGATGGCGAGGTCCGGGCGATTTAGACGGATCAGCGCGGCCCAGCCGGCGAAGAACTCGCCCTCGGCCTTCTTTTCGCCGTTGGGGAAGCCGCCGCCGTTCATGGCGGTATAGGCGGCCTGATAGTTACGGGCCTTGAGCGCGGCGCGATAATAGGACAGGCGCTCGACCCACAGATTGTTGATGGCGGCCTCCGAAGCCGGGGCGGCGGGCAGGTCGGCCAGCAGGCCGAAGCCCAGCGTTTCCAGCTTGGCGCGGCGCAGCGAACGCAGGCGCTCATAGGCCAGCACCGGATTGCGCGGGCTGACGGCCAGCGCCTGTTCGTAGAGGGTCACGCCGGCGGCGGACCCGGAGCGAAGCGCCATGGCCGCCGTGGCGACCTTGCGGCTCGTCTCGTCCACGAGGGGCAGCATGGCGTTGGTGGCGGGGCCTTGGGTGCCCAGCAGCAGGGTGTTCAGGCGCGCCTGATGGTCTTCGGCGGTTAGATAGCGGCCGAAACTGGCCTGAAAGCGCGTCTGGTCGGTCAGGTCGAAGGCCTGATCGCGCCACCACGATTTCGCCAGCGCCGAGGCCTCAGCGGTCTGACCTGCGCGCTCATAGGCGCCGATGAGCGCGATGGCGCCGTCGACGGACAGGGGCGGCGCGCCCTTGAACCACTCGATCGTCTGTTGCGGCGTCAGGCTGGAGGTGATGATCTGCTTTTCGGCGGCGATCTGGCGTTTCTGCTCGCGCGGCCAGCCCCACAGATCGCGGCGCGCGCCGTCAAGCGCGGCGAAACCGTAGATGTCGCCGTCATTATTGACGATGGACCACTGAACGAGTTTGCGCGCCACCGGATCGCTCAGCGAACCGCGCAGGGATTCGGCGAAGACGAAATTGCGGCTGCGCGACGCATCAAGCGCCTGCTTCAGTACCGCCTTGTCGGATTCGCTGATCAGTCCTGCCTGATAAGGGCGTGGCGCGGAGGTCGAATCCTGCGCCAGAACGGGCGTCAACGTGCTGGCGGATATGGCAATCAGGGCGACGCCGCTCATCCACCGGCGCCAGGATGTCGCCGTGCGCGCGTTGAACGTCCTGAATGCCTTGATCATGCGTAAATCCTTCGGGTAGCCGCCGTCTTGAATACGGTGAGGAATCTGGCCGCACAAGACGGCACAATTATGAAACAATTGTCTTAGCGTGATTTTTTGCGCGCGGGCGTCACGCTTCGATCACAAAAGCCGTCAGAAACAAAAGAACGGTGGAAACTTGCGGTCATTTGGCCGTGCAGGCAAGCCGCGCTTCATTATGACGTTTTCTTTTTACAAAGTCGTTGCAGCAAATCCATTGTGGTTTTAAGGCTCATCCGCGTAATTCGATCTGCTTTTTTCAGGATAGTCACTCCCATGTCGACCGCCGAAGCCCTGCCCCTGTTCTCCGGAGTGATTACCGCTCTGGTGACGCCGTTCAAAGACGGTCAGGTGGATTATGCGGCGTTCAAACAGTTGGTCGAGACGCAGATAAAGGCGGGCGTGCACGGTCTGGTGCCGGTCGGCACGACGGGCGAAACCTCGACCCTGTCCATGGACGAGCACAAGGAAATCGTGCGCCTGTGCGTCGAAGTCGCCGCCGGCCGCGTCAAGATCATTGCCGGTGCGGGCTCGAACAACACTGCCGAGGCGCTGGAACTGGCGCAGCACGCCAAGGCCGTCGGGGCTGACGCCGTGCTGGTGGTCGTGCCCTATTACAACAAGCCGTCGCAGGAAGGTTTGTATCAGCATTTCAAGGCGCTGAACGACGCGGTTCAGATACCGATCATGCTGTACAACGTGCCGGGCCGCACGGTGACCGACCTGTCGAACGAGGTGATCGTCCGCCTGTCGGCCCTGCCGAACATCGTCGGCATCAAGGACGCGACGGGCGATCTGGTGCGCATGAGCCAGTTGCGCATAGCCATCGCGCCGGGCTTCGCGTTCATATCGGGCGACGATCCGACCCTGATCGGCTACATGGCCCACGGCGGTCACGGCGTGATTTCGGTGACGTCGAACGTCGCGCCGGCCGAGATGGTGGCGCTGTATAAGGCCGCGAAGCAGGGCGATTTCGCGGCGGCGCGCGACTGGCAGGACAAGCTGATCGCCCTGCACAAGGTGCTGTTCGCCGACGCCTCGCCGTCGCCGACCAAATATGCGCTGAGCCGGCTGGGGCAGACGACCGACGAGGTGCGCCTGCCCATCGTCGCCTGTTCGCAGGCCGTGCGGCCGCTGGTCGACGAAGCGATGAAAGCCGCGGGGCTCTGACTTGGCCGAAAAAGAGCAATCCAACTTCAAGGTGATCGCCGATAACCGGCGGGCGCGCTTCGATTATTTCCTCGAAAACAATACCGAGGCCGGCATCATGCTGACCGGGACCGAGGTCAAGTCACTACGGCAGGGTCGCGCCAATATCGCCGAGTCCTATGTCTCGATCGAGAACGGCGACGAACTGGTGCTGATCAATGCCGACATCCCGCACTACGGCTTTGCCAACCGCTTCAACCACGACCCGCGCCGTCATCGCAAACTGCTGATGCACCGGCGCGAGATCGCGCGCTTCATGATCGCCGTGCAGCGCGAGGGCATGACCATCATCCCGACCCGGCTGTACTTCAACGACAAGGGCATGGTGAAGGTCGAGATCGCGCTGGCCAAGGGCAAGAAGCTGCACGACAAGCGCGAAACCGAAGCCAAACGCGACTGGGGCCGCGAAAAAGCCCGCCTGATGAAGGATCACGGGTAAAGCCCCGCCGGGCGATTCATGTCTGATCTGAAGCCGTCTCACCGGCGTATTTGACCGATAAGGATCGACGCGGGGACACTTATGCTAACGGCAGCACTGTCACTCAACATAGTTGTACTGATACCTGTACTGATTGTTCTGGCGCGTAATGGACGCCCGGCTGTCATGGCCTGGGGCGAAGATACGTCAGGACGCAAGATACTGTTCTCCATCTATGCGGCGATACTGACGGCCAGCGTGGGGCTTCTGGCGCTTCACGTCCTAAATCGTGAGGTTACCGCTTGGGCGCAGGCCGTGCTGGGCTTGCAGATTGTCTACAAGTTTCTAACCGTGCCGCTGGTGGGCCTTCGCAATCCGGTCGTCCTGTCAAATGTGATGATTGCGGTCTTCCACATTGCCACTCTGATCGTCATATCGCGGGACAGCGGCCTCTTTGGCGTCTGAAGGGTCCCGGAGACAGTAAGCCTCCGGGGAACTCAGAGACAGCCAGACAGAACCGAGCCTAATCCTCAAATTCTTCACTGGCCCGGTTGGCCGGTTGCTGCTGGCGGGGGCGGCCCACCACGCTGGCCAGATCGGCCAGATCGACGAAGGTGTCGGCCTGACGGCGCAATTCGTCGGAGGTCATCGGCGGCTGGGATTTAACCGTCGAGACGACGGTGACGCGGCAGCCCTTGCGTTGCACGGCCTCGATCAGGCGGCGGAAGTCGCCGTCGCCGGAGAAGAGCACCAGATGGTCCGCGTGTTCGGCGATCTCCATCATGTCGCAGGCGATTTCGATATCCATGTCGCCGCGCCAGCGCTTGCGCCCCTGGGCGTCGGTATATTCCTTCGCCGTCTTGGTGATCAGGGCGAAGCCGTTATAATCGAGCCAGTCAACCAGAGGGCGTATCGGCGAATAATCGTCGCCTTCGACCAGGGCTGTATAGTAGTAGGCGCGCAGAAGAATGCCGCGTTTGCGGAACTCGTCGAGAAGCTTGCGGTAGTCGATGTCGAAGTTAAGCGCCTTGGCGGCGGAGTAAAGATTGGCTCCGTCGATAAAAAGAGCAATCTTGTCAGTTGGATAAAAACTCATTCAAATGGCTTTCGTTTAAAAAATGAAGAATCAAAATGTCTAAAACAGTAGCGCCGTTCTCAGAATTTACACCGGGCATATATATTGCCTACGGCGCGAATTTGCCCCACGACCATCTTAATCCATTGCAGGCATTACATAGGGTTGTCAAGCGCTTGTGCCAAAGCGGGATAAGGGTTACGCAGATTTCATCCCTGTGGCGTTCGCAGGCATGGCCGAACCCTGAGTATCCGCCTTATCATAATGCCGTATTCGCAGTCGCCACGACTTTGGAGCCGGGTTTTTTACTGAAACGGTTGCATGAGTTGGAAGCAGAGGCCGGGCGTGTGCGCGGGGCCGAATCGAATGCGCCGCGCGTGCTCGATCTGGATCTGATCGCCTATGGAGACAAGGTCAGCGAGGTGGCTCCGATCCTGCCGCATCCGCGCGCCCATGAGCGCGGCTTCGTCATGGGGCCGCTGGCCGAGATTACGCCCGACTGGCGGCATCCGGTGTTGGGCCTGAGCGCGCAGGAGCTTTCGGCGCAGGTCACCGTGGGGCGCGACGCCTATCCGGCGGAAGATACGTCGGGCTTGTTGATCATCTGAGGCCGCTGTTCGAGCCACGTATAGAGGCCGACCCCGCCCAGCACCAGAAGCGTGCCGATCAGGTCGATCGCGGAAATCTCTTCTTTCAGGATCAGCACGCTCAAACCCATGGTGAAGATGGGGTTGATGAAACCGATGACGGCATTGGCCTGAGAACTGATGCGCGCCAGAGCGAAGCTGACCAGATAGCCGGGCAGGACGGTCGCCCCTATGGCCAGCCCGATAGCGAGCGTCCACAGGCCGGGATCGGCGGGGATGGCGCTCATCGGGTGGGTGACGCCGAAATGGATGAAGGTGGCGATCGCCGCGCCGACCATGGCCACCGAGGTGAACAGGGCCGCGCCCATGCGCGCGATCAGCGGCTTGGCCAGCAGCAGATAGAGGGCGAAGGCGACGGAAGACGCCGTGACCCACGCGGCGCCGACCGCGACATCCGGGCCGCCATTGCCGGCTTCCGACCAGAAGACCAGCGCCAGACCGGCATAGGCGATGATGAAGGCGGGCAGGGCCGGCACCTTCAGCGGCTGACGGAACAGCCACGCCCCCAGAAGGATGACGAACAGGGGGTAGGTGAAGAGGATCAGGCGTTCGAACTGCGGCGACAGGTGCACCAGTCCCTCGAAATCGGTATAGCTGGCGAACCAGTAGCCCAGCGCGCCCACGGCCAGCGCTTTGAGATACAGAGCGCCCGATAGGGGTTCGGCGTGGCGCTGACGATAACGGGTGATCAGGCCGACGGCGATGAAGAACGGCGTGGCGATGATAAGGCGCAGGGTCAGAAGCGTCGTGGCATCGACGCCGTATTCATAGGCCAGCTTGATGAAGATGCCCTTGGTGGCGAACAGGAAGGCGCCGCCGAGCGCCAGGGCATAACCGCTCCATTTTGAGAGGAAGGTTGGGCGCGCTTTGTTCGAGGAAGCAGGGGGCATGATGCGCGTCTCTTAGGGGAGGGGGACGACGCGCGCAACCGCTGCACCGTAAAGTTCCCGGCAACTTCCCCGCAAATGACAAGTAATTGTTGTCTTTTGGGGCGACACTGGGTAAAGACGGGGCGAACGAACACGGCTTGCGCTGTCGGTCAAGGCGGAATGCGTCTTGGCGGCGGCGTTTTTGTCATTATTTGCAAAGGGTTCTGCATGGCTCGCGTCACCGTCGAAGATTGCGTCGAGAAGGTCGATAACCGTTTCAATCTGGTGCTTCTGGCGGCGCATCGCGCCCGCGCCATCTCGTCGGGCGCTTCGATCCTGCTTGACCGCGACAACGACAAGAACCCGGTCGTCGCCCTGCGCGAAATCGCCGACGACGTCCTGTCGCCCGACACGCTGACCGAAAGCCTGATCGCCTCGCTGCAGCGCGTGGACGAGCGCACCGAGGCCGAGGAAGAGGCCGAAACCCTGGCCCTGCTGGCCGATCCGCAGCATCAGCAGATGTCGGAAAGCGAGCTGATCCGCGCGCTTCAGTCCGACCGCGACGGCGGTCAGGAAGAGCGCTACTAAGAGTTCCGCCTTATCGCGGTTAATGACGCCGGTCTGTGCCTACAGGCCGGCCTTGTCATTTCTGCGCGCCTTTTTACTGGCGATTAAAGTCTGGCGGGGTTACTCTTTGACTCGCGTGGCGGGGCTCTTATCTAAGGAGCCTGCATGTATGAAAAGAGTACGGTTCTGGAAATGTCGGCTGAAGGGCAATCGGTGATCACGGCGCGGGTTTCGTCTGAAAACGAACCGCCCGCCGTGCCGCCCGGTTTCCCGGAAGAAAAGCCGCAGGAGGTCCCCCCCGGCGAGCCCAGGGAAGGCGATGTGATACCGCCCCCCGAAGCGCCGCCGATCGATCCGGTGGAAACCCCGCCGATCGACCCTCCCGCGGAAACGCCGCCCATCCAGACACCCCCCGAAATGCCGTCAATGACGGCGGAAACGGCGCAGGCTAACAAGCCTGCGCCGGCTCCTCCCAAACGCCGTTTCCTGCGTCAGATGGAACTGATCGACCGGGTTGCCGCCTATGACCCGACCGTCGACGAAGCGCTCCTCAATCGCGCCTATGTCTACGCCATGCGCATGCACGGCGCGCAGTTGCGCGCCTCCGGCGACCCCTATTTCGCCCACCCCATTGAGGTGGCGGGCATCCTGACCGACTATAAGCTCGACTCGGCGGCCATCGTCACGGCCCTGCTGCACGACACGATCGAAGACACGCCGGCGACGCGCGAGGAGATCGCCTCGCTGTTCGGCGAAGAGATCGCGCAACTGGTCGAAGGCGTCACCAAGCTGACGCGGCTGGAACTAAAATCCGAACACACCAAGCAGTCGGAAAACCTGCGCAAGTTCATTCTGGCCATTTCCAAAGACGTGCGCGTCCTGCTGGTCAAGCTGGCCGACCGTCTGCACAATATGCGCACCCTGCAATACGTGCCCGAGCACAAGCGCGAACGGATCTCGCGGGAAACGCTTGAGGTCTATGCGCCGCTGGCCCGTCAGATCGGCTGCAACCGCTTCGCCACCGAACTCGAAGACCTGGCCTTCACCTATATCAATCCGCGGGGCCGCGCGGCTATCCTGCAGCGGCTGGCAGATCTGCGCGACCAGAAGGGCGCGGCGGTGACCGACATCGCGCGCGACATTCAGGATACGCTCTCGGTCGCCGGGATTTCGGCGCGCGTTTCGGGCCGCGAAAAATCGCCCTATTCGATCTGGCGCAAGCTGCAGCGCAAGTCGATCGGCTTCTCGCAACTGTCCGATATCGTGGCCTTCCGCGTCATCGTCGACAGCCCCGAAGACTGCTACCTGTCGCTGGGGGTGCTGCATCGCAAGTGGCCCTGCGTGCAGGATCGCTTCAAGGACTTCATCTCGACGCCCAAGTCGAACAACTATCAGTCGCTGCACACCACGGTCATCGGCCACAAGGGCGCGCGCATCGAAATGCAGATCCGCACCGAGGTGATGGACCGCGTGGCCGAAGAGGGGCTGGCGGCGCACTGGGGCTACAAGAACCAGTCCTACGGCTTCGATGAGGCCGCGGCGACCCTGTGGGCCGAGCGCAATCCGATCGCCAACCTGCGCGCCATCGTGCAGATCGCCGAAAACGGCGGCGATTCCGAGGAATGGGTCGAGCACGCCAAGCTGGAAATGTTCCTCGATCAGGTCTTCTGCTTCTCGCCCAAGGGCCGCCTGATCTCGCTGCCGCGCGGGGCCATGCCGCTCGATTTCGCCTATGCCGTTCATACCGAGGTGGGCGAAAAGGCCATCGGCGTGGTCATCAATGGCGAGCACAAGCCGCTGCGCACACCTTTGCAGAACGGCGATCAGGTCGAAATCATCACCGGCGTCGAAGCCCGTGTGAACCCCGACTGGCAGTCCCTGACCATTACCGGCCGTGCGCGTGCCGCCATCCGCCGCAGCATCCGCCAGACCCAGCGCGACGACTTCATCCGTCTGGGGCGCTCGGCCCTGGAACGCGCCGCGGCGCAGGCCGAAAAGGCCCTGACCGAGATTTCGTGGCGTCCGGCCTTCGAGCGCTTTCAGGTGCAGAGCGAGGACGAGCTGTTCGAACTGTGCGGCCGTGGCAAGATCGCGCCGGCAAAGGTGCTGGAGGCCCTGTTCCCCGGTCTGAAACTGCCCTCGACCCTGACCACCGATTCCTTCAGCCGAATCAAGGACGGCGAAGACGCCACCGCCTTCGTGCGTGGCCATGCCCTGCGCCCGCAGCAGAAGATCGTCTTTTCGCGCTGCTGCACGCCGGTGCCGGGCGACCGTATTGTCGGTATTGTTGAAGGCGCCGAGGTCCACGTCCATTCCATCGAGTGCGAGCAGCTTGAGGCCTATGAAGGCCACAAGGAGGTGTGGATCGACCTGCAATGGACGCTCAACGCCGAAAAGAACACGGTCTCGCCCGCCCGTATTCACGCCAATATGCGCAACAAGCCGGGGGTGCTGGGGCAGGTCTGTACCCTGATCGGCGAGGCGAGGGGCAACATCGTCAATATCAAGCTGTCGAACCAGCAGGTCGATTTCCTCGATGCCGAATTCGAGGTCGAGGTGCTGGACGCCCGTCACCTGACCAATATCGCGGCGGCGATCCGCACCAATCCGTCGGTCGAGGGCGTGGAGCGCATAAGGGGCTAAAAACCCTTTGGGTTCGGCGGCAATTTGGCCTATGAAGCGGCAAATTTGATAATGCCGGGACATGCCAATGACCTCTGAAGACGTGATCAACGAATTCCGCGACGCCAATGCTCTCAGAGAGGGCCATTTCGTGCTGTCGAGCGGCCTGCATTCGCCGCTGTTCCTGCAAAAGAACCTCGTCTTCATGAATGCCGACCGTTGCGAGCGCCTGTGCAAGGCGCTGGCCGAAAAGATCGTGGCGCAGGTCGGTCCGGTCGATGTGGCCATTTCTCCCGCCGTCGGCGGCATCATCCCCGGCTATGAAACCGCGCGCCATCTGAAAGTCCCGTCCCTCTATGTCGAGCGCGTCGATGGCGAATTCAAACTGCGCCGCGGCTTCCATATCGAACCCGGCGACAAGGTGGTGATGGTCGAGGACATCGTTACCACGGGCCTGTCGTCGCGTGAGTGCATCGCGGCCATTCAGGCGCTGGGTGGCGAAGTGGTGGCGGCGGCCTGCATCGTCGACCGTTCGGGGGGCAAGGCCGATGTCGGCGTGCCGCTGATCTCGCTGGCCAGTCTTGAGGTTCCGGCCTATCCCGCTGACGCCCTGCCGCCGGAACTGGCCGCCATTCCGGTGCAGGACCCTGGCAGCCGCCGCCTGTCGCAGAAGGCCTGAAAGCCATGAACCGCATCCGGCTGGGTATCAATATCGACCATATCGCCACTGTGCGCAATGCGCGCGGCGGCAACGCGCCCGATCCGGTGCGCGGCGCGCGTCTGGCGCTGGAGGCCGGCGTGGACGGCATCACGGCGCACCTGCGGGAAGACCGCCGGCACGTGCTGGACAAGGACATCTGGGCGCTGAAAGAGGTCTGCGACGAGTTCCGCAAGCCGCTGAACTTCGAAATGGCCGTGACCGACGAGATGATCGGCATCGCGCTCGACCTCAAGCCGCACGCCTGCTGTCTCGTGCCCGAACGCCGTCAGGAGCGCACCACCGAAGGCGGGCTCGACGTCGCCGGCAATGTCGATGCGGTGGGCGCGGCGGTGGCCAAACTCAATTCCGCAGGCATCCGCACGTCCCTGTTTATCGCCACGGACCCGCTTCAGGTGTCGGCGGCGTCGAACATCGGCGCGCCGGTCGTGGAATTCCATACGGGCGCCCTGTGCGACGCCTGGCGCGAAGGCGAACATTCGATCGTCGAAGCCGAAATGAAGAAGCTCGAATGGGCGGCGCATATGGCGGCGGAGGTCGGCATCGAGGTCCATGCCGGTCACGGCATCGACTACGACACCGTGACCTTCATTTCGCGCGTGCCTCAGATCAAGGAACTGAATATCGGGCACTTTTTGATCGGTGAGGCCATTTTCGTCGGGCTTGAGGCCTCTATCGGCCGTATGCGTCAACTGATGGACGCCGCGCGCCTATGATCGTCGGCGTGGGCATGGACCTGACCGATGCGCGACGCATCAAGGAGTCGGTCGAGCGCTTCGGACAGAAGTTCCTCGACCGCGTGTTCACGCCCGCCGAACAGGCCTATGCCCTGTCGAAAACGCCCATTCACCCAACCTTGGCCAAGCGCTACGCCGCCAAGGAGGCGGTGATGAAGGCGCTGGGCACCGGTTTGCGCGGCTTTCATTTTACCGACATAGAGGTGCGCAATGATGCGCTGGGCAAGCCGGACGTGGTGCTGAGCGGGGGGGCTGCCGAAAGGCTGAAGGGGCTTGTACCGTACGGTCACGCGGTGCGAATCCACCTCAGCCTGACGGACGAGAGCGATCTGGCCGGGGCCTATGTGGTGATCGAGGCGGTTGTAGTGCCTTAACTTAACAATTTTTAAGGTCTATTTTTGGCCGAAATCTAAAAATAGACAGGCAGCAGGAATGCGCTTAAAGCTATGGGCGCTAAAGCTATGTGGGGCTGATTTATGAGCGCTGAAGATAAGGTCGTTGAGGACGCGGTGATCGAAAAAGAAACCGTCGAAGGCGATGAAAAATCCGCGCTCAAGGACGAATGGGCCGATATTTTCAAGACGGTGGCGATCGCCCTGATCATCACGCTGGTCTTCCGCACCCTGTTTTTCCAGCCCTTCACCATCCCGTCGGCGTCGATGGAGCCCAACCTCTATGAGGGCGACTATATCGTCGTGCGTAAATGGGATTACGGCTATTCCAAACACTCGATCCAGTTCTCGCCGCCGGTGATTTCGGGCCGCATTTTCGAAAAACAGGCCAAGCGCGGCGACATTGTGGTGTTCAAACTGCCCAGCAACACCAAGGTCGATTATATCAAGCGCGTGATCGGTCTGCCGGGTGACCGCGTTCAGGTGAAGCAGGGCCAGGTCTTCATCAATGGCGAGGCCGTCACCACTATCGACAAGGGACCGATCTCGGCCGGTGTCACCTATGCGACGCCGGACGTCGAGGTGCTTGAGGAAGCTCTGCCGGCGGGTGCGACGCACCTGACGCAGGACATGGGCTATAAGCCCGATGCCGACGATACGCAGGAATTTACCGTTCCCGAAGGCCAGTACTTCGTCATGGGCGACAACCGCGACAACTCGCTCGACAGCCGCTTCTCGCCAGCCGATCCGTTCCAGCCGGGCGTCGGCTTCGTGCCCGCCGAGAACCTCGAAGGCAAGGCCGTCATGGTGCTGGTGTCGTGGAACAAGGGCGCGTCGCTGTTCAAGCCATGGACCTGGCTCGACCTGCGCTGGGACCGCTTCTTTAAGTCCCTCAAGTAACAAAACATACCTCCCTGGCTATGCCGGGGAGGGGGACCGCACGAGACGGCAGAGCCGGCGAGATGTGGTGGTGGGGTATCTTTCAGAGAGGCCCACCAAACTGCCCGTTGATAATTTAGTAAAGAAACCCCACCACCATCTACGCTATCGCTCGATGGTCCCCGGCACCGGCCGCCCGGCTCGCCAGCAAGCTGGGGAGGTATAGGTGTTTTGAAATGGCCTGTTGTTCATGACGAGAATGCAAAGGGACGCCTCCGGCCATCGCCAGAAGGTGCTGGACGCGCTGGAGGCGAAACTGGGATACCGCTTCGGCGACCGTCAGTTGCTCGACAGCGCCCTGACCCACGCCAGCGTCAGCGACGGCAAGCAGAAAAAAACCGTCGCCGGAGACAACGAGCGGCTGGAATTTCTCGGTGACCGCGTTCTGGGCCTGCTGGTGGCCGAAGCCCTGATGCAGGCCTATCCGCAGGCCGCCGAGGGGGAAATGTCTCAGCGCCTGCATGGTCTGGTCAGTCGTGAAACCTGCGCGGCGGTGGCGGTGTCTTTGGGGGTCGGTGCGGCCCTGCGGCTGGCGCCGGGCGAGACCAAGAGCGGCGGGCGCTCCAACCTGACCATCCTTGGCGACGCCTGCGAAGCCCTCATCGCGGCGGTCTATATCGACGGCGGTTTCGAGACGGCGCGGCGGATATTCGGGCCTTTATGGGAGCCGCATATCCGCTCCAGCCACAGCCGTTCGCACCTGAACCCCAAGTCGCACCTTCAGGAATGGGCGGCCCAGCAGAAGCTGTCTTCACCGAAATATGAGATCGTGGAACGCATCGGGCCCGATCATGCCCCTATCTTTAAGGTCGCGCTCAAGCTAGAAGGCTACGATCCCGTCGTCGCCAGCGGCAAGTCCCGTCAGGAGGCCGAGAAAGCGGCGGCCCTCAGCTTTATCGAACACGCAGGTCTTAATTGACGATCACCTCTTCTTCTCCCGCGACGACGCGCGCGGGTTTCGCCGCCATCATCGGTGCCCCCAATGCCGGTAAATCCACCCTTGTGAACGCCCTCGTTGGCTCCAAGGTCTCCATCGTGACGCAGAAGGTGCAGACGACGCGCTTTCCGGTGCGGGGCATCGCCCTGCATGGCGACGCGCAGATCGTGCTGGTCGACACGCCGGGCATCTTCAAGCCGCGCCGCCGTCTCGACCGCGCCATGGTCAAATCGGCCTGGGGCGGGGCGCAGGACGCCGACATCGTCGTCATGCTGGTCGACGCGCCGGCGCATCTGGCCGTGCATTTCCCGGCCCCCGACACCAAGCCGACCGGAGCCGACAAGCTGGCGGTCGAGGATGCCGAGACCATCATTGCCGGTCTCAAGGCCAATAATCGCCGCGCCATTCTGGTGCTGAACAAGATCGACCTGCTGCGTCGCGACAATCTGCTGGCCCTGGCCGACAGCCTGTTCAAGGAAGACGTCTTCGATCAGGTCTTCATGATTTCGGCCGAAAAAGGCAACGGCATCGGCGACCTGATGGAAGCGCTGGCCGAAAAGATGCCGGTGGGGCCGTGGCTCTATCCGGAGGATCAGGCCGCCGACGCGCCCGTGCGTATTCTGGCCGCTGAAATCACCCGCGAAAAGCTGTTCCTGCGTGTGCATGAAGAACTGCCCTATGCCTGCGCCGTGGTGACGACCGACTTCAAGGACATGCCGGATGGCGCGGCGCGCATCGAACAGACCATCTTCGTCGAACGCGACGGCCAGCGCGCCATCGTGCTGGGCAAGAACGGCCAGACGCTGAAATGGATCGGTCAGCGCGCGCGTCAGGAACTGATGGATATTCTCGACCGCAAGGTGCACCTGTTCCTGCACGTGCAGGTCAATGAACGCTGGAGCGACGACCGGGCGCTATACGCTCAGTTCGGTCTGGAATTCGGAGAGTAAATGTCTATACCTCCCTGGCTATGCCGGGGAGGGGGACCGCACGAAACGGCAAAGCCGTTGAGATGTGGTGGTGGGGTTTCTTAGGTTGCAAACTCTGCCAGCGTACTTTTCAATTAAGTACCCCCACCACCGCATCTGGCGCTGCGCGCGTCGTGCGGTCCCCCTCTCCAGTAAACTGGGGAGGTATGAGGGGCGGAGGATGAGTTGCAGTTCGAAGACGACGCCTTTGTCCTGAGTTCGCGGCCGCACGGTGAAACCGGCGCGGTCGTGCATTTCCTGACGCTGGCGCACGGCCATATTGCCGCGCACGTGCCCGGCGGGGCGTCGCGGCGCATCAAGCCCTTCCTGCAGCCGGCCAGTCGTGTGCGCCTGTCCTATCGCGCGCGAACCTCCGACCATCTGGGCTCGGCGACTATCGAGCCCGAAGGCGACGCCACATCGCTGATCTTCGACGATCCGATGGCCCTGATCGGCGTGCAATGCGCCTGCGTCATGACCCGCGCCGTGCTGCCGGAGCGCGAGGCCTATCCGGGCGCGTTCCATGCTTTTGACGCCCTGATGAGCGGTTTCGCCATGCCGGAGGTCTGGCCCTATATCTATGTGCGCTTCGAAATGGGCCTTTTGGAAGCGGTCGGCTTCGGTCTCGACCTGTCGTCGTGCGCGGTCAGCGGCAGCCGCGACGATCTGGCCTATGTCTCGCCGCGCTCGGCGCGCGCCGTCAGCCGTCGGGAAGGCGCGCCCTATAAGGATAAACTCCTGCCGCTGCCGGGGTTTCTTCTGTCTTCGCAAGGCGGGGTGCAGGCCGACGACCTGCGGCGCGGGCTCGATCTGACCGGCTATTTTCTGGAGCGGCATATCTTCCATCCGCTCAATCAGCCCCTGCCCGAAATCCGGACACGCCTGATCGACGCCGTGCGGGAATCGTGACTTTCCCAAGATCGTTCCTGAAAGTGAACCCATCTCCGTTGAAGATGGCCGATAAATCAAAAAATGGAAAAGGGCTTCGAATCGAAGCAGGTTTAAAAAAGGCACGCGAAACAGCGTTCTCCACGCTTTGGTAAGGTGTCTCTTGTATTAATGGACGGATGGACCCGGTACGGGCGGAATTGAACGGAAGCATGTCGGGTTACAGCGAAGAGGAACTGAGAGCGGCCAACGTCAATCCGGAAACGGGGCTGGCGACGGACTATCTCAACCTGTTCAACGAAGCCATCATGCTGTTCGAAATGGGTCTCGACATGCCGGACATGGCCGAGGAACTGATGGACTGGCGCCGCCGCGGCTATGTCGAACACTTCGAAAATTCGGGTTTCGAGCAGAAGGACGTAGTGATCGCGGCCTATGGGGCGTCACCTTCTGAAGTGCGCAAGCCTTTCGACGCCGCCTGCGAAAATGCGCTGGAGGAGTTCGAATCCGGCATTCAGATCCTGCTCAGCTCCAATATCGAAGACCCGGTCGCGCGCGACGATCTGGCCGCCAGGCTGGAGAGCATGAAGGCGCACGTGCTGGAAATGGACGCTCACATCCATGGCCGCGCCGCGCGCATGGACGACAATCTGCAGAATGCGGTCGACGCCCTGTTCTGAACGCCTGGGCCCTGCTGACAGATTTTGTCACCATGCTCTGCGAGGCTCCGCCATCGGAGGAGCCAAACCATGACGCAATCGACACTTTTGACCGCCATCTGCCACTGCGGCGCCACCCGTATCGAACTGCCGCGGGCACCGGAAGAGGCCAGGACCTGCAATTGCAGTTTCTGCCATCGCACCGGCGCGGTCTGGGCCTATTTCGATCCGGCCGAGGTGACGATCGCCACTCAGGCTCAGGATCGTGTCTATTCGGCCAGCGGCGGCATGAATCAGCACCATTTCTGCGGCCATTGCGGCGGCAATACCCACGGCGACAGCCCGGACTGGGCCTCGGCCTACAATGCCGACGGGACGCCGAAGGGCGAGGCGGGCGTGGTGCCGAAAAAGCGCATCTTCGCCGTCAATATGCGCATGGTCGACGGCTTCGATCTGGCGGCCCTGCCGACCGAAGCGATGGACGGCCGCAACAACTGGTGACGGGGTGTCGCCTTCCACAGCCTGTTCTGCATATGTGCTTGTACGAAAACCGCGAAAGCCTTACGGATAAGGCATGAGCAACGATGTGATTCTCGACGAAGGCGGCCGTATCCTCAGCGAACCGATGGGTGAGGCCCTGTCGCGGCGCTATCTGGCCTATGCGCTGTCCACCATCATGCACCGCGCCCTGCCGGACGTGCGCGACGGCCTCAAGCCGGTGCACCGGCGCGTGCTGTACGCTATGCACAATATGCGGCTCAATCCGCAGTCGGCGGCGCGTAAATCGGCCAAGGTGGTCGGTGAAGTCATGGGTAACTTCCACCCGCACGGCGATCAGTCGATCTACGACGCACTGGTGCGCATGGCGCAGTGGTTCGCCCAGCGTTACCCCATGGTCGACGGGCAGGGCAACTTCGGCAATATTGACGGCGATTCCGCCGCCGCCATGCGTTACACCGAATGCAAGATGACCACGGCGGCCATGCTGCTGCTGGACGGCATCGATGAGAACGCGGTCGACTTCCGCCCGACCTATGACGGTCAGGACGAAGAGCCGCTCGTGCTGCCGGCGGCGTTTCCGAACCTGCTGGCCAATGGGGCGACGGGCATCGCCGTCGGCATGGCGACCTCGATCCCGCCGCACAATGTCGCCGAACTGATCGACGCCTGTAAGCTGCTGATCGCCGAGCCGGCGACCGACACGGACGGGCTGATGGCGATCATTCCGGGCCCCGACTTCCCGACCGGCGGCATCTGCGTCGAGCGCCGCGAGGCGATCCGCGAAGCCTATGAAACCGGTCGCGGCTCGGTTCGTGTACGTGCCCGTTATGAAGTCGAGGATCTGGGGCGCGGCAACTGGCGCATCCTCGTGTCGGAAATTCCCTATCAGGTGCAGAAGTCGCGCCTGATCGAGCAACTGGCCGACCTGATCGAAGCCAAGAAGGCCCCGCTGCTGGGCGATGTGCGTGACGAGTCTGACGAAGAGGTGCGCCTGATCCTCGAACCCAAGACGCGCAATATCGATCCGGAAGTGCTGATGGAAAGCCTGTTCAAGATTTCCGATCTGGAAACGCGCTTCGCCTTCAACATGAACGTGCTGGACAAGACCGGCACGCCGCGCGTGATGGGCCTCAAAACCATCCTGACCTCGTTCCTCGATCACCGCCGCGAGGTGCTGATCCGTCAGTCGCAATGGCGTCTGGACAAGATCGAGAAACGTCTGCACGTCCTGGACGGCTTGATGATCGCCTTCCTCAATCTGGATGAGGTAATCCGCATCATCCGTGAGGACGAAACGCCGAAGCAGACCCTGATGGCGCGCTTCGAACTTACCGAGGTGCAGGTCGACTACATCCTCGACACGCGTCTGCGTCAGTTGGCCCGTCTCGAAGAAATGGCCATCAAGGGCGAGCACGACAAGCTGTCGAAGGAACGCGACGGCCTTCTGTCGCTGCTGGGCTCCGAGAAGAAGCAGTGGAAGCGCATCGACGAACAACTGGCCGAGGTGCGCAAGCAACTCCTGTCGGCGCGCCGCACGACCTTTGCCGAAGCGCCGCAGGGCGTCGAGGTGGCTTCGATCGAGTCCTATCTGCCGAAGGAAGCCCTGACCGTCGTCCTGTCCGAGCGCGGCTGGATTCGCGCCACCAAGGGCCGCGTCGATGACCCGTCGGAACTGAAGTTCAAGGAAGGCGACAATCTCGGCTTCCTTGTGCCGGGCTATAATACCGACAAGCTGCTGATCATGACCTCGGACGGGCGTTTCTTTACGCTCGGCTGCGACAAGCTGCCGTCGGGCCGCGGGCATGGCGAGCCGCTCCAGTTGATGCTGGAGATGGACGAGAAGGCGCGCATTCTGGCCGTCTTCATGTTCACGCCGGGGGCCAAGCGCCTGATGGTGTCGAAGAACGGCTACGGCTTCGTGATGAACGAGGAAGACGCCGTCGGCAACAAGAAGGCCGGCAAGTCGGTGCTTAATGCGGATGGCACCGAGGCCTTTGCGGCCCTGCCGGTGACGGGCGACCACGTGGTCATCCTGGGCGAAAACAACAAGGTGCTGGTCTATCCGGTGTCCGAACTGCCGGAAATGGCGCGCGGCAAGGGCGTCAAGCTGCAAGGCTATAAGGACGGCGGCGTGAAGGACATCGCCGTCTTCGATCAGGCCGGACCGGTCAACTGGTACGACGGATCGGGCAAGGCGCGCGACTTCAAGGACTGGAAGGACTTTGTGGGCAAGCGCGCCAGCGTCGGCAAGATGGCCCCGCGCGGCCTGCGAAAACTGCGTCCGAACTAGGCTGAAAGGGCGTGGAGCGATCTTCGCCTTTTTTGTTGATAGGGCTGAAATCGATTTTCCACTTGCGTCCTTATGTCACTTTTGCTGCGATGCGGCATGCGCAAGATTTTCGGTTTTCACGACACGTCTGAATCCCTCAGTTCCATGCTGACCCATACGGTGGGCCGCATCGAGGGTAAGCACACCACGCTCAGGGAGCTGATCGACATGATGGGCGAGCAGGGGCTGTTGCTGCTCTGCGTCCTGTTGTGCCTGCCCTTTCTGATCCCGGTATCGGTGCCGGGCATTTCGATCCCGTTCAGCGCGGCGATCATTCTTATCGCCGTGGCCATTCTCTTCAACCGCCTGCCGTGGCTGCCGGAGAAGATACTGGATCGCGAGATCGAGACGGCGAAGCTGGTGCCGGTCCTGCAACGCGGCGTCGGCGTGGTGTCGAAGATCGATCGTTTCGTCAAACCGCGCCTGCTCAAACTGACCACAGGGGCGCTGTCGAACCGCGTCAATGCGCTGGTGCTGATCTATGCGGCCATTGTGATGATGCTGCCGCTGGGCATTATTCCGTTTTCCAACACCCTGCCGGCGCTGGCTATTCTGCTGACGGCGGTCGGCATGATCCAGCGCGATGGCGTGTTCATCTTGGTAGGGCAGTTTTTCGCGCTGGCGGCGACGATCTATGTCGGGGTGATCTGCTACGGCGCGTTTGCCGCGGGGCAGGGGTTGAATTCACTCTTTAGTTAAATGTTCCCGGTTAACGGGTGCAGGGGCCGCGCCCCGGCTTCTAATCGGAAGCATCCAAATCCGGATCGATCTCGGTCCAGCCGAAATCGGTCAGGGCCTCCAGCGGCTTATAGCGCGCCTTATAGTCCATCTTGGGCGAGCCCTTCACCCAGTAGCCGAGATAGACATTGGCGTAGCCGGCGCGCTGGGCCTGCTCGATATGATCGAGAATCACATAGCGCCCCAGCGAGCGGTTCATCAGGTCCGGGTCGTAGAAGCTGTAGACCAGAGACAGGCCGTCATTGAGCGCATCGACCAGCACGCAGCCGATCAGTTGCCCGTCCAGCCGGTATTCGATGATGTGGGTGCGCACCAGCGTGTCTTCGACCATGGCCACCAGATCGGGCCAGGTCATATCCATCATGCCGCCGTCGGGGTGGCGCACCTTGAGATATTTCTGCAGCAGGTCGTACTGCTCGCGCGTCGCTTCGGCCTCGCGGAAATGGCGGGTGACCCTGGCGTTGCGCTTGACGATACGCTTGTCCGTGCGGTTGAACTGATAGCCGTGCACGGGGATGCGCACCGACTGACAGGCGCGGCACGACGGACAGGCTGGACGATAGGCGATGTTCTGCGAGCGGCGAAAGCCGATGGCCGATAACTGATCGTTGACATTGATGGCTTCGAGCGGCGGCAGGTGCACGAAGACCTTCCGCTCCTCCTGACCTTCCAGATACGGGCAAGGGCCAGGGATGGTCAGATAGTATCTGAGCTTTCGTCCTGGAAAATGCTCGCTCATGGGGTGGGGCCTGATCTACTCACCTGCTTATGAGACCCCATTTTGCCGTCAAAGAGAAGGATTTTCTGGCAGGACGGGGGCTTCACGCAGCAAAATTATCGCGATGCGGCGATTCCCGGCCAGAGTCGGGTCGTCCGGATACAGAGGTTCCTTGGCGGCCTTGCCCGACACCTGAGCCACGCGGTCCTGATCGACGCCGGCGCTTTGCAGCACCTGCCGCGAGGCGTCGGCGCGGTCCGCCGACAGTTTCCAGTCCTTGTCGACCTGACCCAGACCCGGCGTGCCGGTCGTGTGGCCGGTGATGGAGATGCGGTTCGGCAGTTGATTGACGACCTTGGCCACGGCGCGCAGCAGCAGGCGCGCGCGCTCGTTCGGCTGGGTCGAATTGGCGTTGAACATCGAACGGCCTTCCTGATCGATCAACTGGATGCGCAGGCCTTCCGGGGTCTGATCGACAAGGATGTTTTTCGACAGTTCGGCCAGTTCCGGCATGTCCTGCAGGGCCTGACGCAGGGATTCGGCCGCCGAGCGGAACGAGGCCTCTTCGCGCTTTTGCAACTCGTCGCGCAACTGGTCTTCGGGTGTCTGCGACAGGTCGGCGGCGTGCTTGGCCGAACCGTCGCGGTCCTGCGCTTCGGGGGCCTGCGGGGCCATCTGCTCGATGAAGGCCATGGAGCCTTCCTGCTTGACGCCGTCGCGGCCGATGGCGGTGCCGGCGAGGATGCCGCCCGAACCGGAGGTGGTCTGAGACACGCTGGCCGGGGCGAAATAGTCGGCGACACCGCGCTTTTGTTCGGGTGACGTCGTATTGATCAGCCACATCAGCAGGAAGAAGGCCATCATGGCGGTCACGAAGTCCGCATAGGCGACCTTCCATGCGCCGCCGTGGTGACCGCCGCCGACGACCTTTTTCACTTTCTTGATGACTACGGGGGCGTCGCGACTGGCCATTACTTGCTCCGGGGTTCGTCAATATATCGGTCATTAATCTTAACAGGCGGTTGAGGCCTGACGGTTTCAGGTGCTTCGCTCATTGACCCCTGGCGGCTTTTGGGGTCAAAGAGGGTATATATTGCAATGAAATGAGGTTCCGTTGAGCGACCCGGATCGTCTGGCCTATCGGCACGCCTTGGGCACCTTCGCCACCGGTGTGGCCGTCGTCACCATCCCCGTGACGGACCGCGAAGGCCACGCCTGCGTCATGGGCCTGACTATCAATTCGTTTGCTTCGGTGTCGCTGGACCCCAAGCTGATCCTGTGGTCGCTCGACCTCAAATCGGAACGCTACGACCTGTTTGCCGGGGCGCAGGCCTTCGGCATCAACATCCTCAGCGCGCCGCAGCGCGATCTGGCGGATCGTTTTTTCCGCGAAAACCCCTATTGCCGCGAGGCCGACGATCTGTCCTTTGCGGATGAGCCGTTGCGCCTGAAAGCGGCCCTGTCGTGGCTGAAATGCCGCCAGTATCAGACCCAGGTGTTGGGCGACCATCTGGTTATCATTGGCGAGGTCGAAGCGTTCGAGCAGTCGGACACGCATTTCGGCGAGCACGGCCTGACCTATTTCCGTGGCCGCTACGGCCAGACACACTCCCTGACTGTTTGAGGTTCTCATGCGCATCGTATTTGCGGGGCTGGGCGTCATGGGCGCGCCCATGGCCAGTCATCTGCTGAAGGCCGGTTTCGACGTCGTCGGCTACAACCGCTCGCCGGAAAAGGCCGCGGCGTGGGGCGCCGAACACCAGGCGGCGTTTGCGACCGACTTCGAGGAAGCGGTCGAAAATGCCGAGGTGCTGGTCCTGTGCGTCGGGCGCGACGACGACGTGCGCGATCTGGTGACGCGGGCGGCCGGGCGCATGGCGAAGGGCAGCCTGATCGTCGATCACACCACGACCTCGGCCAGACTGGCGCGTGAACTGTCTGCGCTATGTGCTCAAAAAGGCTTGCATTTCGCCGATGCGCCGGTGTCGGGCGGGCAGGCGGGCGCAGTCAATGGCGCGCTGGCGGTGATGGTCGGCTGCGAGGCCGAACAGTTCGCGCGCGTGCAGGTCGTGACGCTGCCCTATACCAAGTCGATCACGCGTATCGGCGAGGCGGGCGCGGGTCAGACCGCCAAGATGTGCAACCAGATCGCCATTGCCGGCGTGGTGCAGGGCATTTCCGAGGCGCTGCACTTCGCCAAATGCGCTGAGATTGACCCGGAACTGGTGTTTCAGGCCATATCACAGGGCGCGGCCGGGTCGTGGCAGATGTCGAATCGCTGGGCGACCATGGCTGAGGGCAGGTACGAGTTCGGCTTTGCGGTGGACTGGATGCGCAAGGATCTGGGGATTGCCCTGGACGAAGCGCGCTCGAACGGCGCGCACCTAAGCGTCGCGGCGCTGGTCGATCAGTTCTATTCCGAGGTGCAGGCCATGGGCGGCAGTCGCTGGGATACCTCATCGCTGCACGCGCGTCTGGAGGCGAGACGGAAGTAAGGTTCTCCACAGATGGCCACAGATGAACACAGATAGATCGTGCCTGTGGGAAGGGAGGGGGAAATGGATGATAAAGATGCGCAGACCTATGCGATCATAGGTGCCGCAATCGAAGTGCACCATGCTCTCGGTCACGGCTTCCTTGAATCTGTGTATCAGGAAGCGCTGTCGGTGGAATTCGCCGAGAGGAATATAGCTTCGCTGCGCGAAGCGCATTTACAGGTGCGTTATAAGCACGCCGTCCTGTCCTGCGGATTTCGCGTCGATTTCATTTGTTTCGACACAATCATCGTCGAACTCAAGGCCGCTGCGGCACTTACAAAAGCGGACGAAGCGCAGGTCATCAATTATCTGCGCGTGTCGAATCTAAAGAAAGCTTTGCTCTTAAATTTCGGTGGCATCCGGTTGGAGCACAGACGGCTCATCTTGTGACGTCTATCTGTGTTCATCTGTGGCCATCTGTGGAGAAACTTATCCCTTCAACTTCTCCGCTACGTGCTTGGCGAAGTAGGTCAGCACCCCCGACGCGCCGGCGCGTTTAAACGCCAGCAGCGTCTCGAACACGCCCTTGTCGTGGTCCATGAAGCCAGCATTGACCGCCGCCTTGATCATCGCGTATTCGCCTGACACCTGATAGACGAAGGTCGGCACGCGGAAGGTCTCCGACACGCGCTGCACGATGTCGAGATAGGGCAGGCCGGGCTTGACCATGACCATGTCGGCGCCTTCCTGAAGGTCCATGGCGACTTCGCGCAGGGCCTCTTCGGTATTGGCGCTGTCCATCTGATAGGTCTTCTTGTCGCCTTTCAGTGCCGAGGTCCCGACCGCGTCGCGGAACGGCCCGTAGAAGGCCGAGGCGTATTTGGCGGCATAGGACAGGATCAGTTTATCGGTCAGGCCGTGTGCCTCCAGCGCCTTGCGAATCTCGCCGATCCGGCCGTCCATCATGTCGGAGGGTGCGATGACGTCGGCGCCGGCTTCGGCCTGCACTATGGCCTGTTGGATCAGGATATCGATGGTCTTTTCGTTGTGAATTTTGCCATCGCTGAGGATGCCGTCGTGGCCGTGCGAAGTGAAGGGATCGAGCGCCACGTCGACGACCAGACCGATGTCCGGCACGGCGGATTTGATGGCGCGGCAGGTGCGGGCGATCAGGCCATCCGGATCGTAGGCAGCGGTGGCTTCGTCATTACGCAGCGACGGGTCGATATTGGGGAACAGCGCCAGAGCCGGGATACCCAGCGCATGGGCTTCCGTCGCTTCCTTGACGGCTTCGGCAATGCTCAGGCGATCGACGCCTTCCAGCGAGCGGATGGGATCGCGGGCGATGTCCTTATCGTGCACGAAGATCGGCCAGATCAGATCCGAAGCGGTGATGCGGTGCTCGGCCACCATGTCGCGCACCCAGGCGGACTGACGCAGCCGGCGCGGGCGGGCCAGAGGGTAGGAACCGACGACGGGAGAGAAGGTCATGACAATACCCGTTAATTCAACGGGCGGGGCTTACGCCGTTCTGAAGCGTTTGCCAATCGGCTTGTGGTGATTGAGTCTCAAAACGCCGTTCACCGAAGCAATCAGAATCCACACAGTGGCGAGGACGGTGAGGAGGGCGGAGATGACGTAACCTGACGAAACGCCGAGGATGGTGGAGACGGGAATGCTGGAAATATCGAGGTCGCTAAGGTCGAGGTCGATGCGTCGCCAGTCGGAGATGTCGTATTGCGACCAGATCAGGTTGGCGAGGGTCCAGGTCAGGACGACGGTGCATATGACAGCGATGAAGGTGGCGATGCCCCAAAGGGCGAAGACGGCCCAGAAGTGTTTGATCTGATATCGGAAATGCGTCTGGATATAGGAGGTGCAGTCGTGTTTCTTGATATAGGCCAGCGCCGCGCCGATCAGAGCCGTAATGCCCAGAGAAAAGGGGCTGACGAACAGCAGGCCATAGACGACATAGGCCAGATTGCGTTCGTCGTCCTCGCAGGCGACGGCGGCAGATTTGCCGGAAAAAGTCGTATCGGCAACGGCTTTGGTATGCGAAGCGTTCATGGCCGGACCTCTGTTAACTGTTTTAGCAAACCGTAGGAAAGCGTATATTTGCAAAAAATTCATTATAATGCAAACACCCTTCGTCGCTGCGGTATAGTGTGGGCGTTCCGGGTGCGTCATTTTGCGCATCCGGACAAGGGTGATTTCATGCCCCAAAGGTCTGAACCTATGGCATATTGACACTGGCCAAGGGCGGAACAACCCACTATATCCGCTTGTAAGCAAAGGGGCGTCGAGACCCCGGCAACACACCACCGAGGGCCCTGATGTCTCGTGGAGAGCACAGGGTTGAGATAAGTAGATGGATTATACCGCCGCCTTCGAGGCCGCTATCGACGCCGTCCGCAAGGAGGGCCGCTATCGCGTGTTCGCCAACCTGAAGCGCCATCGCGGCGCTTTTCCGCGCGCCACCTGGCAACGCGAGGACGGCTCCGAGCACGAAGTGACCGTGTGGTGCTCCAACGACTATCTGGGGCAGGGGCAGAACCCGGTGGTGACCGACGCCATGCACCGCGCCATCGACGAAGCCGGATCGGGTTCGGGCGGCACGCGCAATATTTCCGGTACGACCTGGTATCATAACGCGCTTGAGGCCGAACTGGCTGATCTGCACCAGAAGGAAGCCGCTCTGGTCTTTTCGTCGGGCTATGTCGCCAACGAAGCGACCCTGACGACCCTGTACAAGATTCTGCCGGGCCTGATCATCTTCTCCGATGCGCTGAATCACGCCTCGATGATTGCCGGCATCCGCAATGGCGGCGGCGCGCGTCACGTGTTTCGTCACAACGATCTGGCGCACCTCGAAGAACTGCTGGCCGCGGCCCCCGTCAATGCGCCCAAACTCATTGCGTTCGAGTCGGTCTATTCGATGGACGGTGACATCGCCGACATCGCCGGCACCATCGCCCTGGCGAAGAAATATAATGCCCTGACCTATATCGACGAGGTTCATGCGGTCGGCCTTTACGGCGATCGCGGCGCGGGTGTCGCCGAGCGCGATGGCGTAATGGATCAGATCGACATCATCGAAGGCACGCTGGGCAAGGCGTTCGGCATGATGGGCGGTTATATTGCGGGGCAGGCGGCGATGATCGACGCCATCCGCCTGTGGGCCGCCGGTTTCATCTTCACCACCTCGCTGCCCCCGGCGGTGATGGCCGGTGCGGCGGCTTCGGTGCGCTGGCTGAAAGAACATAATGAGCGCCGCGTCGCCCATCAGGAACGCGCACAGACCCTGATGCGTCGTTTCCGCGAACTGGGTATCCCGGTGCTGCCGTCCGAAAGCCATATCGTCCCGGTTCTGGTCGGCAATCCGGTCCATTGCAAGATGATTTCGGACATGCTGCTCAACGATTTCAACATCTATGTGCAGCCGATCAACTATCCGACGGTGCCGAAAGGCACCGAGCGCCTGCGCTTTACGCCGTCGCCGGACCACGACGACAAGATGATGGACGAGTTGGTCAACGCCATGGACAAGCTGTGGAGCCATTGCAATGTTGCCCGGCTACCATCGGTAGCCTGACTTAAGATGTCATGCCGGCTGTGGCCTGACGCTTGGCAGGGTGACGTTTTGGGGGTATTCTGCCCCCATGAACGCCTTGTCGAAAATCTCGATCTCAGATCTGACAGTCGAGGAGCGCCTCGAACTGATAGGCGCGCTGTGGGACAGTCTTGAAGACGGGGACGTCCCTGTCCCGGCTTCGCATCTGGCCGAACTTGAGCGTCGGATGGAAACGTTCGAGCAGGATAAGGTTCATTCCATTAGCTGGGATGTCATTCGGGCCGAGCTTGAGCGCGATTTTTAGTGAGTGAATTTCTGTTTGAATTCACTCCGGTCGCGCGTCGCGAAGTCATGGAGGCTTCGCGATGGTATAAATCGAAGGCCCCCGACCTGAGTTTACGTTTCAATCAACAGGTAACCGACGAACTCGAAAAGATTTGCCGTTATCCATTGAGAAACCCGGAAGCTCAACCCGGCTTCGGCGCGCACGGTTGCCAGATTTTCCTTACAACCTGTACTATCGGTTTGAGGGTGATATTTTGTATGTAGTCGGGGTGCTGCACACACGCCGTGACCCAAGCCTCTGGAAGGACAGGAACTGAGTCATGTCCGAATTTCTTCTCGAACTGCATCGCAACGGCGCGTACCTCAAGGTCATCGCGGTCGATCCGGTGTCGGGCGAAGAGGTCTCGACCGTCGGCCCGGCCAGCGACCCGCAAGCGGTCAAACGATTGGCCGTGCAGAAGCTGAAAAACCGTCTTGAAGCGCTCAAGCCGCCGCCCTTGAACAAGGGGCGTGGCGGCATCATTTGCTAAACCCGGACATCAGACGTTTTCACTTGGATTTGCTGTCTCAAAGGTTTAACAGACGCGCAATTTCGGACGATGCGCTATATGTAGTGCCGGCCTTCCTCCAGACGACAGGATAAAGCTCGTGAACGCTCCCGCCTCCTTCATCCCGCAAGGCTATTTCAACAGCGATCTGGCGACGGTTGACCCGGCCGTTCTGGCGGCGATCAAGGGCGAACTGACCCGTCAGCAGGACCAGATCGAACTGATCGCTTCGGAAAATATCGTCTCCAGGGCCGTGCTGGAAGCGCAAGGGTCTGTCCTGACCAACAAGTACGCCGAAGGCTATCCGGGCCGCCGTTACTATGGCGGTTGCGAATATGTCGACGAAGTCGAAAAGCTGGCTATCGAGCGCGCAAAACAACTGTTCAACTGTGCCTTCGCCAACGTCCAGCCGCACTCCGGCGCCAATGCCAATCAGGCGGTGTTCTTCACCCTGCTGCAGCCGGGCGACACCTATATGGGCATGGACCTGGCCTGTGGCGGTCACCTGACGCACGGCTCGCCCGCCAACCAGTCGGGCAAGTGGTTCAAGGTCGTGCCCTACGGCGTGCGTGAAGACGATCACCTGATCGACTACGATCAGGTTGAGGCCTTGGCGAAAGAACACAAGCCCAAGCTGATCGTGGCCGGTGCGTCGAACTACAGCCGTCACATCGACTTCGCCCGCTTTCGTCAGATCGCCGACAGCGTCGGCGCCTATCTGTTTGTCGATATGGCCCACTATGCCGGTCTGGTCGCTGGCGGCGTCTATCCGGACCCGCTGCCGCACGCCCACGTCGTCACCACGACGACGCACAAGACCCTGCGCGGTCCGCGCGGCGGCCTGATTCTGTCGAACGACGAAGCGCTGGGCAAGAAGATCAATTCGGCGGTGTTCCCCGGTCTTCAGGGCGGGCCGCTGATGCACGTCATCGCCGGTAAGGCCGTGGCCTTCGGCGAAGCGCTGCAACCGGAATTCAAGGCCTATGCGGCTCAGGTCGTGGCCAATGCCCGTGTGCTGGCCGAAACCCTGATCGCACGCGGTCTGGGCGTCGTCTCCGGCGGCACCGACAGCCACGTCATGTCGGTCGATCTGCGTCCCAAGGGCCAGACCGGCAAGGCGACCGAGCACGCGTTGGAAGAAGCCTTCATCACCTGCAACAAGAACGGCATCCCGTTCGATCCGCAGCCCTTCACCATCACTTCGGGCGTGCGTCTGGGCACTCCGGCGGGCACGACGCGCGGCTTCCGCGAGGAAGAGTTCCGCCTGATCGGCAATCTGATCGCCGACGTGGTTGACGGCATGGCGTCCAACTCCGGCGCGCCGGACGAAGCCGTGACGGCCAAGGTGCGCGAGCAGGTTCTGGCCCTGACCAAGCGTTTCCCGATTTATAGCTAAGGTATAGAATGCGCTGCCCTTTCTGCGGAAATCCTGAAACCCAGGTCAAGGACTCCCGTCCCTCCGAGGACGGGGCAGCCATTCGTCGTCGCCGGTCGTGCAGCGAATGCGGCGGGCGCTTCACGACCTTCGAGCGCGTGCAGTTGCGCGAATTGGTCATCGTCAAGCGTTCAGGCCGCCGCACGCCGTTCGACCGCGAAAAGCTGGAGCGTTCGATTTCACTTGCGACTCGCAAGCGTCAGATCGACGGTGAGCGCATCGACCGCATGGTGTCGGGCATCGTGCGTCAGCTCGAAAGCCTCGGCGAGACGGAAATCGGCTCGGAAGTGGTCGGCGAACTGATCATGAAGGCCCTGCGCTCGCTGGATTCCGTGGCCTATGTGCGCTACGCTTCGGTGTACCGCGATTTTCAGGAAACCTCTGATTTTGCCAAGTTCCTGGGCGAAGAGGGTTTTGACGGTGACGTGCCTGACGCGAAACGCACGCCCGCGCCAGCCGGCAATCCTGAGCCGAAGGACCCTGCGCAGATCCGTCAGGGTCTTGGCGAACAAGACCTGTCGGCTACCGATGATGCATAAGAGCCGGGCGCAATGATCCGTCCTTTCGTCACGCTTAAACTGGCCACGACGCTCGACGGGCGCATCGCCACCCACACAGGTGAAAGCCGCTGGATCACCGGCGAAGAGGCGCGGCGCGCTGTGCACGAACTGCGCGCTTCGCACGATGCGGTGCTCGTCGGCATCGAAACCGTGCTAAAGGACGATCCGGAACTGACCGTGCGCCTGCAAGGTTACGAGGGGTATCAGCCCGCTCGCGTGGTGCTGGACAGCCGCGGGCGCATCCCGTTGCATTCCAAACTGGTGCAGACGGCGCGCGTCATCCCGACCTATGTGGTGACGACGCACGACCTCAATCCGGAACTGATTTCGCTGGGCGTTCGTCCGCTCAAGGTGGCATCGCGTCATCAGCGCGTGGACCTGGTCACGGCGCTGGAGGCGCTCAATGAAGCGGGGATCGAGCGTTTGTTTGTCGAAGGCGGCGGGCAGATCGCCACCGCCTTTGTCAAATCGGGCGCGGTCGATCGTCTGGAATGGTTCCGCGCCCCCACCATATTGGGCGGAGACGGGCGGGCGGTGATCGGTTTCCTCGACATCGCCGACATCAATCGCGTCATTCGTTTCACCCGCGTGGGTGTGCAGGCCGTGGGCGAAGACCTGTGGGAAAGTTACGAGTTGGAATAGCATGTTTACCGGCATCATCACCGATCTGGGCACCCTGACCGCTATCGACCGCCACGAAGGCGGAGCGCGCTTCGAAGTCCGGACCACTTACGACCTGTCCACCGTCGATATCGGCGCATCCATCGCCCATTCGGGTTGTTGCCTGACGGTCGTTGAAAAGCGCGGCGACCGCTATACGCTCGACCTGTCGAACGAGACGCTGGCCGTGACCACGCTCGATAACTGGAAGGTCGGCGACCGCATCAACCTGGAGCGCGCGCTTAAGGTCGGCGACGAACTGGGCGGCCATATCGTCGCCGGTCACGTCGATGGTGTGGGCGAACTGATCGAACTGCGTCAGGATGGTGATGCCTATCGTTTGAAGGTCCGCGTGCCGCGTCCGCTGCATCGTTACATCGCGCATAAGGGGTCGATCGCTCTGGACGGCATCTCACTCACGGTTAACGAGGTCGAGGACGACGTGTTCGGCGTGGCCATCATCCCGCACACCTGGACGCACACGACGCTGTCGGATCGCAAGGTTGGCGACAAGTTAAACCTTGAGATCGACCTGATGGCGCGCTATGCCGCGCGCTGGCGCGAAACCGTGTAAGATACTCTCATACTCCCCCCACGTGTGGGGGAGGTGGATTTTGCCCAAGGCAAAAGACGGTGGGGGGCCTTTATCGGCATTCAAAGGCCCCCTCTGTCACTCCGTGACATCTCCCCCAGCCTCGGCGGCAGCCAAAGCGGGCGAGTATTGGAAGAACGAAAATGACCTTCAACCGCATCGCCACCGACCTTAACCCTGTCAGTTCCGAGAGCCCCATCTCGACCATCGAGGACATTCTGGAGGACGCCCGCAATGGCCGCCCCTATATCCTTGTCGACGCCGAGGATCGCGAAAACGAAGGCGACATCTGCATCCCGGCACAGATGGCGACGCCCGACGTGGTCAACTTCATGGCCCGCTTCGGCCGCGGCCTGATCTGTCTGGCCCTGACCGGTGAGCGCGCGCGTCAACTGCGGTTGCCGCCCATGGCCGCCGAAAACGGCGCGCGCAACGGCACGGCCTTCACCGTCGCCATCGAGGCCAAGGAAGGCATCACCACCGGGATTTCGGCGCACGACCGCGCCCGCACCATCGCCGTCGCCATCGATCAGACCAAGGGCTTCGACGACATCGTCAGCCCCGGCCACGTCTTCCCGCTGGTGGCGCGCGACGGCGGTGTTCTGGTCCGCGCCGGCCATACCGAGGCCGTAGTAGACATCTCGCGCATGGCCGGGCTCTATCCCGCCGGCGTCATCTGCGAAGTGATGAACGATGACGGAACCATGGCGCGTTTGCCGGACCTGATCGTCTTCGCCCAGACCCATGGCCTGAAGATCGGCACCATCGCCGATCTGATCGCCTATCGCCGCCGCACCGAACGCTTTGTCGACCGCGTGCTGGAAAAGCCGTTCGAGAGCCAGTGGGGCGGTCAGTTCCGCCTGTTCGTCTATCGCAACCGCCTCGATCAGAGCGAGCACATCGCGCTGGTCAAGCATCAGCCGGCGCCCAACAGGCCGACTCTGGTCCGTATGCACCAACTCGACGTCGCCGCCGACGTACTGGCGGCCAATGACGGGCGTGCCGGGCTGGTCGAACAGGCCATGAAGGCCCTGTCCGACTATGACGGCCCGGCGGTGATGGTCATGCTGCGCGACCTCGACCCCAAGGTCATCTCCAACCGCTTCGCCGTCGACGACGCCGAAACGCCTCAGCCGCGCGGCCTGCGCGACTATGGCGTCGGGGCGCAAATCCTGCTCGATCTGGGGGTGCGCGACATGATCGCCCTGTCCGATTCCAAGCCCAGACCGGCGGCGCTGGAAGGCTACGGGCTGCAGATCATCGACTGGAAACCGCTCAGCTAAAAGCGTTCCGTAGCCGGATTTGGCTTTCTCTGTACTCAATAAGTCAGTAAGTAATGACTGACCTTATCCCCCAAGGATTGACTCTCTTGACCATCGATACACCCCTGCGCATCCTCATCGTCGAAAGCCGCTTCTATGAGGATATTTCCGATGAGCTTCTGGCCGGCGCCAAGGCGGCGCTTGAGGCCTATGGCGCGGAATACGATGTCATCACCGTGCCGGGCGCGTTCGAGGTGCCGGGCGCCATCGCCATGGCCGAAGACGCCTCTCAGGGCCCCGCCGGGCGCAAATATGACGGCTATGTCGCGCTGGGCTGCGTCATCCGTGGCGAAACGACCCATTACGACTATGTCTGCGAAGAGTCGGCGCGCGGCCTGATGGACCTGACGCTGAAGCAACTCCTGTGCATCGGCTACGGTATCCTGACCGTCGAGGACGAGGATCAGGCCTGGGCCCGCGCGCGCCGTTCGGAAGGCGACAAGGGCGGCACGGTGGCCAAGGTGGCGCTCGACATGATCGCGCTGAAGAAGGCCCTGCGCGGAGGCAATCATGGTTGATCCGCAAAGCCTCAAGTCGGTCATCGAGCAACTGAACGCCAATGAGCCCGCGGGAGCGGGCCGGTTGTCGATCAAGGACAAGCGCGCCCGCACCGTGGCGCGTCTGGTACTGGTTCAGGCCCTGTATCAGATGGAAATCGCCGGCACCGGCGTCGAATCGGTCATCCGTGAATTCGCCGACTTCCGTTTCGACGGTCATATCGAGGGCGAGGGCGGCGAGGAACAGCGTCTGGGCACCGCCGACGAAGCCTTCTTCGCCGACGGTCTGCGGACCATCGTCAAGGCACAGGCCGGCATCGACGTGCTGATTTCGGAGCGTCTGGCCTCGAACTGGCGTCTGGACCGCATCGACACCACGTTGCGCGCCATCCTGCGCGCCGGGGCCTGGGAGCTGAAATTCCGCACCGACATCGCCGTCGAGGTAGTGATCAACGAATATGTCGAGATCGCCAAGGCCTTCTTCGGCAATGAGGAATCGCGCTTCGTCAACGGCGCGCTGGACGGTATCGCCAAGGACGCGAGGTAAGACCGCATGACCGGCGACAACAGCGAATTCAGCGTCATCGACCGGTTGTTCAAGCCTTTGGCGGGACTGACTGCCGAGGCGCGCGGTCTGATCGACGATGTGGCGGTGCTGGGCGCGCGCGAAGGCTACGACCTTGTGGTGACGACCGACGCCATGGTCGAAGGCGTGCACTTCCTGTCCACCGATCCGCTCGATCAGGTGGCGCGCAAACTGTTGCGGGTCAATATTTCCGACCTTGTGGCCAAGGGCGCCGATCCTTATGGCTATCAGCTCCTGACGGCCTGGCCCAAGGGCATGGCCTATGAGGGCAAGGAAGCCTTCGCCTACGGGCTGCGTCTCGATCAGGACGAATTCGATTTCGACCTGTTCGGCGGAGATACGGTTTCCACCGAAGGGCCGCTGCTGCTCAGCATCACCGCCTTTGGTCACGCGCCGGTGGGCCGCACCCTGTCGCGGGCCGGCGCGCGGGTTGGGGATATCGTGCTGGTCGGCGGCTTTATCGGTGACGCCCATCTGGGCCTGCGGGTGCTGCGTGGTGAATTTGACGAACTGTCCGACGCGCACAAGGCGCATCTGATCAGCGCCTATCGCCTGCCGCAACCGCGAGACGACTTTGCCGATACGGTGCTGGAAAACGCCCACGCCTCGATGGATATTTCCGACGGCCTGATCGCTGACGCCTTGCACATGGCGCGGGCTTCGCAAGTGGCCATTGTTATCGACATCGACCGCGTGCCGACCTCGATCGCGGCGCGCGCCGCCATAGCGCTGGGAGCCGATGTCACCGATCTGATCACCGGCGGCGACGATTACCAGATCCTGTGCACGGCCAATGCGGCGGGGGCGGCGGTGCTGAAAGCCGCCGGTTTCCACGAGATCGGCCATTGCGAAGCCGGATCGGGCGAAGTGTCGGTGATCAGCGACGGCAAGGTGATCGAGATCGAGGACAAGGGCTGGGTTCACGCCTGAGGATTTAAGGTTCTCCACAGATGGCCACAGATGCACACAGATAGACCGAGTGCTTGGCTGACTGTTTAGAGGAACCACAGATTTCACAGATTATGAGTTTCAAACGGCACGCTGCCGGGGTCGGTTATTCCAAAGGCGCGAAGCGCCAATCTGTGTAATCTTTGGTTCTCAACATCTCAGGTTAGAACGACCTATACCGATGGTACACACTCGAACCATCTGTGTGCATCTGTGGAAAATCCTCCCTAAACCCCTTCTAAACCGTTTCCGCTTAGACTCGGCGCATGATCCAGACCCGCCGCATCCTCCTCAGCAGTCTTTTCTGCGCGCTCGCCATGCCCGCCTTCGCCTCCGAGGCCAAGAAGGAGGGCGGCGATCCCTATGTGAAGCTGTCGCCCGTGGCCATGCCGGTCATCGATAACGGCCGGGTGGTCAACTATCTGTTCGTCACCCTGCGCATCAACCTGACGCCGAAGGCCGACGTCAACGGTCTGCGACTCAAGGAACCCTATTTCCGCGACAGCCTTATCCGCGCGGCGCACAAGCAGTCTTTCGCGCTGCCGAACAAGCGCGACACGCTGGACGAGGAGCGGTTCAAAAAGATTATGATCCCGGAATTCACCAAGATCGCCGGAGCCGGCAATATCGCCTCCTTGGAAATACTGGCTCAGAACCCCAAGAAGTCGATGAACTGACGGTGTTCTCACACCGTGGGCGCGCCATGTGTTCACGGGGTTGTGATGGCTGAATACTGGTTGCATCGCAATAATAAATGCGACCCATTCGGCCTTTTTCGGGGTGATTACTTCCGAAATCACTAAACTTGCACCCATTGGAAACTTGCGGCACTCTCCTGACCTTGTCGGGAGGGTAGGGTCGTGCCTTTCCGGCTGTCAAAAACGGCGCGTCATCCGGCGGGTCATAACAAATAACGACAGGGGTTAGGTATGACGTCATGGATCGGGCTGGTCATAGCGGCCGGCGTTCTGGGCTTGGTGTACGGGGTCGTTCAGACCCTCAGTCTGCTTAAAAAACCGCAGGGCAATGCCCGGATGCAGGAAATCGCCGCGGCGATTCAGGAAGGGGCGGGGGCCTATCTCAAACGGCAATATACGACCATCGCCATCGTCGGCGTGGTTATCTTCGTCGCCGCCTTTCTGGTGCTGGGGCCCTATGCCGCGGGCGGCTTCCTGATCGGGGCCGTGCTGTCGGGGGCGGCGGGCTTTGCCGGGATGCTGATTTCGGTGCGCGCCAATGTCCGCACTGCCGAAGCCGCGTCCAAAAGCCTGCAACAGGGGCTGAACCTCGCCTTCGGAGCCGGGGCGGTAACCGGCCTGTTCGTGGCATCGGGCGCGCTGCTGGGCGTCGCGGGTTACTATTTCGTCCTGACCGACGTGCTGGGACTTGAATCGACCAGCCGTCAGGTCATCGACGCCCTTGTGGCGCTGGGCTTCGGCGCCTCGCTGATCTCGATCTTTGCGCGTCTGGGCGGCGGTATCTTCACCAAGGGCGCCGATGTCGGCGGCGATATGGTGGGCAAGGTCGAAGCGGGTATCCCCGAAGACGACCCGCGTAACCCGGCCACCATCGCCGACAATGTCGGCGACAACGTCGGCGACTGCGCCGGCATGGCGGCGGACCTGTTTGAAACCTATGCCGTGACGACGGTCGCGACCATGGTGCTGGGGGCGATCTTCTTTGCCGGTACGGCGCTGGTCGGTCCGATGATGCTGCTGCCGCTGGTCATCTGCGGCGCGTGCATCCTCACCTCGATCGTCGGCACCTTCTTCGTCAAGCTGGGTAAGGACAATCACATCATGAATGCCCTGTACAAGGGCCTGATCGTCACCGGCGTCCTGTCCGTAGGGGCGCTGGCGGCGGTGATCGAACTGGTGATCGGCTTCGATACGGTGATCACCTATGAGGGCGCGCCGCAAGCCTTTACCGGCCTGACCCTGTTCTGGTGCGGTCTGGTGGGCCTTGCGGTCACCGCCGGCTTCATCGTGGTCACGGAATACTATACCGGCACGGGCAAACGCCCCGTGGTGTCGATCGCACAGGCCTCGGTCACCGGTCACGGCACCAATGTCATTCAGGGCCTGGCCGTATCGATGGAATCGACGGCCATTCCGGCCCTGATCATCGTCGGCGGCATCGTCGGCTGCTACCTGCTGGCGGGGCTCTACGGCATCGCCATCGCCACCACCACCATGCTGGCTCTGGCCGGGATGATCGTGGCGCTGGACGCCTTCGGGCCGGTGACCGACAATGCCGGCGGCATCGCCGAAATGGCGGGTCTGGACAAGGATGTGCGCCACACGACGGATGCTTTGGATGCCGTCGGCAATACCACCAAGGCCGTCACCAAGGGCTACGCCATCGGTTCGGCGGGTCTGGGGGCGCTGGTCCTGTTCGCCGCCTATACGTCGGACCTGAAATACTTTGCCGCCAATGCCGCACCGGGGTCGTTCTTCGAAGGGCTGGGCAACCTGACCTTCTCTCTGTCCTCGCCGTGGGTGGTGGTCGGTCTGCTGATCGGCGGGCTCCTGCCTTATCTCTTCGGCGGCATGGGCATGACGGCGGTCGGCAAGGCGGCGCAGGCCGTGGTCGAAGAAGTGCGGCGTCAGTTCCGCGAAGACCCCGGCATCATGGCCGGTACGTCCAAGCCCAACTATGGCCGCGCCGTGGACATGCTGACCAAGGCCGCCATCCGTGAGATGGTCGTGCCGTCGCTGCTGCCGGTCCTGTCGCCGCTGGTCCTGTTCGGAATCGTCTACGCCATAGGCGGCGCGGTTCCGGCCTTTGA
This sequence comes from Asticcacaulis sp. AND118, assembly GCF_020535245.1. GTDB lineage: Bacteria > Pseudomonadota > Alphaproteobacteria > Caulobacterales > Caulobacteraceae > Asticcacaulis. The sequence continues at coordinate 1,694,943 of NZ_CP084910.1, read as the reverse complement.
GGCGCTGGGGGCGATGCTGCTGGGGGTGATCGTGACGGGCCTGTTCGTCGCCATCTCCATGACGTCGGGCGGCGGGGCCTGGGATAACGCCAAAAAGTCGTTCGAGGACGGTTTCGTCGATAAGGACGGCGTTCGCCACCTCAAGGGCTCAGACGCGCACAAGGCGTCGGTGACCGGCGACACGGTGGGCGACCCGTACAAGGACACGGCGGGTCCGGCGGTCAATCCGATGATCAAGATCACCAATATCGTGGCTTTGTTGTTGTTGGCTGTCTTGGCCCACGTAGCCTGATCGGTGAGGGCGGCGTTCGTGTGAGCGCCGCTCTCTCCACAGATGGCCATCTGTGGAGAATCAAAAACCCCTCCGAAATTCTCCGGAGGGGTTTTCATATTCGCATAGAGCAACGACTACTCGCGGCGGCGCTGGCCGCCGGGGTTGGTGTCTTCTTCGTTGGTGATGGTCTGGCGACCGACATTGCCGAGAATCTGTTCCAGCGCCGTCAGTTCGCGGCCGCGGGTCGGCGTCTTGTTGGGGTTCAGCGCGATCTCGCGGCTGTCGGCCAGCGATAAGGTCTTCACGGTCTTGACGGCCTGCGTTTCCTTGTCGAACTCGACGACGGTGACGCTGCGCGAGGTCAGGGTCGCGGGCTTATAGGTCATCTTGGAGGTCGTCTGCGTGATATAGTACCAGACGCTGGGGTCGAAGGTCGCGACTTGAGACGGAGAGCCGAACTTGGTGCGCACGCTGGTTTGCGTGTCCTCGCCGACCTTGATGTCGGTGGCGGGGTTGGCTTCGATGGCGAGGTAGCCCTGACGCGCGACGCTGGGGGCACAGGCACCGAGGGTAGAAGCAGCAGCGGCAACGGCGGCAAGGGCCAGGAAGGTGGACGGCTTGATCATCAGGTTCCGTTCGGGTTTGACCTTGGAGGCCATACTGTTTAGTGCAATCTTGGGGCCGAATGAAGGCCATAAATATTCCGGCTTGGCAAGAACGCAAACGGAGACGGGGACGCAATGCTCGACAAATTCCTCAGCGCGCTCGGCGAAAGCCTGGGTCTGAAAAAGCCCAATCCGGCTCGCAAAGCCGGTGAAGCCCTGTATGCGTCGGCGGTTTCCCAGTCGCGGCAGGTGGTCTTCTATACCGACTACGGCGTGAAGGACGAAATCGGCGCGCGGTTCGAACTGCTGGTGCTGCACGTTGTCCTGCTGATCAGCCGGCTGAAATCGGAGAATGAACAGCACCGCGAAACCTCACAGGCCCTGTTTGATTCGCTGCTGCTGGCGCTGGACGACACCCTGCGCGAGCAGGGCGTAGGCGATCTGACCGTACCCAAGAAGATGAAGAAGCTGAGCCAGCAGGTCTATACGCGGCTGGTGCGCTGGGACGAAATCTGGGAAGAGGCGGTGCCAGAAACAAGGAATGCGGCGCAAGCCGATTATCTGCTGCGCACCGTCTATGCGGCCGACGAAGAACCGGACGCGCAGGCCCCTCTTTGGGCGGCGGCTTTAAGTGACTATATCCATGAGGTCCGCACGCGTGTAGGTGCGGATGGATTGCTGGCCGGCGAAGTCGTGTGGCCAGAAGTGAAACCTCTGGTAAAGCGTTTAGATGTACAGGAGAACTGAGCCATGACCGAAACCGATGCCCCGCTGTGGACGCACACCGTGCGCTTTGACGAGGCCTTCCGGGGGCTCGAACTGACCCTGAGCGCCGATGAGGCGCGCCGCAAGCTGATCGCCGAGAATTTCGGCATGATCGACCTGCACGAACTGACTGCAAAGGTCGTGACGAAAGGCCGCAAGTCGCCAGCGGGTGATGAGGTCGTCGTCGATGTCGAACTGAACGGCGAAGTCACGCAGGAATGCGGCGTGTCGCTCGATCCGTTCCGTCACCCCATTTCGTCGCGCATCGACATTGTGGTCGTCTTTCAGGGACGCGCCGCCAAGGGCGAGGAAGAGGAAAGCGAACTGAGCGTCGAGGATCTCGATCAGCCCGACGTGGCGGTCAACGGTCAGATCGACATCGGTCTTTACGTCATCGAAGCCCTGGGGGAAGCCTATGATCCCTTTGCGCGCAAGCCGGGCGCGGTGTTCGAAGAGCCGGATCAGCCCAGGGAACCGTCGCCGTTCGCCGTGCTGTCGCGTCTCAAGGGCGATGACGCCTGATAAACCATCTTGATAAGTTCGGCGGGCGCGTTATCGTCCGCCGCTTCGGGGACTCGCTTTTTCCAGCTTCCAGCCAAGTGCCGGAAGGCTTATAAGGGCGACCCTGACACCCCTGTGAGGTCTTAGAGCGTCCCTTGTCTTCCCCTGATCATAATTCGCCGTCCGAAACGCCTGCGGCAGGTGTTGAGGCCGCGTCCTCCGGGACGGTCGTCGTCGCAATCGATGCCATGGGCGGCGACCACGGCCCCCGCGTCACAGTGCCGGGCACGGCGGAGGCCTTGAAGCGTGATGGGTCGGGCCGCCTGCGGTTTCTGCTGCACGGGGATGAGGCGCTGATCGCGCCGGAGCTGGCCAAATGTCCGGAACTCAAGGCCGTCGCCACCATCGTCCACACCGATCAGTCGGTGGCTATGGATGAAAAGCCGGCTCAGGCTTTGCGGCGCAAGACCACCAGCCTGTTCATGGCCATCGCCTCGGTCAAGACCGGTGCGGCGCACGCCGTCGTTTCGGCGGGCAATACCGGCGCGCTGATGGCGTTGTCGAAGATGATCCTCAAGATGATGACGGACGATCTTGAACGTCCGCCGATCGCCTGCGGCTGGCCCAACGCCAAGGGCGAGATGGGCACGGTGCTTGACGTCGGAGCCAATGTCACCTCGGACGCGCACCAACTGATCGAATTCGCCGTCATGGGCACGGCCTTTCACCGCGCGGTGCGCGGCAAGGACAAGCCGACCGTAGGTCTGCTCAATGTCGGCTCCGAAGACCTGAAAGGTCACGAAGAGGTGCGCGAGGCGCACCGCATCCTGCGCGAAGGCGTGGACGGCATCAATTATCACGGTTTTGTCGAAGGTGACGACATCGGCAAGGGCACGGTGGACGTGGTCGTCACTGATGGTTTCACCGGCAATATCGCCCTGAAGACCGCCGAGGGCACGGCCAAGTTCGTCAAAAACCTGTTCAAGGGCGCGCTGACCTCGTCGCCTCTGGCCAAGCTGGGCGCGCTTCTGGCTGCGCCCGCCCTGAAGGCGATGGCGCGGACGGTTGATCCCGGCGCCGCCAATGGCGGGCCGCTGCTGGGCCTGAACGGCATTGTCATCAAAAGCCACGGCGGGGCCGAGGCCTGGGCCTATTCCAATGCCGTCAGCGTCGCGATTTCGCTGGCCGCCAGCACCTATAAGGACGATATCCGCAGGGCGCTGGCCCACGTCCAGCAGTCGCACGCCCTGTCCCCCGAAACGCCGCAACCCGCACGGGCGGCGGACGAAAAGGTATTCTGAGCATGAGCGTAACACGTACGGCGGTAACCGGCGTCGGCGGTTATCTGCCTGAGACCATTCTCACCAACGATGATCTGAGTCGAATGGTCGACACCACGGACGAATGGATCGCGGCGCGCACCGGCATTCGCAAGCGTCACAAGGCGGCGGACACCGAACTGACCAGTGATCTGGCCGTCGAAGCGGCGAAAGTCGCGCTGGCGGCGGCGGGCCGGACGGTCGAGGATATCGACCTGATCATCATCGCCACCACCACGCCGGACATGACGTTTCCGTCCACGGCCTCGATCGTTCAGGCCAAGCTGGGCGTGCCGCGCGGCGCGGCCTTCGACGTGCAGGCGGTCTGTTCGGGCTTCGTCTATGCACTGAGCGTCGCCGACGGCTTCGTGGCGCGCGGCCTGTCGAAATGCGCGCTGGTTATCGGCGCCGAAGTGATGAGCCGCATCCTCGACTATACCGACCGCTCGACCTGCATCCTGTTCGGCGACGGAGCCGGGGCTGTGGTTCTGGAGCCTGTCGAAGGGCAGGGCACGTCCGACGATACGGGGATCCTCAGTTTCGATCTGCAATGCGACGGTTCGAAGACCGACCTGCTCTATGTCGATGGCGGCGTCTTCGATTCCGGCCAGCGCGTCGGCAAGATCAAGATGCAGGGCAACCAGGTCTTCAAGCACGCCGTGCAGAAGATCTCGGAAGCCGCCGATTCGGCCATCCACAAGGCCGGGCTCGACCATCAGGCGGTGGACTGGTTCATCCCGCATCAGGCCAATCAGCGTATCCTCGACGGCGTCGCCGACCGGCTGGGCCTTGATCGGGCCAAGGTCATCTCGACCGTCGCCGATCACGCCAATACGTCGGCGGCCTCGATCCCGCTGGCCTGGTACGAGGGCGTGCAGGACGGGCGGGTCAAAAAGGGCGATCTGGTGCTTATCGAAGCGCTGGGGGGCGGCCTCACCTGGGCGGCGGCGGCCATCCGGCTGTGATTCGCGCGCCCGGTTAGCTCCGGTTAGTGCTCAAATCTCATTTATTTGATGACAAGGCGCGTCCAAGCCTTTGACGCGAACGGGAAAATGCGTATTGTTCCCGTGATGGAGCTCATTCCGGAGGGGATTTGAAATGAAAGCCACGACCCTGACCCGCGCCGAACTGTTCGAAGCGGTGCACAACGAACTGGGCCTGCCGCGTCAGGAATGCGCCGCCCTCGTTGAGCGCACCCTCGATCTGGTCATCGATTCGCTGGAAAAGGGCGAAACGGTCAAGCTGTCGGGTTTCGGCGTGTTTCAGGTCCGCGACAAGAACGCCCGCGTCGGCCGCAACCCCAAGACCGGCAAGCCGGCCGCCATCGACCCGCGCAAGGTCATCTCCTTCCGCGCCTCGCAGATCATGAAGGCGCGCGTGGATGCCGGCGCCGGTGAATAAGCATCACAGGCGAGCGTAACGTGTCCAAGGGCCCCTTAGCCTTTCGTACCATTTCCGAAACCGCCGACGCGGTGGGCGTGCCTCAGCACGTCCTGCGCTTCTGGGAGACGAAGTTCACCTTCATCCGCCCGACCAAGCGCGCCGGCGGGCGTCGCTTTTACCGCCCGCAGGACATCGACCTGCTGCTGGGGGTGAAGGTGCTGCTGCACGATCGCGGCTATACGATTCGCGGTGTGCAGAAGCTGTACAAGGACGACGGTCAGAAGGCGCTCTTGGCGGCCGGGCACGGGCTGTCGGGTTCGGTGCCTGAGGCCGCCGGATGGAGCGAGCCTGAGATCGAACCGGTGGCCGTTCAGCCCTTGCCGCGCAAGGAGCTGGGGGATGCCGGCGAGCCTGAGTTCGATTTCGATGAAATGTCGTCCTTGCCGGTCGTTCATGGCCTGAGCGAAGAGTCGCGCACGCGCTTGCTGGCCATAGCCCAGAGCCTTGAAGGGGCGCAAAAAACCATGCTGCGGACGCTCAAGGGCCTGTGAGTCGTGGAAAACGCGCCTGCTCCCTATTGCAGGGGGCGATATTCCTCTCTATAAGCCGCGTTCTCCTTACCAGAGGAGGCCTCTGCGAAGAGGTGTCGGAGCGTGGCGCAGCCTGGTAGCGCACTTGACTGGGGGTCAAGGGGTCGCAGGTTCGAATCCTGTCGCTCCGACCATTTAAACAAATAAGGGTCGCCCTTTGGGGCGGCCCTTATTTGTTTAAGGTCTGCGCTCCAGCCTTCGAACCGTGACAGGTTCGCCGCGCTCAAAAAGCGAAGCGTTAGCGCATTTAAAGACATCCAGCGATGATCATGAGGCGAAGCCGTCATGATCACGCGCAGACGCGGCGGCGCGAAGCGGAGCCACATCGACCCGAAAGGGCGATGGACGCCGAAGGCGCCCGAAGGGTAAGCCGCGTTAAAACGCGGCGCATCAATCCTGTCGCGGTCCATCTGCACCTTGAAAAGCGGTGCCCGGTTCACCTGACTTATTTCTTCACAACATACTGCATTTTTTTGACGGCAAAGGCTTGCGTGCGTTGTGGGCTTTCCGTATAGAGCGGCCTCCAGACGCGGACGACCGGTTTGCGGACGTTTGCGGTTCCCGTTCGGGAAGCTTTTTTGTCGGGGAGTGGCGCAGCCTGGTAGCGCACCTGCTTCGGGAGCAGGGGGTCGCAGGTTCGAATCCTGTTTCCCCGACCATTCAAAAGAAAAGGACGGTCCCTTCAGGGGCCGTCCTTTTCTTTTTTGTCGCAGGACATGTACTCGAACCGTGAGAGGTTCCACGGCAAGCGATGATCATGAGGCGGAGCCTTCATGATCACGCGCAGGCGCGGCGGAGCGAAGCCAATCCTGTTTCGATCAAGTGCGCAAAAAAGTCGTCCTTTCGGACGGTTTTTTTGTTTTACCAGCGATCGCGATGACGGTGATAATGCCCGCGATCCCGACGATCATAGCGATCGTACCGGTCGCGATAATAGTAGCTGCGCGGGGCCGGATAGTAGCGGGGACCGTAATAGCGCTCACGGTAGGTATAGTAACCGTCATAGCGCGGACGGGATTCGTAATAGACCACGCCATAGCCCGAAGGCGGCGGGGGTGGGTCGTAATAGCCGCTGTCTTCGTAGGAATAGTAGCGACCTTCGTAGCAATCGACCGAGGCATTGCCCAGCGCACCGCCGACGACCGCACCGACCGCTGCGCCAGCCACCGTATTGCCGCCACGGTTATAGCGATGCGAAGACCCGTTGCCGATGGCGGCGCCGGCCAGAGCACCGAGAACCGCGCCGGTGGCGGTGGAGTTCGACTTGCGCTGATAGCAATAGCCGTCATAGCCCTGGGCCGAAGCAAGCGATGGCGCGGCCAGCACGACGAAACCCAGCCCTATCAGGGCCTTGGGAAGGTGCCGCTTGAAAAAAGAAACTTTCATGGAGGGAACTCTTATGAATGCCGGGATGGTATCATTGAGCGCGCGTTAACCTGAACGGCATCTGAATGGATTGCGGCGGAAATACGCCGCGTTTATAAGCGGCGAATAAGGCGGGGCATAAGCGGGCTGTTTACAAAGCCCCCATTTGCAGGATTTTCCGCAAGATTTATTGCATCATACCCCTTGATCCTTTTGCGGTCTTGGGGCATAAGGCGCGCCTTCCGACCGGAAGAACAACCGGTCAACACATCATTCTACGCTTGAAAGGCTTGGGTAAGAGCTTATCGAGCCTCACTTGAAAAAGAGAGTCGGACATGGCCGTTCCTAAGCGGAAAGTATCCCCCTCGCGGCGCAACATGCGTCGCTCGCACCACGCGCTCGGCGCCAATTCGTTTGTGGAAGACAAGGACACCGGCGAGCTGCGCCGTCCGCACCACATCGACCTGAAGACCGGCATCTACAAGGGCCGTCAGGTGATTACACCGAAAAAGGACTAACCGCCTTTATCGACCGACGATATAAAGACGCGGCTCCGCGAGGGGCCGCGTTTTTGATTCCGGATATATTTCATGCCCTCCTATCCCTATCGGCTGGTCATTTTCGACTTCGACGGCACGCTGGCCGATTCGTTCCCGTGGTTCATCGAGGTGTTCGACCAACTGGCCGACCGCTTCGGCTTTGTGAACCCGGACCGCTCGGACCTCGACACGCTGCGGCGGCTGGGCCCCAAAGAGCTGTTGAAGCGTCTGAAGGTGCCTTTGCTGAAACTGCCAGCCATCGCGGCCTATGCCCAGAGGCTTCAGAACGCGCAGATCGACCGGATCGTGCTGTTTGAGGGCATTGCCGAGGTGCTGCGCGAGTTGAAGGGCAGGGGGGTGACGCTGGTGGTGGTGACCTCCAACGACTCCGACAACGTCAAGGCGGTGCTGGGTGAGGACCTGAGCGTGCTGATCGATCATTACGCCTGCGGGTCGTCGCTGTTCGGCAAGGCGGCGAAATTCAAGGACGTGCTGAAAACCTTCAAGGTCAGGCCCGGCGAAGTCCTGTCCATCGGTGACGAACTGCGCGATATCGAGGCGGCGCGTAAAACGGGCATCGGTGTCGGGGCCGTGACCTGGGGCTATGCGCACGAAGACAGCCTGCTGAGCGAAAAGCCGGATCACGTCTTCGCGAAGCCCGGCGATATACTCAATATATGAGACGCATTCCCCGTGGCGGGCTTGTCAGGCTCAGGCGCGCTTGCTAAGCAACCCCTGTTTTTTAAAACCCCTCAGGGAAGATTGCCATGTCCGCCATTATCGATATCGTCGCCCGTGAAATTCTCGACTCGCGGGGCAATCCGACCGTTGAGGTCGATGTCACCCTCGAAGACGGCGCTTTCGGCCGCGCGGCCGTGCCGTCGGGTGCCTCCACCGGCGCGCATGAAGCCGTCGAAAAGCGCGACGGCGACAAGAGCCGTTATCTGGGCAAGGGCGTGCGTCAGGCGGTCGACGCCGTCAATGGCGAAATCTACGAAGCCCTGAGCGGCCTCGACGCCCGCGATCAGCGTCACATCGACCAGATCCTGATCAATCTCGACGGCACCGAGAACAAGGCGCGTCTGGGTGCGAATGCCATTCTCGGCGTGTCTCTGGCCGTGGCCAAGGCGGCGGCGGCTTCGGTCAATCTGCCGCTCTATAAGTATGTCGGCGGCCTGTCGGCCCGCGTCCTGCCCGTGCCGCTGATGAACATCATCAACGGCGGCGCGCACGCCGACAATCCCATCGACATTCAGGAATTCATGATCGTTCCGGCTGGCGCGGAAACCTTCTCCGAAGCCCTGCGCATGGGCGCGGAAATCTTCCACAGCCTGAAGTCGGCCCTCAAGAAGGCCGGTCACAACACCAATGTCGGCGACGAAGGCGGCTTCGCGCCGAACCTGTCCTCGGCCGAGGTGGCGCTGCAGTTCATCGTCGATGCCGGCACCGCCGCGGGCTACAAGGCCGGCGAAGACTACTGGCTGGCGCTCGACGTCGCCTCGACCGAATTCTTCAAGGACGAGAAGTACCATCTGGAAGGCGAGGGCAAGACCCTGAGCCGCGAAGAGATGGTCGACTACCTCGAAGGTCTGGCCGACAAGTTCCCCATCTGCTCGATCGAAGACGGCATGTCGGAAGACGATTTCGAAGGCTGGGCGCTTTTGACCGAGCGTTTGGGCGACCGTCTGCAACTGGTCGGCGACGACCTGTTCGTCACCAACCCGAACCGTCTGGAAACCGGCATTGTCGAAGGTCTGGCCAACTCGATCCTCGTCAAGGTCAATCAGATCGGCACCCTGTCCGAAACCATGGACGCCGTCGATATGGCCCACCGTTCGGGCTACACCTCGGTCATGTCGCACCGTTCGGGCGAAACCGAGGATTCGACCATCGCCGACCTCGCCGTGGCACTGAACTGCGGTCAGATCAAGACCGGCTCGCTGGCGCGTTCGGACCGGCTGGCCAAGTACAACCAGTTGTTGCGCATCGAATCGATCCTCGACGACGAAGCCGTCTATGCCGGCCTGTCGGTGATCCGCAGCTAATCGGGTTGCATCCCACGGGCTGGGATGTTTTTTACAAAACTGCCAAAAAGAGCGGCGCAGACACCCTGCGCCGCTCTCGTTTTATGATAAATTCTTTCATTCGAAGTGACATGTTCGGTAACAGTTTGTTAAACCGACGCGGGCGAAAGTGCGGCTCATTGATGTTGTCCGTCCAGAAGGGGCGAAAGTCGTGATTCAGAAACTGAGGCCTTATTTGCCTACCGCGATCATCGCTATATTTCTGACCTACTGCGGCGTACAGTATTTGACTGGCGACAAAGGTTTCTTTTCGCAGGAAACCCGTCAGGTCGAGTTGGCTGAAAAGCAAAAGGTGCTCGCAGATCTTGCGGCCGAGCGTCAGGATCTTGAGGCCCGCGCTCGTTATTTAAGAACCGATAATCTTTCCAAAGAATTGCTCGAAGAACGCGCCCGCGTTCTCCTGGGGCTTAACGCCCCTAACGAATACGTGATCCGCGATCACATCGCCCCTGCGCACAATTCCTGAATCCGGAAGGGGACTTTACGTCAGCTTGCCCTTTGCCTAAGAGGGTGTCTGACGTGAGTTCGGGTGGTTTTTGACAAACCCTGCAGTTTCGGTCGCCTCTGCGTCCGGAGATATTTCCACAGGGATTTGAAGAACCTGCCTGAGTCCGCTGCACGGGCACCGGTATTTGCCCCATCGTCTATTTGACCGGCTGCGACCGTTTACGCCTGCGGGTGTGATGCGATCAGCACGATTAGCCTTAGGGAGGTTTCCATGGCGCGCGCCGCCAAGGCCACTGACAACGGAACGACGGGTTCCGCCAAACGCAATGTCTCTAAAGACGAACTCCTAAAATATTACCGTGAGATGGTTCTGATCCGCCGCTTCGAGGAGCGCGCGGGCCAACTGTACGGTATGGGCCTGATCGGGGGCTTCTGCCACCTGTACATCGGTCAGGAAGCCGTCGCCGTGGGCATGGAGGCCGCCTCTATCGACGGCGATCAGGTCATTACCGGTTACCGCGACCACGGCCACATGCTGGCCGCCGGCATGGACCCAAAGGCCGTCATGGCCGAGCTGACCGGCCGCATCGGCGGCTCGTCGAAGGGCAAGGGCGGTTCGATGCATATGTTCGACATCGAAACCGGCTTCTTCGGCGGTCACGGCATCGTCGGCGCTCAGGTGTCGCTGGGCACCGGGCTGGCCTTCGCCGACTGGTACCGCAACAACGGCAACGTCTCCTTCACCTACTTCGGTGACGGCGCGGCCAACCAGGGTCAGGTCTACGAAAGCTTCAACATGGCGAAGCTGTGGAACCTGCCGGTCGTTTACGTGATCGAAAACAACGAATACGCCATGGGCACATCGCTGGCCCGTGCGTCGGCGACGACCAACCTGTCGCAGCGCGGGGCTTCGTTCGGCATTCCGGGCGAGACCGTCGACGGCATGGACGTGTTCGCGGTGAAGGAAGCCGCCGAGCGCGCCGCCGAGTATGCCCGTTCGGGCAAGGGCCCCTACATCCTTGAGATGAAGACCTACCGCTATCGCGGTCACTCGATGTCCGACCCGGCCAAGTACCGCTCGAAGGAAGAGGTCGACGAGGTCAAGACGACCCGCGATCCCATCGACCACATCAAGACGATGCTGGAGCAGGCGGGTGTCGAGGAGGCCGAAATCAAGGCCATCGACAACGAAATCAAGGCGATCGTTCTGGAGGCCGTCGAGTTCGCTCAGACCAGCCCCGAACCCGATCCGTCCGAACTGTACACCGACGTTTATCTCGAGGCCTGATCCCAGATGACCGACATTCTTATGCCCGCTCTTTCTCCGACCATGGAGGAAGGCACCCTTTCGAAATGGCTGGTCAAGGCCGGCGACACGGTCTCCGCCGGTGACGTGATCGCGGAAATCGAAACCGACAAGGCGACGATGGAAGTCGAAGCTGTCGACGAAGGCGTCATCGAGGCCATCCTGGTCGAGGCCGGCACCGAAGGCGTCAAGGTCAACACGCCCATCGCCCGCCTCGAAGGCGGGGAAAGCGCACCGGCTCCGAAGGCTGAGGCGGTACCCGCCGTAGTGGCGGATAAGCCCGCCGAAGTGACACCGGAAGCGCCGGTAAAGGCCGACGTCCGCGATCCGGAGTTCCCGGAAGGCACGCCGATGGTCAAGATTACGGTCCGCGACGCCCTGCGCGACGCCATGGCCGAGGAAATGCGCCGCGACGACAAGGTCTTCCTGATGGGCGAGGAAGTCGCCCAGTATCAGGGCGCCTACAAGGTCTCACGCGGTCTGCTCGAAGAGTTCGGCGACCGTCGCGTCATCGACACCCCCATCACCGAAATGGGCTTTGCCGGTATCGGTTCGGGTGCGGCCATGGCCGGCCTCAAGCCGATCATCGAGTTCATGACCTTCAACTTCGCCATGCAGGCCATCGACCATATCCTGAACTCGTCGGCCAAGACGCTGTACATGTCGGGCGGTCAAATCAAGTCCTCGATCGTCTTCCGCGGTCCGAACGGGGCTGCCGCCCGCGTGGCGGCTCAGCACTCTCAGGACTATTCGGCCTGGTACGCCAACGTTCCGGGTCTGAAGGTCATTGCGCCTTACGACGCCGCCGACGCCAAGGGCCTGATGAAGGCGGCCATCCGCGATCCGAACCCGATCGTCTTCCTCGAACACGAGATGATGTACGGCAACGAGTTCGAAATCCCGGACGTCGAAGACTTCGTCCTGCCGATCGGCAAGGCCAAGATCCAGAAAGAAGGCAAGGACGTCACCATCGTCGCGCACTCGCGCATGGTCGGTTTCGCCCTCAAGGCCGCCGAAAAGCTGGCCGAAGAAGGCATCGACGCCGAAGTCGTCAACCTGCGCACCCTGCGTCCGCTGGACACCGACACGGTCGTTGCCTCGGTGAAGAAGACCAACCGTCTGGTCACCGTCGAAGAGGGCTGGGGCCCGTGCGGGATTGGCGCTGAAGTCGCCGCCCGCGTGACCGCCGAAGCCTTCGACGATCTGGATGCGCCGCCCGCGCGTGTGCACCAGGAAGACGTGCCGATGCCTTACGCCGCCAACCTCGAAGCCCTGACCGTCCCCAGCGTTGAGAAGATCATCGCGGCGGTCAAGCAAGTCTCGTACAAGTAAGAGGGGCCACTCATGACCGATATTCTGATGCCGGCGCTCTCGCCCACCATGGAAGAGGGCATTCTGGCCAAGTGGCACGTCAAGGTCGGAGACACTGTCTCCGCCGGCGACGTGATCGCGGAAATCGAAACCGACAAGGCGACGATGGAAGTCGAAGCCGTCGATGAAGGCGTGGTCGAGGCCATCCTCATCGAAGCCGGCACCGAAGGCGTGAAGGTGAACACCCCCATCGCACGTCTCGCCGGCGAGGGCGGTTCCGCCGCCCCGGCACCGAAGGCCGAAGCCGCTCCGGCTCCCAAGGCGGCCGAAGCGCCCAAGCCTGCGGCCGCTCCGGCCCCTGTGGCGGCAGCCCCCGTCTCAGCCCCGGCCGCTTCGGGCGCACGCGTCGCGGCTTCGCCGCTGGCCCGCCGTCTGGCCGAGATCAACAAGCTCGATCTTAAACTGCTCAAGGGCACCGGCCCGCACGGCCGTATCATCAAGCGCGACATCGAAGCCGCTCTGGCTTCGGGCACTGGCAAGGCCGGTTCCGCCCCGGTGGCGGCCACCGCCGCTGCCGAGCCGCGCAAGGTCCAAAGCCTTGAACAACTGGGTATCGCGCCGGGTTCCTACGACCTTGTGCCGCTCAACAATATGCGCAAGGTCATCGCCCGTCGTCTGACCGACTCGTTCCGCGACATCCCGCACTTCCCGCTGACCGTCGATATCGAACTCGACAATCTGCTGGCGGCGCGGACCAAGATCAACACGGCGCTGGAATCGCAGGGCGTGAAGGTTTCGGTGAACGACATCGTGATCAAGGCGGTGGCGCTGGCCCTCAAGCAGGTGCCGGAAGCCAATGCCTCCTTCACCCCGGAAGGCATCGCTTTGCACCACAATGCCGACATCGCCATGGCCGTGGCCATCGACGGCGGCCTGATCACCCCGATCATCCGCAAGGCCGAGACCAAGTCGCTGGCTCAGATCGCCAGGGAAACCAAGGACCTGGCGGCGCGCGCCCGCGACATGAAGCTGAAGCCCGAAGAGTTCCAGGGCGGCACCTTCTCGGTGTCCAACCTCGGCATGTTCGGCATCAAGCAGTTCGCTTCGATCATCAACGAACCGCAGGGCTGCATCCTGTCGGTGGGCGCGGGTGAACAGCGTCCGGTCGTCAAGAACGGTCAACTGGCCGTCGCCACCGTCATGACCGTGACCCTGACCTGCGATCACCGCGTGGTCGATGGTTCGGTCGGCGCCAAGTACATCACTGCACTGAAGGGCCTTCTCGAAGACCCCATCAAGATGCTGGCTTAAGGAGCTGATTCAACATGTCTTATGATCTGGTTGTTATCGGCTCTGGCCCCGGCGGTTATGAGGGCGCGATCCGCGCCGCTCAGAACGGCCTGAAGGTCGCCATCGTCGAGCGTGAACTGCTGGGCGGCATCTGCCTCAACTGGGGCTGCATCCCGACCAAGGCCCTGCTGAAGTCGGCCGAAGTGTTCGATAAGATCAATCACCTCGGTGATTACGGTCTGACCGGCGAAAAGCCGGGCTTCGATTTCGAAAAGGTCGTGGCGCGTTCGCGCGCGGTCGCCAAGCAACTCAATGGCGGCGTCGGCTACCTGATGAAGAAGAACAAGATCGACGTGATCGAGGGCTTCGCCACTCTGGAGCCGGGCAAGGACGCCCCCAAGGTTCGCGTCAAGCTGAACAAGGGCGGCGAACAGGTCGTCGAAGCCAAGAACGTCATGCTGGCGGTCGGTGCGCGTGCGCGCGAAATCCCGGCCATCGGCGCGGTGTCGGACGGCGATCGCATCTGGACCTATCGTAACGCCCTGTCGCCCAACCGCATGCCCAAGTCGCTGGTTGTCATCGGCTCAGGCGCTATCGGTATCGAGTTCGCATCCTTCTACCGTTCGCTCGGTGCGGAAGTGACCGTCGTCGAAGCGCTGGACCGCATCCTGCCGGTCGAGGACAAGGAAGTCTCCGCCGAGGCCCAGAAGGCCTTTGAAAAGCGCGGCTTCAAGTTCCGCATCGGCGCCAAGGTGACCAAGGTCGAGAAGTCGGGCTCTGGCGTGAAGGTTTCGGTCGAGGTCGGTGGCAAGGCCGAGGTGCTCGAAGCCGAAGGCTGCATCGTGGCCGTCGGCATCGTGGCCAACACCGAAAACCTCGGTCTGGAAAAGCTGGGCGTCGAGATGGACCGCGGTCACATCAAGAACGACAGCCACGGCAAGACCAACGTCAAGGGCCTCTACGCCATCGGCGACTGCGCCGGGCCGCCCTGGCTGGCGCACAAGGCTTCGCACGAAGCCGTGCACGCCGCCGACTATATGGCCGGCAAGAAGCTGTCCAACCTGAACCCGCCGATTCCGGGCTGCACCTACGCCACCCCGGAAGTCGCCTCTGTCGGTATCACCGAGCAGGGCGCGAAGGAAAAGGGCCTGGACGTCAAGATCGGCCGTTTCCCTTTCAAGGCCAACGGCAAGGCGATTGCCGCCGGTGAGCCGGGCGGTTTCGTTAAGGTGATCTTCGACAAGAAGACGGGCGCTCTACTGGGCGCGCACCTGATCGGCGCCAACGTCACGGAAATGGTACAGGGCTTCTGTCTGGCCATCACCATGGAAGCGACGGAAGAAGACCTGCAGGGGACGGTTTTCCCGCACCCGACCATGTCGGAAGCGATTCTGGAAGCCTCTCTGGATGCCGACGGTCGCATGATCAACCTGTAAGCATCGGCCACGGATAAGGCACGGATGCCGCCTCTGGCGGCGACACGTATATCCGTGTTGAAGAACGCGAAGCGGCCATATCCGTGACCATCCGTGGTTCGATACCTCTATATAAGCCGCTGCGTTTCCGCAGCGGCTTTTTACTTGGGCCGGTTTACCCTAGTGAGATGAAACGCTTGCTATTCACCACCGTCATATTGCTTGCGGCCTGCAAGCCAACCGACCCGCCGCGTTCGCCGGCGGACGGCATGGACTATATCACCGATGGCGAGTCCAGCACTTCGGCCTCGGTCACGTCAAACCCAGCCACGTCCTGACCGGTGCGATACGCCTGAGGACGGCGAATTCGATCACGCCTACGATGATCAGGCACAGGCCCATCATCGGCAGGAACAGCCCCAGCCCCAGTATCAGAACAACCAGACCCGCGCCGAGT
Source organism: Asticcacaulis sp. AND118 (assembly GCF_020535245.1). GTDB lineage: Bacteria > Pseudomonadota > Alphaproteobacteria > Caulobacterales > Caulobacteraceae > Asticcacaulis. Next base: position 1,679,292 of record NZ_CP084910.1, on the reverse strand, counting down.
CGTTCGTCCGGTAGGCGGGAAGGCGCCCCCAGGTGCGCCTTGTCCGGACGACGCTGCCACCACATGATGACGGCGGACACGCACAACAGTACCAGTCCCGCCGCGGTCAGGACGCCGAGGAATTGATTCAGCCAGCCGAACAACTGCCCTTCGTGGGCGGCAATGCCGATGGCGACGACGCGATCGATCAGCGGCTTGTCCGCAAACACCTTCTGATTTTCGATCATGCCCATATGATCGAAGGTTACGGTCAGGGCTTGCGGGCGATTTTGGGTCTGAGACACGCCCTGCCAGTTTGGCTGTTTCAGCGTGGGCGCCACCAGCATGACCGGGGGCGGCAGGTTTGCCGCGCGCAGTTCCGCTGTCATGGCGTCGAGTTGTGAGACGTCTATCGCGCCTGACGGCGTTGGCGCGCCGTGGCCGTGGTGCGCGTGGGGATCAGCCCTTTTTTCCGCCGCTCGGCCGCTGGACCAGTCCGGCTTGATCGTTTGTTCGGCAAAGACCTGCCGTGCGGCCTTGAAACCCGCGCCCCAGACCGTCGTCCACGGCAGGCCGGTCAAAAGCAGGAAAATGGCGAAGACGGATACATAGATGCCGACCACGCCATGCAGATCGCGCCAGAACTGTTTCCGCCCCAACCCCATGCGCGGCCAGAAGACTCCGGCCAGACCTTTCGCCTCGCGCGGCCACCACAGATAGAGGCCGGTGACGATCATGACCAGCGCCCAGCACGCCGCCGTTTCCACCAGCAAAGTACCGAACTGCCCCATGACCAGTTCACCGTGGATGGTCTTGACCACATTGAGGAACCGGTCGTCTTCACGCACCGATTTCAGGATCGACAGGGTTTGCGGGTGGACATAGACGCGCGTGCGCTCGCCTTTGTCACTGAGGACCACGCGGGCCGCGTCCGCCGGATTTTGCCGTATCTCTACCGACTGAAGCGACGCGCCGGGAAAGGCCCGTAAAGCCGCCTCGACCTGCAAAGACAGGGGCAAAGGCGCGGCCGTCAAGCCGTTATAGGGACGGTCGATAGCCGCTTCGATTTGCGGCTTGAACAGATATATCGACCCGGTGAGGGCCAGAACGATAATGAAGGGAATGCAGAGCAGTCCTGCATAAAAATGCCAGCGCCAGATCATCCGGTAGTCGATGATCCGGCGGCGGGCTTTTTCGCTCGCCGCCGTTTTCATCTTACTTCCCCGTCAGCTTGAGACCAACAAAAAGCGCGCGGCCTTCGCCGGGCCAGAAGGCCGAGCGGGCACTGGCGGCGACCCGGGTGAAGTCCGTCACCGCCGTCACGCTCGACACATAGCGTGTGTCGCCCAGATTGCGGCCTTCGACGAAGACCTCCAGTCCGTCATTGACGCGCTTTGACGCCGACAGATTCCACACGGTGAAACCGGGAGCCTTCTGCGTGTTGGCATAGTCCACCCACACATCGGACGGTGTCCATTCGACCGCCGGTGCGATGCGCCAGCCGCGCTTTGAGCTGAAGGCCAGTTCGCCGCGATAATAGTGCTCCGGCACGACCGGCAGGCGGGCGTCACCATAGGTCTTGTCGCTATCGAACTTGAAATCCGACCAGGTATAGGTCTGGCGCGCCATGACGGCCCAGTCACCGATAGCCCCGATGCGCCAGTCAAGCGCCGCTTCAAGGCCCTGATGGATCGTGTTTTCGGCGTTGAAGGTCGCCGCAGGAATGTCGGGCGACACGATGAAGTTGAGCATTTCACCGTCGATTTCGGCACGATAAAGCGCCACATCCCAGGTCAGGTTTTGGGAACGTCCCCGCGTGCCGATTTCAGCGGTCACGGCTTCCTGGGGCCGGACGCTGGTGAATTGCGGCAGCGGCGATTGCACCAGAGCGCCATAGGTCGGGGCTTCGACGGATTTGGTGACATTGGCGAAGACCTGCTGACCGCCGGCATTTTGCCACAGAAGGCCGATGCGCGGTGCGAACCAGTCGAAGTCTTTATCGGCATTGTTAGCGGCATTGAGATAGTTGGTGTAATCGCGTCCGGTCCAGCCGTAGGACCCGCCGGCGATCAGGGCCAGTTGGTCCGTAACGAACAGGCGGCCTTCGGCAAAGACATCCCAGCTTTCGGCGTTCTGTACGGCATTGCCCATCACCATGCCGGGTAAACCGTTGGCATTGGCGAAAGTATGGGCGTCGATATTGCCGCTTCTGTAATTGACCCCGGCGAAGACATCGTAGCGTTTTCCGCCCATGCTGCCCTGACCGTCGACACGGGCGAATGCGCCATAGTTCTGATATTGCTGATCAATATAGATGGAGATGGGGTGGATGAGCTGCTTCCAGGCGGCATAGACGCCGCCTTCGACGCGCCAGTTGTCATTGATCCGCCAGTCGCCCTGCACCGTGCTGCGCGCGGATTTGACGTTGCGGCCATAACGCAGCAGCGGATAGTTGGCGGCGGTCGTCATCTTCGGCGTCGTCAGGGCCTGTTGCAGCGTCAGGGCACCGGCAATGCGCTGATCGAGGTCGTTGCCCTGAAAAATGAAGCGCAGCGAGCGGCCTTCGCCGAAGCGGCGGCCCACATTCAGCGTCACGCGCTTGCCGTTCTGTTCAGAGTTGTCACGCCAGCCGTCGGCATGGGTGGTGCTGGCCGACAGATAGAGGTCGTAATCGCCGATGACATCGGCATAGGCCAGTTGCGCCCGGCGGGTGCCAAAGCTGCCGCCTTCGAGACGCAGGAGCGTGCGGTAACCGGCATTGCGGCCGTTGGCGGTCACGTAGTTGACCGCTCCGCCCAGTTGCGCGCCGCCGAAACGCAGGGCGTTGCCGCCCTTATAGACTTCGATATAGCGCGCCGACAGCGGGTCGATTTCCTGAAAATCACCCGAGCCATCCGCCTGATTGACCGGTACGCCGTCGATAGACAGCCATGAGCCGCGATTGTGGGCGGAATTGCCGATGCCGGAGCCGCGGATCGAGAAGCGGCTGTCTTCCCCGAACTTCTTCTGCGCGAAGACGCCGGAGACGTTTTTCAGGGTGTCATAGAGCCCCAGCGCATAGCTGTTGCTGTAGGTTTCGGAAGCGACGACCGACACGGCGCCGGGAGTGCGCGAAAGCCTGGCGCGGGTGTCGCGCACGGCGGACGGGTCTTCGGGGTTCAGCCGACCGGTGACGATAACGGTGGGGATGTCTTCGGCGTCATCAGCGGCAAAAGCGGGCAGGGCGGCGCACAGGGCGAGGCCGGAGGCGCTGAGGCACAGCGCGAGAATACGGGTTTTCATGAAATAACCTGTCTGAAAGCACGACATATCAGCGCGTGCGATGCACGCTGAGCGGAAAGCGATCAGACGAGGTGTGGGGGGCCGCAGGAGTGCGGACGCGGCGGCGCGCGCGCCTTGGGTTGCGCCGTGCCGCGCACGGGCGTCAGCGGTTCGGCGATTTCCGCATAAACGACGGGAATGACACCGAGGTCCGGCTGCGGCAAGCCGGTCAGGCCCGCCAGCACGCAGTCGGCGCACTTCAGGCCCTGAATAGTCTTGTCGGTTTTATCCTTGGCGACGGCCTGACTCAGGCCGGTATCGACCACCTGAACCGCACTGTTACACAGGACGAAGCCCGGCCCGTCGCGCGATGCCGCCAGCAGGTGCGGCGGGAACAGCACCTGAACCAGCAGTCCCATGACGACAGCCAGCATCGTCCAGAAGCGGGTTTCGCTTCCGATCTTTGCACGCCGATCAGGGTTGCAGGTCAGGGCCATGTTTCCGCCTTAACCCTGTCTTCCACAGGGTGTCAAGCGGCGTTAGCCACCACTTCGGCCAGTTTTTGCAGGGTGACATAGTCGGTCTTGCCGGAGCCCAGCACCGGGATCGACTCGACCTTGACCAGTTTTTTCGGGATGGCAAGAGACGGCACCCCCTTTTCCTTTGCCTGATCGGCAAGAGAAGAAAGGTCCGCCGACTGAAGGTCGGTGAGCAGTACCAGACGTTCACCCTTCTTGTCATCGGCCAGCGATACGACGGCGTGGCGATTGTCGGGCCACACCTCTTCGGCCAGCCGCTCAACGGCCGTCAGCGACACCATCTCGCCGGCGATCTTGGCGAAACGTTTGGCGCGACCGAGAATGCGGATGCAGCCGTTGCGGTCGATCGCCACAATATCTCCGGTGTCGTGCCAGCCGTCCCTGGGCGCTTCGATGACGTCGGGCGCTTCGAGGTTGATATAGCCGGCCATCACGTTCGGCCCTTTTACGTGCAAGCGCCCGCCTTCGGGAATGCCTTCGACGACTTCAAGGCGCAACTGCATGCCGGGCAGGGCGCGGCCCACCGTGCCGTGATGGTTGTCGCTCGGCTGATTGACCGCCAGAACGGGCGAGGTTTCGGTGACGCCATACCCTTCGATGACGGTCAGGCCGTACTGTTCGGCGAACAGCTTGTGCGTTTCCTCGCGCACCTTTTCGGCGCCGCAGACGACGAAGGCCAGTGTGGCGAAATCGTCCGGTTGCGCCTGACGGGCGTACTGGTTGAGGAAGGTGTCGGTCGAGAACAGCAGCGACGCCTTGGTTTCCTTGAGCAGGCCGGGGATCTGCTTGACGTGCAGGGGCGAGGGGTAGAGGAAGCTGCGCATCCCTTGCAGCAGGGGCAGAAGCACCCCGCCCGTCAGACCCAGCGAATGGAAGATCGGCATGGGGTTGAAGCACACCCATTCCGGTTTGAGGTCGATATGGGCGGCGATCTGAGCGCAGTTGAGCACCAGATTGGCTTGGGTCAGGACCACGCCGCGCGGCGTGCCGAAGCTGCCCGACGTAAACAGGATGACGCCGATATCCGATGGTTTGGCGCGGTGGGCGAAGCGGCGCGGCAGCTTCGACGCCGCCAGCCCGTAAAGTTTGTCCGGCAGGGACAGCGACTTGCGCAGGTCTTCGAGATAGAGGATGCGCACAAAGTGGCCCATCGCCTCGACGAGGTCCTCCAGCTTGGCCTGCTGGATAAAGCGTTTCGAGGTGATGACCGTCTTGACCTTGGCCGTCAGGCAGCCGGTCTTGATATTGGCCGGGCCGGCAGTGAAATTGATCATCACCGGTGTGCGGCCGTGGGCGTGCAGGGCGAAAAAGCTCAAAGCCCCGCCCATCGAGGTCGGCAGCATCAGGCCGATGCGCGTCTCGCGCCTCAAGGCCTTGTCGAACAGGCGCGCCAGCACGAAACTGCGCAGGACGAACTCGTTGTAATCTATGGGCTGGCGGTCCTGATCCTCGATAATGATCTTGGATTTGCCATGTTTTTCCGCAGCGTCGAGAAGCGCGTCGAACAGAGACTTCGTTTCGGCTTCGACATCAAAAGAGCGCACCATGCGCGATCACTCCCTTTGGCCGGCTTAGGGGCCGTCATGCAATGCGGCTGCCGGTCAATTCTGGTCACACCCTATGAGGCTGCGCGCCGCAAGTCAATTGAACAATGTTCAAATAATTGCGATCTGACGAAGAAATCAGACGTCAATGCTCAGAAAGGCCTGGAAAACAGGTGTCAGTTCGCCTTCACCGGCAACGGGTTTCACCTCGCAGGAGTGTCGTCCGTCGCACAGGGGTTTTAGATCACCTTCACCGGCCAGAATCAGCGGCGGCGACGCGCGGCCCAGCTCCAGCCGGAAACCGCCCAGCGCCTTGCGCGCTTCAACCATCTGTTTGAGCCAGCCTTCGCTGAGGTGGACGCGGCGGAGGTCGGGATTGGCCATGCGCCAGCGGTGCGCCGCCCTGGCCCACGCATCGGTGGGATCGTCCTCCCGATGCCATTCCTCCGGCGAAGCGGACTGGGACGCATCCCACGGCGCATAGGCCAGAACGGCCTTCAGCGGCCACGGGCGGGTGTCGAGCGCCAGCGCCGTCAGCGCGCCGGAACCATGCCCGAATATGTACAAAGGCTTGGCGGGGGAAGGCCGGATCGTTTGCGTGACAAAGGCCTCAGCGGTCTTTATAGGATGCCTGAAGTCAGGCAGGACAATATCCTGATTTTGCAGCAAATACTTGCCCGATCCGCCCTGACCCGGCGCTTCCAGTATCCATACGCTGAGATGGTCCTCGACCGCCTGACGGGCCAGTGCGAAATAGACCTCGGCGGGATAGCGGGCGTCGGCCAGTATCAGCAGGTGGGCACGCGGATTGAGCGGCGGGGCGGCGACGCCGTAGCGCGCTTCGGGCAGGGTGCCGTGCTTGAAGCCGCTCCACACGAAGCCGGCGGGCGGATAGGCGTCCGGCGACAGGCCGGGCGGGATCTGCGAGTCGATAAAGGCCGCGCCTGGCTGATCCGGCCCATCCTCGCGGGTACATCCGGCAAGCCCGATGCCGGCCGCTGCGCCGGCCATGAACAGGCGGCGGGACAGGACAGGCAGGGGCAGGCGGTTGGCGGGCATGGATTCAGCTTAGGCGAGATTCCATTGTGCGGCTATCCCTCGTATTTGGCCTGTTACCCTAAGTGAGGATCATCTGGGCCTTTTGGCTTGATATTGCCGGGTAAAAAGCCCAATTAGAGACGAACTATTTCATCATTAAAGTGCCCTCATGGTTACCCTGATCAACCGGCTCGACGCCACGGTTTCAAAGCCGGAACTGCGCCATCCCGAAAAGCAGAATCGTCCGGACACCCCGGTTCTGAAAAAGCCGGACTGGCTGCGCGTCAAGGCGCCGGGCTCGGAAGGCTATAACGCCACGCGCCAGACTGTGCGCGACGCCAAGCTGGTGACGGTGTGCGAAGAGGCGGCCTGCCCCAATATCGGCGAATGCTGGACCAAAAACCACGCCACGCTGATGATCATGGGCGACA